>JAHJKP010000044.1 GCA_018821985.1 Pseudomonadota bacterium
AACAATATAGCCAAGAAATGGACCTTGCCAATCAGGGACTGGAAGGCAGCTTTGAACCGCTTCTCCATTTTGTTTGGCGACAGAATGCCGGTTTATTGAACATTAAAAAATGTCATTTACACAAAATTATTTACAGGCCCGTTGTAAACAAAATCCCTCCCTGAATGCCTTGGCCACCATATTTTGCAATTTGTAAAAATGCATTCTCTTCTGCATGAAGAGAACGAGTATGCACTTGATTTTTTTCCTTGTCCAACCTGTTTTTAATATCTTTGAAACAATAAGACACATTTATACCTTTCAACTTACCCCTTATGTTACTTGATGTTACAATTGTTTTGTAAGTATCTTTAAGAAGAGTTCTGAACTCGATATTATTATTTTCGTAATAGCTAAAAGCTTGTTTGTCTTCATTATTTAGGAGTTTTTCAGCGTTTCTTAGAATACAAGGAATTTGCCCTTCTGGTGTTGCATTCCATCCAATAGATTTAAGTGCATAATGACTATCTGTCACTGCTGCCCCTACTTGTCTTGAAAGACAACCTGAATTCAATTTTGCATTATGAGCTATTTGCATACACCTTTCATTGTGGGATGGTGGCACAATCCCTGGATGCATGATGAGAGTAACGTATTTGGCTAATTGTTTTTTTACGTCTGACAGATCGTCTTCGCCAATTTGGTTGTTATTAATATGGATATCCGCAATCTCAATACACTTTGGGAGGTTTTGAGAGAAAAACTGTTGTTCACCTTTAAGTTTTTCTGGATACTCTTTCTTATCTAATTGTTTGATTTGTATTTCGTTATAATTAAAATCTTTTTGCAGTCGTTTTATTCTATCATCGTTTTTGGTGCTGATTGCTAACAAATAAAAAGCAGAATATCTTTCTCTAAAATAGATTGCTTCATAAGGATTTCTCAAGGCGTCAATGACTACATATGTTGGTTTGTCTTGGTTTATTTTTCTTAATAATTTTATTATTTTGTTTACTCTTCTAGAAAGACGAAAGATTAAGTCTGGGTTGAATGTACTATCTAGAGCATTGCCAGAACATCTTATGTTATCCCCAATTAACTGGTACAATCTGGTGTAACTTTCTTCTGATAATTTATTTAACAATGTTTTTAATTTGAACGAGAATAGAGGAAGTTTTTTGAAATAAAATTCAAAAGATTGTTTTCTTCTCGAATCAATTTCATTTTGATCTTTACTGCCGGATTCCTCTATTTGTTTTCTTAATATGTGTATATCTTTCCGGTACTTATGTAGGCTGTCATATTCTTCTTTAATTGATTGTTCAAAATCTATTTTAATTTCTTCTTTTTCAATTTGTAATTGTTCGTAAATATATTGGCTAAAACTGGTAAAATCATTTTCAACTATGAATGATGTAATAATATCTTTGAGTTGTATCCAATGAAATGGCTCCCAATTTTCTTTAATGTATCTATATATTATTTCGTACTTACGTTTTTCTGAAGAACCGTAATCATCCGGTGCCGGTAAATTCAAAACAGATATTTCTTGGCTTAACAATTGAGCGACAGTAGAACACCCTGATCCAGTTCTCCCAGTAAGACCAATAACAATAAAACCTTTGCGATTTTCATATAGTTTATTTAGTGCTTCAAATGTCTTCATAATGGCTCTTTCTTATTTGTATTTCTGGAAACCCAACGCTTCCCTTGAGGGGCGCGGCCAATGAACTTGACCGCTTCAGCTCCGCATATGTTTACCGCGTCCCTCTCTAAGCGTTTGTTGGGTTTTGTTTTATAATGGCTTTTTACGATTTGTCTGTTTGCTGATTTTTTCTTTTATCTTAACCAGGCACATGGGCAACAAGACAGGCCCGTTAAAGATGTTAGAAAAAACCATTGCCTCGCTTTACGTTTCTACTGAATTCTTCTGATTCTCTATTTAATCTCTCTGTAGTTTTGTAGTTCTGTGTGCAAACACGACATTCAAAGAAACCTTTGCCGTCAGTATGAAGGCGTGATAATTTCTGTTTAGAATCATAGCAGTTCTGGCAATAAGGTTCCTCTTGCCCGTCAGAGTTTGACAAATAGTAGCAAGGCTGAATCCACTTGAGCTCTGCTTTTAATTTTGCCTCTGCAGTTAGTTGCCTTATTGTTTCGTCACGGTCGATAATTAACTGTTGGATTTCTGCTGCTTCCAGTTTTGCATCGGCAAGCGCTGAGACGAGTTCAGCTAGCTTCAGCTTAGTCTCTGCTTTCTCCAAACTAGTATCACTTTCGCGGATAAATTTAGCGATTTCGGTTGCTGTTTTCAGACTTCCTAAAAGGGAGCCTATTGATGCAAGATCCATATTTCTCCTTTCGATATTATAACTCAATGGCTTGATGGCTTCTTAATTGGATTTAAAACCCAACAGTGTGTTAAACAGAATGGGCCAAAATGGTGCCATGCAGATTCTGTCCTGTATCTTTCTTGAATAGCATGCAATGCCTATTTTCCCAACATATTCACATAACTTTTTGAGAGTACATGATGCGGCAGGCAAAAACAAGATCTTCAATAAAATAAAAGAATTGGGGCGGTTTAAGGATAGACGTGGCATGTCTCATATTCTTCTTATTGTCACAGCGGTGTCAAATATGATACCTATTAACTTAATAGGACAATCGGGGGCAGGCCACGTTTATCTAAAATGAACGCATGACTGCCGGCGATACCGGGACGATGGCCGTTTTATCCTTATTACCAAGCAAAAGGTTGCGACATTAAACTCTTTCCTACCATTACTCAGCTGATCCAGGCCCGCGAGACCATCCGGCTGCTGGTGCCGTATTTCAAGAAATACCGGCAGCGGCTGCTCTGGGGGATCCTTGCCCTGCTGAGCACTGATCTTCTCCAGCTCTACATCCCCCGGGTGATCAAGCAGGCGGTGGACGCCCTGCAACTCGGCCAGGCCACTTCCGCCTCCCTCCTTCGCCAGGGTGGCCTGATCCTCTTCTTCGCCGTAGGCATCGCCCTCTTTCGCTTCACCTGGAGATATCTGGTCCTGGGCTTTTCCCGCCTCCTGGAACGAGACCTGCGCAGTCGTCTCCTGAGCCGTCTGGTGCGGTTGGATCGCCCCTTTTTCAATCGCCGCTCGGCGGGTGAGATCATGGCGCTTTCCGGCAACGATCTCACCAACGTCCAGCTGGCCTGCGGCATGGGCATCGTCTCCTTCATTGATGCCTTCCTGATGACCGGCGCAGCCGTATGTTTCATGGCCTACATCCATCCCGGCCTCACCTTCCTGGCCCTGGCGCCCATGCCGGTCCTGGCCATTCTGACCGGATTGCTCTCGGCCATGCTCCATAAACGCTACAACCGGGTCCAGGAACAGTTCTCCGACCTCACCGAGTTCGCCCGTTCCACCCTGATGGCCATCCGGCTGATCAAGGCCTATACCCAGGAACAGCGCCAGACCGAGCAGTTCGACCGGCTGGGGAGAGAGTTCGTGCGCAACAATATCCGCCTGGCTCTGGTCCAGGGAGTCCTCACTCCCTTTTCCACCTTGATCGCCAGTACCAGTCTGCTGCTGGTCCTCTTTTTCGGGGGACGGCTGACCATTGCCGGCTCCATTTCCATCGGCGACTTTGTGGCCTTCATGACCTACCTGGGGCTGTTGACCTGGCCGATGATGGCCATGGGCTGGGTGGCTAACCTTTTTCAGCGCGGGATCACCTCGCTGCACCGCATCAGCAGGGTGATGGAAGAGGAGCCGCTGTTGCGCGAGCCCCGGAACCCCTTGGCCATACCGGCCGTCACCAGCCTGTCTGTTCGCAACCTCTCCTTCCGCTACGTTGGCCAGAATACCATGGCTCTCGACGACCTGAGCCTTGAGATAGCCCCCGGCCTGCTGGGCATCGTCGGTCGTACCGGCTCCGGCAAGTCGGCGCTGTGCCAGCTGCTGGCCCGTCTGTATCCGGTGGAGGACGACAGGTTGTTCCTGGCCGGGATCGATTACAACCGGCTCCCCCTGGCGGGACTGCGGGCCAAGATCGCCTATGTGCCCCAGGAGACCATCCTCTTCTCCGATACCATCCGCAACAACATCGCCTTCGGCCGTCCCGGGGCCAGTGATGCAGAGATCGTGCAGGCGGCCCGGGCGGCTGGAATCCACGAAGAGATTGAGGCCTTCAAGGACGGGTATCAGTCACGGGTGGGGGAGAAGGGGCTGCTCCTCTCCGGTGGCCAGCGCCAGCGCCTCGCCCTGGCCCGGGCCCTGCTGCTGGACCGTCCCATCGTCATCATCGACGACGGACTCTCCGCCGTCGATACCGACACCGAGCATCATATCATCGAGAATTTCTCCAGCTGGCTGCCGGGCCGGATCTGCATCCTGGTCTCGCACCGGGTTGCCCCACTCCTTTCGGCCGACCGGATCATCGTCATGGAGAAGGGGAGCATCGCCGCCCAGGGCACCCACCTCCAGCTCTTGGAACTCAGCCCCTTCTACCGCACCATTTATCAGCACCAGACCACGGCCGGGGAGGCGGCAGCCTGATGGAGCACGGTTTCGGATATTTTGAGGAAGATCGACTCAAGAAGACCGGCGACCTCCGTCTCTGGCAACGGATCGCCCGCTATGTTCTGCCGTACTGGAAGTCGGTCTCTCTGGCGATTGTCCTGTCGCTGGCCATCACCGGCTGCAGCCTGGCCCTGCCGTACCTGATGCGCCTGGCGGTCGACGGTTTCATCACCAATCTGCAACCACCTCTGGGGGAGAGGCTGAGCGGGGTGGCAGGACTTGCCGGCTCCTTTCTTTTGCTCATGGTGACCGGCTTTGTTGCCAACTTTCTGCAGGTGGTGGTGCTGGAGTGGGCGGGGCAGCGGATCATGCACGCCCTGCGCCAGGACCTCTTCCGGCACCTGATCGGCCTGGCCAACCCTTTCTTTAACCGCAACCCGGTGGGCAAGCTGGTTACCCGGCTGACCAACGATATCCAGAACATGTACGAGATGTTCACCTCGGTCATCGTTTCCCTGTTCAACGACCTGGCGCGGCTGGTGGGGATTCTGGTAATCCTGCTGCTGATGAACTGGCGGCTGGCCCTGATGATGCTGGTGTTGGTGCCGTTGATCCTCTTTAACACCGTCCTCTTCAGCCGTCTGGCCCGCCTGGCCTTCCGCGACATCCGCACCCAGCTGGCCCGGCTCAACTCGTTTCTACAGGAGGCGATCGGCGGCATCAGCATCATCCAGCTCTTCTCCAGGGAAGAGTATACCCGCGCCCGGTTTGAGGATCTGAACGAGGCCTACATGCAACGGAGCCTCTATCAAATCAAGATCTTCGGCATCTTCATGCCGCTGCTCGAGGTCCTGAGCTCTCTGGCCATTGCCCTGATCATCTGGTACGGCGGCGGCCAGATCATCGAAAACCAGATGAGCATCGGCATGCTGGTCGCCTTTCTCGCCTATATGCGCTTATTTTTTCAGCCCTTGCGGGAACTTTCCCAGAAGTATTCGGTGGTGCAGTCGGCCCTGGCCTCGGCCGAGCGTATCTTCCAGCTTTTGGACACCGAAAATACCCTGACCATCCCCGTCAGTCCGGTGCGCCCAACACAGGTGCGCGGGGAGATCGATTTTTCCGGGGTGACCTTCGGCTACAACCCGGAGCGGCCGGTGCTGCGTGATCTCACCTTTAAGGTTGCGCCGGGCGAGACCCTGGCCATAGTCGGAGCCACCGGCGCCGGCAAGACCACCATAATCAGCCTGCTGGAACGGTTATACGACCCCGACCACGGCGTGGTGAAGGTGGACGGGATTGACCTTCGAGATCTCGATCCCCTCTTTCTGCGCGGCCAGATCGGGCTGGTCATGCAGGAGGTGTATCTCTTCCCGGCCTCGGTGCGGGAGAATATCGTGCTCGGCCTCCAGTTGAGTGAGGCGCGCCTGAGCGAGGTGATTGCCACCGCCCAGCTCACCAGCCTGATCGCAGGACTGCCGGAGGGGCTCGAAACCCGCATCGGCGGGACGGGCCTCGATTTTTCCGCCGGCCAGCGCCAGCTCCTGGCCCTGGCCCGGGTGCTGGCCCGCGACCCGCGCATCCTGGTGCTGGACGAGGCCACCGCCTCCATTGACACCGAAACGGAAATGCTCATCGAGAAGGCCATGGCCGCCACCCTGGCCAACCGGACCAGTGTGGTCATCGCCCACCGGCTCTCCACCATCCGCAGGGCCGACCGCATTCTGGTCATGGATCACGGCCGTCTGGTCGAGGCAGGAAGCCACGAGGAGTTGATGGCGCGTCCCGGCATCTATCAGCGCCTGCAGATCCTGCAAAGCAACAACTCCAACGCCCGGACGGCCTGATTCCTGCCGGTCGGGAAGATCCCCTGTCGTTCCGTGCAGCAGCGGTCAAACTCCCAACTTGCAGGGAGCTCCTGGCCAATCAGCGCCAGGGCAGCTATTCCCGGAACGATCTTTTTCAGTTATTTTTGTTTATTGTTTTTTATGGATAATCAATCCCGTAGGAGGCACATTCATGGCAATCGCATGGCTAGCAGTACTCAAAAGCGTTCCCTGGTCCGAGGTCATCAGCAACGCGCCCAAGGTTGCCGATGGCGCCATGAAGCTGTGGAACGCGGTGGCCAGGAAATCTCCTTTGCCGGATGTTGCGGAGGCGAGCTCGCAGCCGGCCGACTCGCTCGACGCTCAACCCCTGGCCGCACTCGAAGACCGTGTTCTCAGCCTGGAGGCTGCGGTCTCCGACCTGCACGGCCAGATGCTCGCCTCCTCCGAACTCATTAAGGAACTCGCCGACCAGAACGGACAGCTTATCCGGCACATCGAAACCAATCGGCTGCGCCTGCTCTGGCTGAGCGCAGCGACCGCTGTGGTGGCAATTGCCGCACTGCTCACCCTGCTTCTGGCCTTCTCGCAGCATGGCGCCTGACCTCACCATCAGCACCGATGCGGGCCTTAAAGCCTTCCGTGCCGGGGATGTCAGGGCTTATGCCTCTTAGGAGAAACAACGATGCCAGCGACCAAACGAGAGCAGCCCGTACAACTGGAGAACCTGCCGAACATCGGCAAAGCCATTGCCGCCGATCTTCGACGTATCGGCATCGTGCACCCCGATCAGCTTGCCAGGCGCGAGCCGCTTGCCATATATCGTGAACTGTCAGAAGTGATGGGCCGTCGCCTCGATCCCTGTCTGCTCTATACCTTGCTCTCGGTAAAGCATTTTCTTGACGGCGGCGAGGCTCTGCCTTGGTGGAATTTCACCGCTGAAGGAAAGATTCTTCTGAAATCGAGCGAGAAAGGAAGCCAGCCATGAAACCACGCATGCCAGTCATTCCCCTCGGCGACGTGCCAGAAAAACATACCCATAGATGATCATATTTACGGCGATAAGCGCCATGCCAAGCAGGTAACGCAGCTCGGTGGTGAGGTGATCGGGATAGAGAAGCAGGGTAACATAGTGCTCGATGAATCCGCCGGCATAGCCCGCCTCGTCTCCTCTTTCCCGGAGAAATTTTTCAAAGGGAGTAAGCGGGCAACCCCAGTCCGCCCACTCGACCACCACCCCCCAGAACACGGCGGCGAGATGCACCCCGAGAAGGAAGCGGTGGCGGAGCACCAACAAGCCTCCCAGTACGGTAAAAAGGGTGAAGGCGAGATGGAGCAGGAGGATTGAGTCGGCGGCTATGCGGTAGATCATTGTTTGTTTTTCATGTTTCGTTGCTCATAACGCGAAAGCAAGGCGGGGATATTTATGGGCAGGGGAGTGATAGCCGTAAAAAAAGGATTGTATTTAACAATAATTGTTTGTTGATTCAGTATGTTAGCGTTGACTAGCCCCGTTCCTGCAGTTTCCCGGTACGCTATACTTGATGCCTTGATGCTGATCATGACACTTTTATCCGCCTATTCATCTACGTCGACTCCCTGAAGATGAACGCTTCTTTCTTCGGGGAGACCGAGACCACCTCATTCCTGATGCCTCGGTAACCGAATAATAAAGGTTGTTCCTGAACCGGGCTCTGCTTCAAAGACAAGGGTGCCTTTATGCTTGCCGACAATAACATCATGGGCAATAGTCAGGCCCTGGCCAGTACCCTTGCCAACGTCCTTGGTGGTGAAAAAAGGATCGAAGACCTTGTTGTGGATATGCGCGGGTATGCCGCAGCCTGTATCGCTAATCCGAATCTCCACATGCTGGTCATGCTGTTTGGTGCTGATAGTAATTCTACCTTTGTTACCCTCTGGATTATTGCCGAGCTGGTTTTCTATGGCATGGGCGGCATTGACCAGCAGGTTCAAAAAAACCTGACCCATCTCATTAGCCAGGCAAGGCAAGGGTTGAAGCTCAGGATCAAGGTCGGTATCAACCGTTGCCACATATTTCCATTCATTTCTTGAAATTGTAATAGTTGTCTCGATAAGTTGATTGAGATCGGCATTGACTTTCTGCTTACTCCCAGGATGTGAAAATTCTTTCATCGCCTGGACAATTGAGGCAACTCGTTGTAGCCCGTCATTTGATTGATCGATGGCGCGGGGAATCTCTTCTTGCAGATAGTCCCAGTCAAGATGAGCAAGGATGTCATCATTTTGCTTAATTTGTGCCTCTGTTACGGTACCATTCTTAATGGATTCAAGAAGTTCCAATAAGCTGGTGATTAAGTGAGATGATTCTTTGAACGCTTCCTTGAGAAAGGCAATATTGCTGCTGATGAATTGGATGGGGGTATTTATTTCATGGGCGATACCGGCTGCTAATCGGCCAACAGACTCCAACTTCTGAGCTTGCAGGAGTTGGATATTAAGCTTCTCATGTTCTAGATCCGCTTGCTGTTTCTCTATCGCCCGTTTGATCTGGAGCAATAGCTGATCGATATCATACGGTTTCTGCAGATAGGAGAAGGCTCCCCGACTGGTGGCATCCATGGCCGATTCGAGTGTGGCGTTGCCGGTGAGGATGATAGCAGCTGTGGACGGATGATCAGCCTTGATCCGGGAGAGTACGTCCAGTCCGGAGATGTCCGGTAGTCCGAGGTCAATAAGGGCCAGATCGATGTCGTTTGCTTGCATAAGAGAGAGCGCCTCCGCTCCGTCTTTGGCTACAAGAGTTCCATACCCCTTGAACTCCAGGATATCGGCAAGGACTTGCCTCACCGCAGGATCGTCGTCGATAATCAAAATGACTGTTTTTTTCATGTCGGTTTTGTTCCCCCTATCGCTTCTAAGGCTGGTTTATTTATTTAGACTGCTTGTCACGTGCTCTCATTCGATAGGGAGCCGTATTATTAAGACCTAAGGTGAACACGGCTATCTGCAGAATATGGGCCAATCCGTTCATTGCCTTGCGTCCATACATTTACTCTTTTCAACCTACCTCACTTTAAGCAGAGTTGATCCCCGTTTGTGTGGGAATAACATTACTTAAAAGCTTTGCCACTCTTGTGTAACCGTGAGTCAAGAAAGGTGAGAGTTGAGTCTCCTGGGAAGACATTTTACTTTTTTGAGGATATCTGATGAGGCAGGCGAAAACAAGTTTTTAAAAAAAATACTAGTATGAAGAAGTTGTCGCTAAAGAGCATCTTGTGTATCATATATTAAAGTAGGGGTGAGTTTTTCAACACCGGGGAAAAAAACAAGGAGAACTGTTCTGCCCCTCAGGCGGTAAGCGGTCACAGGAGATTCTTATGGGTAAACAAGGTCGTCCAGACAGTGACAAGAAAATCGGGGTGCTGATCGGTGGCTCCGGCCTGATCGGCGGTGGCATCCTCCATTATTTCAAGACCAGGAACGAAGGCGAGTTTGAGCTGCTGGCACCCAACAGTAAACGATTAAGTATACGTGATCCTAAGGATATTCGTCTCTATCTTAAACGGAATACACCTGATTTTATCATCAATACCGCCATCACCTCCATTGACAGTAATCCCCTTCTTACTTTGGAGACAAATTACCTTGGCACTGTCAACCTGGCCAGGGCTGCGGTGGATCTGGCTATTCCCTATATCCATTTCAGTTCTGCTGCCGTCATGCCGACAGGGGAAAATCTTGCTGAAGATGATCAACTGAGCTTAAGCCCAAAACTGGCCAACTATCCCAAATCCAAATTACTGGCGGAACTGGCCCTGCAGGAAATGCACCGCACCCTCGGCCTTGATTATACCAATATCCGTCTGGCCGTGGTTTATGGAGCGCACGATCACAAAATCCAGGGCTTTCAACGGATGCTCTTTGCGCTGGCTGATCAAACCATGCCCTTTCTTTTCACCAATCATCAGGCCATGCATTCGTACTCCAATGCGAAAAAAGTCCCATCTTTTGTCCATCATATCCTGAACCACCGGGAAGAGTTCAGCGGTCAGACCTTTCACTTTGTCGATCCCAATCCAGTGTTATTGAGTCAACTTATTCTCACCATTAAGTCTTACATGGAGCTGAAGCGGCCAAAGGAAATTTTCCTGCCCTATCCCTTGGCCAGGTTTGGAGCCGGTTGCATGGTAGCGTTAACCAGGATGCTGAGACGGATCGGCATTGAGTCCAAGATGCCGCCCGAGTTGATGTTTCTGCAGAATTTTTATCAGACGCAGAGTCTGTCGGCGACAAAACTCAGTCAATCGAGCTTTGTCGATCCGGATCCGAGGATCACTGTTTTTACCGAATTGCCTATGTTGATCCAATATTATCTGACTCGCTGGGAAGATCTTAATCTCATTACTCCGGATGATAAGATTTTCTTTGATCCAAGTAAACGGGCCGATATCTTTCTGAATGATCCTGAACAATTGCTCATATCCCTGAAGGATGAGACATCTTTTTCTTTTCTGGATACCTGCACGTGGCCACGTGGTGGTAATGTCGATTCCGAGACAGAAGATAAATAACGCCAAAATATGATTTGAATACCAAGAGGGCATGGACAGAAGGGGATGTCCATAAACGTATTGCTTACTGAATGTGGTTTTTGTTGCCGTGCACACTGAAAGCTTAAAGCTTGACATCGAAGGCTGCTTCCACATACCATAAGCATATAAAGAATAAATAATTGTCGCTGATCTATGCCTACTGTGACCCCTGCAACTGATAAAGGAAAAATATTCATGGCAACCGTGCAACAGATTCCCTTTTCCCCCTGGCGGGCCATCATCGAGACCGGCTTGTATGCTAATTCAGTTTACAAGACTTCCATGGCTGAATTGTATGAGCTCTCGCTTCGTCAACCAGAGATCGTGGCGACCTCTCAGCCCATGTACAATCCAGGCCAGTTCGGTCTTCCCGAGGATGCAGTCGTTCTGGTGTCCAACGATGGGTCTGTTGTCGGACGCACTGCCCGTGCCCGTCTTCTGGTGCGTACCTTTGACAAGGGCCAGAGTGACAGGATTCAGGCCCTGCTGCGTGAGGCGGTCTATCAGTTCAATAAACGGCCGGCTCTGCACCTGGAAGGGGTGATTGGACTGCATGCTGATTTCATGATCAAGGCCCATCTCCTCAGTCCTGCCACCGATGCCAAAAACATGCTTGACTGGGGTATAAATTTCTGTCCTTTTATCAAGCCCTGGAGTGATATTTACGCCAAATCACGGATCATCAACGAGCCTGATATCATCGCCTTTGCCGATCCTGAATGGAGTCATCCGGATTATCCGAATGGCTGTGTTATCATTGATGAGATGACTAACTGTATCGCCATTCTCGGTCTGAGGTATTTCGGTGAACGAAAAAAGGGAACTCTGACCCTGGCCTGGACCATCGGGGTGCGCCATAATATGGTGGCCTGTCACGGCGGCATCAAGAAGATCGGCAATATGCCGCCGGTGGCTGTTTTTGGTCTTTCCGGTTCGGGAAAATCCTCAATCACCAACAGCCTGGATCATGAGGGAATGCTGACCGCTGAGGAAAAGGTCACCGTGATCCACGATGATGCCTTTCTTATTGACCTGGAACGGGATTTCTCAGTGGCCCTGGAACCCTCTCTGTTTGATAAGACTGATGCGGTTACCAGTGATGACTCGCAGCTCAAATATTTCTATTCGGCCCAGAATGTCGGGGTGATGGCCATGTCTGATGGTGGGAAGCGGATGGTGCATGGGGATGTGCGTAACAATAACGGCCGCTGTCTGAAGAGCCGGGATATGTTTCGCCATGCGGGACACTGTGAACGGCCAGGCATCTTGATCTGGCTGCAGAAAGATACGAGCCTGCCGCCAATCTCCAAAGTTACGAGCAGTTCACTGGCCGTGGCCATGGGCGCTTCGCTTTCTACCATGCGGGCCAAGGGAGTGGAAAATGTTGATGCCCTTGAGCTGGAGAAATTGGTCATCGAGCCCTTTGCCAATCCCTTCCGGGTCCATTCCTTGCTGGAGGATTGCGAGCAGTTTCGTAAACTCTTCAAAATGGGATGTGAGTGTTTTATTATGAATACCCATGCCTTCGGTGTGGGTGATGATCTGGAGAATATCGCCAAAGAGCTGTCGCTGGCTATTGTAACCGAACTGGTGCGGGGGAATATTCAGTGGCGGGAGTGGCGTACCTTTAAGGGACTCTTGGTGCCGAAAAATGGCAATGATTATTTTGGCCCAGATTTTGACCGCAAATATAAACCCACCCGGAATTCTGTTTATCTTCGTTTCCAGCGTGACCGGATGCAGGATCGTATCACTTTTCTTTCCCGTAAACGGGATGAAGAACATGACATGGCCAATACCTTTATCGCGCCCTTGGTATCAGCCCGATTGACCATCGACCGGATTCTCGATCCGGATCTGTATCGCTGATCTCAGCCGTTTTAACGATGACTCTGGTAACCTGCCAGTCTGCCCTTTTTTGAGAAGACGATCTGCCACACCTGTGTTGTCCGCGAGCGGAAGGCACCCGCCATGGAGAGAAGGTAATATTTCCACATCCGATAGAATGTTTTGCTGTATCTGTCCTGCAGCCTTGGCCAGCTTTGATCGAAATTGGCAAACCAGCTTGTCAGTGTTTTGTCGTAGTGAATGCCGATGTTATGCCAGTCTTCCATGACAAGCAGGAGCTCACTGGCCTTACCCATCTGCTCGATGGAGGGGAGCATGCCGTTCGGGAAAATGTATTTGTCAAACCAGGGGTCTCCATGGTGGGTTGAGTTGTTGGAACCTATGGTATGAAGCAGAAAGAGAGCGTCCGGCTTCAGACAACGGTTGACCATCTGCATGAACTCGCGGTAATTTTTGTAGCCCACATGCTCGAACATACCGACTGAAACAATAGCGTCAAATTCCTCAGACAGATCACGGTAGTCAAGGAGGCGGATGTCGATGGGCAGCCCGGCGCAACGCTTACGGGCCAGTTTGGCCTGTTCCTTGGAGATGGTTATTCCCACTGCTTCAATGCCATGGTTTTGGGCCGCATAGCAGACAAAACTTCCCCATCCACATCCGATATCGAGCACGCGCATCCCCGCTTCCAGTTTGACCTTCCGACAGATAAGCTCCAGTTTGGCCTCCTGGGCCTCAGTGAGATCCACGGTCTCGTTATCCCAGTAAGCACAGCTGTAGGTCATGTGTTTGTCGAGCATACATTCAAAGAGATCATTGCCGACATCATAATGTTTTCTGCCTACCTCCAAGGCCTTTCTTTTGTTCTGGCAGTTGGAGAGGGTGGCTTTGATGCTGCAGAGAAGAGCAGACCTGGATTTTTTGAGTTTTAGGTCAAGATCGTTTCGCAGGACGCGAAAAAAGAACTGATCAAGGGAGGGACAGTCCCACCAGCCGGCCATATAGCTCTCTCCCAGAGCGAGAGAACCTCCACAGAGAATGTGGTCGTAGAATTCGGGGTTGTGGATCTGGATGTCCCAGGGGCGGGGGCCGTTGATGCTGATGCCGGCGAGGAAAAAAAGTTCAGAAATTGTCTGCACTGATGAGTCTTGAGTGATTGGCGACATAAGGATTCGTTACCTCCTCTCGTAAGATTCCGTACTTTTGATATCTCTTGTTAATAATTGAAAGAAGTATCAGGTAAAAAATGAGAGTGTCTTTTTTTATGGCATATCATGCTACCTGTATAAAAAACAAGAGAGAAGTCATAGTGCCCTTTTACAGGAAGGATTTCGCAATATCAAAGGCATCCACCAAAGGGCTGATTCTATTTTAGATTGCAGCTCAGGGAAGAGCCTGGGAAAAATTTATATTCATATTTATTTATCTCCTTGCATCTGTACCCATATTTAGATGTATACTTTAATAAAGAGAAGAACCAGGTAAGATGAAGGAGGTATGAAATCCAGTCAACCGCTTGTCAGAGGGTGCTTCAATCATGAGCGCGTAGATGATAGGCAGGGACAATGTGAAAGGAGATTTTTTATGAGCCAGAAAAAACAAGGAAGTATGGACCAGAAACAGGGAAGGCAGGATAAGTTGATCCAGGAAGAGCGTCACGACACCTATAAGGAACAGGAAAAGTGGCCCGAGCCTACGGTCTGTAGTGAATGCAGCGCCGTATTTCTTGATGGAAGATGGGTATGGATGGAGTCGGCTGACAATGCCCATTCTATTATCTGCCCGGCCTGCCAGCGTATTAAGGATGTGTTCCCAGCCGGTTATCTGGAGGTTAAAGGCACCTTTTTCGGCAGCCATCAAGAGGAAATGCTTAATTTGATTCACAACCTTGAGGCCCAGGAAAAAGGCGAACATCCAATGGAGCGGTTGATGGCCATTACCACAGAAGAAGATTATACCCTGATCACCACCACTGGTATCCATCTAGCCCGGCGGATTGGTGAGGCCTTGAAACATGCGTATCAGGGCGATCTTGAGTTTGCCTATGGTGATGCGGAAAAAATTATTCGCCTGAGCTGGGTCCGGGAATAAGAACGAACAGTTGTTTGTTCATTCAAAGTATTCCGAATCGATTGTCGTAAGAGAAACCGACAACAGGAGGTGGTTGAAGAGAAGATGAGTAACAGGCAACAAATAGATGCCATGCTTCACACCATTGAGATCGAGTGCTCGTTTACCAAAGGATTTACCGGACGCTCGTCATTGTTGCCCGAGGTAATGGAGGCTATGCGTTTGGTCTCACGGCAGGATTTTGTGCCACCCAGCCTAGCAGCAATGGCTTATGAGAACACCCCCCTGCCCATTGGCAAGGGGCAGACCATCTCCCAGCCTTTCATCGTTGCCCTGATGACGGATCTTCTCTGCCCGGAGAAAGGGGATGTGGTCCTGGAGGTAGGTGCCGGCTCAGGATATCAGGCTGCTATTCTTTCCCTGCTGGTCAGGAAGGTTTACACTATTGAGATCATTCCTGCCCTGGCAGAAAGGGCAATGGAGCTTCTGCAGAGGCTGGGCTATGGGAACGTTGAGGTGCGGCAGGGTGATGGTTACCATGGTTGGCCCGAGTATGCCCCGTTTGACGGTATCATGGTCACAGCCGCAGCCACTCATGTACCGCCCTCCTTGAAGGAACAACTTAAGCCGGGCGGAAAAATGATCATTCCCGTTGGTTCCCCTTATGTGGTTCAGGAATTGTTGGTGCTGGAAAAAGATCAGCAAGGGATATTCACTACCAGGAATGTGTTACCCGTGTCCTTTGTACCGCTCACCCGTGCATAGATTGACAGATGTTAAGGAAAACAGTTCATCCCTATTTGACCATGAACCCTGTATCTTCGGAGGAAAGCTATGCAAGTACCTTTACAGATCACCTTTCGCAATATGGAAACATCCGAGAAAATAGATGCGGATATCCGAAAACGGGTCGACAAATTAACCAGTCACCATCCTGAGATCATCAGTTGCCACATTGTAGTTGAGGCTCCGGCCCAACGCCATCAAAAAGGGGGGCTCTTCAAGACCAGGATTGATATCAGCTGTCCGGAAGGAAAGTTTGTCATCAATCGGGAACCATCTGCCCAGCATAAAGAGGCTGAGGACGTCTTTCTATCCCTTCGCGATGCCTTTAATGCCGTCGATCGCAAGCTGGATGAATATTCTTGCAAGAGAAAGGGGGAAGTCAAGATGCATGAGGAGGTGCCTCGAGGTCGGATCAGTGAGCTCTTCCCCATGGAGGATTATGGGACCATCACCACGCTGGATGGCCGGGAGATTTATTTCCACCGTAACAGTGTTCTGAATATGGATTTTGATGCCCTGACCATTGGCGACATGGTCCGCTTTCATGAGGAAGCGGGGGATAATGGCCCCCAGGCCAGCACTGTCAAAGTGGAAGCATGATGAGTAAGAAGGGAAAAGGTGTTTGCCTGTTTGTTTAAGCTTCAGGCTGGCTGTTCCTGTCAGTATGTTTTATGATGTTTTTTAATGATTCAATAACCTTGCTTGCCTCTCCCTTGGTCAAGTCGTTAATCCCTTTTTTCTGATAATATTTGTTCAGAAAATTGTGGAAGTGAGTTTCGTCCCAGTGGAGATCTGCCAGGAGATGTTTGATGAAATATTTCTGTCTGAAGGTAAGGCCATAGGGGTTTATCTGATACCGTTTGCTCCGGGCAAAATAGCGGAGCAAGTGGTTGAAGGCCTTCTCGTCCAGATCCTTGGCCGAGCGGACGCCTGTCACCTGCTGCAGGATATCCCGATATTCCTGGTCTGAGAGATGAAGGTCCCGTTTGACAATATGAATGAGGGCCAGTTTCTTCTTGTCAAGCCCGGTTGGTTTACGGCATCTCTTCATTATCTCCCGTATGAATGCAGGCAGATCAGCAGGTACCCTGGAGGTGATCAGATTGTCATCGACCACCACCTGTTCGTCTGTGTAGCTGCATCCTGCTTCCTTTAACTCTTCTGCCACGTTCTTGTAGCAGGTGGCTCTTCTGCCGCTAAGTACACCCGCCGAGACCAGGATCTGTGGACCATGACATATGGCAGCTACCGTTTTTCCATCTTTAAAGAATTGGTGGACCAGGGCGAGTATTTTCTCGTTGTTGCGAAGGAGAGCGGGGGCCTTTCCTCCAGGCAGGATCAGGATGTCATACAAGGAGGAATCAATCTGGGCCAGGGTGCGAGTGGTCATGACACGATACCCGTGCTTGCCGATAATCGGGTCACTCTTGATTGAAGCGATGTCGATCTCTATTCCCTCTTCAAGAAATCGATAGTAGGGAACCAGCAGTTCCGAATCCTCGAAACCATCTGCACTGATAATAAGCGCCTTCATCGTATCCTCCCTGTTTCACGGCAGAGCCGCATCATCGTTAAAATCATAAAAGCCCCTTCATGACTCTGCATGAAGGGGCTTTTATGATTAGATCCTGAAAGGCCTGGATGCAAAAGTGTTATTCGTCAATATCAACCTTTGCAATTTTAGCACCTGGTTTGATTGCATCTCCCACCTTGACCGATATGGTGGTTACAATGCCGGCAATGGCACTGACCACAGGGGTTTGCATCTTCATGGCCTCCATCATGGCCACCTGTTCACCGGCAGCCACCTCCTGACCTTCCTTGACGCTTATCTCACAGATGTTTCCGGCAAATGGGGCGCGGATATCGCCATTCTTGGCCAGGGCCTGGATCTCTTCCTTGGAGAGTACCGTAGCGGCGGCAGCCACCCCTGCTTTGGCCTCGGGGGCAAAGGCGTAGATACGCTGATGGTGATCCACATTGAGATAGACATTGGACTCGCCATTATGTTCATTGACCATGGACGGTCCGATTTCGATGACGTGCTCCTTGCCGTAATGATCGGTAAAGGAAAGGGTTGATCCTACGTTAAATTTACCCTGATGCAGGAAGATGGATGGAGGCAGGACATAGACTTTGCCAAATTCTTCCTCAAACTTGAAAAAGTTGACGGCATCATTGGGATGTTGCAGATAGAGGACCAGCTGCTGATCGGTGGGTTCAACGCCAATTTTTTCGCTCAAGGTTGTACGTTCATGCTCGAGATCCATGTCCTCTATCTCGTCCATTCCCCCTTCCTGCTCCAACACCTTTTTCCAGTCGGTACCCAGCACTTTTTCATAGATCCACTCTTCCGGCTGGTAGAAAGGAAATGGGCCATATTTACCAAGGAGCAGGTTGCGCAGGTCACCGGATGGATTGCCGTAGCGCTCTCCGCCTTGGACATTGGCAACCGCAGTGGTCCACAGGATCTGGGATCCGGGAGTTACCGACCAGTAGTTGCCGAGCTCTTTTTGGACTCTTGGTAATTCTTTGTGCAGGATGTCGGGCATCTTATCAAGGAAACCACCTTTTGCTGCCTGCTCCAGGCTGGAACCCATGGCCCCGCCAGGGAGCTTGTGGATCTGCACAGTTGGTTGGAATCCTTTGATCTGGGACTCAAAGGCAGCGTAATATTGGCGTTGGTCGCGGATGACCTCTGAGGTCTCAATCACGGCATCTTCATCAATACCCACGGCTTTGTAGCCCAGTTCTTTCAGGGTCTGGATAACGGTGAGGCTGGGAGCAGGGCCGTAATATCCAGTCATGGAGGAATCACTGGCATCGACAATGGATGCGCCATTGATGACGGCAGCAGCGATCCGACCGATATCGTTGCCGTCGGTATTGTGTCCATGATAATGGATCGGCAGATCCGGATAACTCTGTTTAATGGCATCGACCAGTTGACCGATACGTTGCGGCGAACCCAGGCCGCCATGGTTTTTAATACAAAGGATGATGTCCGTGCCGGTGACATCCAGGATGTCTTTGACCTTTTTGATATAGAAGTCGTCGGTGTGTTCCGGACCGGTGGAAAAGCAGATGCAGGGTTCATTGATCTTCCCGGCCTTGGCCACTTCCTCAAATACGGCCTGCATGTTTGGGATATGATTCATGAAATCAAAGGTTCGCCACACATCTACATATTTTGCGAACTCACGAACCGTGAAGCGGATAACATTCTGCGGATAAGGACGATAGCCAAAGAGATTCACCCCGCGACACAAGGTCTGAAACATGGTGTTGGGCATCTTTTCGCGCAGGAGTTGAAGCTTGAGAAACGGATCAACCTGTTTGCGGAGGATATCCACATGAATCGAGGCGCCCCCGGTAATCTCAAGTGAGAAATAGCCGGCCCGTTCACGGGACGGTGCGGCAAGCATGTCGGTATGCAGCAGGATGCGATTCTTGAAATCAGATTGAGAGAGGTCTCGGGCCGTGTTGGTGATATAATAGCCGTCAGCCTTTCTGAGTTGGGCGACAACCTCGCTGGGGGCCATTCCCTGTATAATGCGTTCCATAATTTGTCCTCGTGGGGGGATCGTCATATTCTTCTTTATCCGGGCAGGGCCGTGGAAAATAAGAAGCGTATCTAAATAAAGTTATAAAGAGTTTCCGCTGTTGTCAAATAGGCCTTAAAAGGCGTAGGCATTCGTGCCGCGATGATGGATTTCGGCAATCAGTTTGGACAGCTTCTCCGCCTCATTGGGTGTTTCCTTATACTCAAAGAGTTGTGGGTGGGTATCGAGAAAAGAGGTGTTGAAATCACCTTTTATAAAATCTGGATCCTGCACGATATTCAGGTAAAAAGGAATGGTGGTTTTAGGACCGGCAATATCAAAGTTCTGCAAACAGCGGCGCACCCGGCTCACGGTTTCGTTCCAGGAGAATCCATGGACGGTCAGCTTGACCAGCAGGGAGTCATATACCTGGGGAATGGTATAGCCCTGATAGACAAATCCGTCGAGACGAACCCCGTAGCCGCCTGGTGAGCGATATACAGAGACGGTCTTGCCGCCTTCCGGCATGAAATCCGTCTGCGGATCTTCGGCGTTGATTCGCATCTCGATGGCATGACCCCGCAACTGGATATCATCCTGAGTGAAGGACAGGGGCTTGCCCAGTGCCAGCTTGATCTGGGTACGGACGATATCAATGCCGGTGATCATCTCGGTTACGGTATGCTCAACCTGGACCCGGGTGTTGATCTCCATGAAATAGTAGTTGAAGTCCTTGTCGATCAGGAACTCAACGGTACCTGCATTGGTGTAGTTGGAGGCCTTTGCGGCCTTGACCGCAGTTTGACAGATCTTCTCCAAAAGCTCTTTGTCGCCAATCATAGAGGGGGCAATCTCAATGAGTTTCTGATTCCGGCGCTGGATGGAGCAGTCACGGGTTCCCAAATGGATGGTGGCACCTTCCTTGTCGGCAATGATCTGAACCTCCACATGTTTGGGGTTGATCACCACCTTCTCCAGATAAACAGACTCATCATTAAATGCTGCCTTTGCCTCGGAACGGGCCACCGGGATCTCCTTGCGCATCTGCTCATCTGACTCAATAAGCCTGATTCCACGGCCGCCGCCGCCGCAGGTGGCCTTGAGCATGATGGGGTAGTCGTATTTCCCGGCAAAGGTCAACGCCTCCTGGACGCCATCTTCTCCTGCAGACAGGTTCGGTGTCCCTGGAACCATGGGGATTCCGGCCTCGGCCATGATCCTTCTGGCAATGACTTTGTTACCCAGATTGGAGATAACCTCGGAGGTGGGACCGATAAAGATGATGCCGGCGTCCTCACATGCCTTGGCAAAATCCGGATTTTCGGCAAGAAAACCGTAACCCGGATGAATGGCACAGGCGCCTGTACGTTTGGCAGCCTTGATGATCTTCTCAATGTTCAGATAATCGCAGCGTGGCCCGTCACCAAGAAGGACGGCCTCGCTGGCGAGCCGGATATGGCGTGAATCTTTGTCAGGGGTTTCATAAACTGCCACGGCCTCATAATCTAATTCCTGGATAGCCCTCATGATGCGGATGGCAATCTCTCCGCGATTGGCTACGAGTATTTTCTTTTTCAAGGGAACTCCTTCTTATTTACGGGTATTCGGTTGTCGTCGTTCGATTGTAATGAGTATTGGTTTTGTCTAAAAGGCAGAGCTGAAATAATGTAGCTCGGCAAAGAACTTCTATTACAAAGTAAAGATATAAGGAAAATGCGTCAAGATATATATTTACCTTTTTTTGAAATATCTAACAAAAACTAGAGAAAAATACCACGTAGCCCCATTAATTAAGAACAGATGTGATGGAAATGAGAGAAAAAAACCAGATTTGTGGGAAAATACTCTGCAAAACAGCCGCTACACCCTTAGCCTCCAGTTGTATTGCGGAACAGTTATTCTGTGTGCAGGCGTCCTTACGATTTGTCAGTCTTTATCCAGGAATCTCTCAAGGTGACGGTCCGGTTGAAGGCAGGTGCTCCTGGCTGAGAGGAAATCAGATCGGCGCAGAAATAGCCATGACGTTCAAACTGAAAGCTTTCCCCTGCTTGTGCCTTGGCCAGAGATGGTTCGAGCATGCAGTTGTCAAGAATGGTGAGAGAATTTGGGTTCAGGTGTTCCTTGAAGTCAACCTGTTTGTCAGCGTCTGGGTTCTCGGTCAAGAACAGGCGGTCATAGAGCCGTACAGGACACTGAATGGCGTGGGCTGCGGAGACCCAGTGGATAGTACCTTTGACTTTGCGGCCATCAGGTGCGGAACCGCCTCGGGTCTCCGGGTCATAGGTGCAGTGGATCTCGGTGATTTCTCCTGATGCTGCATCTTTGACCACGGACACGCAGCGGATAAAATAGCCGTAACGGAGACGGACCTCACGATCTGGCCCCAAGCGGAAGAATTTTTTTGGCGGATCTTCCATGAAGTCATCCCGTTCAATGTAGATCTCACGGGAAAAGGGGATCTTTCTGCTGCCCATCTCCGGCCTCTGGGGATGATTCTGGGCCTCCATCTCTTCGCTCTGCCCTTGCGGATAATTATCAATGATCACCTTCAGGGGGTTGAGCACGACCAGGACCCTGGGCGCTGTCTCATTGAGGTCATCCCGTACCGCATTTTCGAGTACACTCATGTCGATCCAGCTTTCTTTCTTGCCAATACCGATATCGGTACAGAATTTGCGAATGGCCGATGCTGAATACCCTCGCCGTCTGAGGCCGGAGATGGTGAGCATGCGCGGATCATCCCAACCTTGAACATAATCGCCCTGCACCAGCTGCAGGATCTTGCGTTTACTCATGACGGTGTAGGTCAGGTTGAGCCTGGCAAATTCAATCTGCCGGGGATGACATGCTGTCTTCAGGGTATCAAGGAACCAGTCGTAGAGAGGGCGGTGGTCCTCAAACTCCAAGGTGCAGAGGGAGTGGGTGATCCCCTCAATGGCATCGGATATGCAGTGGGTGTAGTCATACATGGGATAGATGCACCACGTATTACCGGTGCGGTGGTGGGCGACTTTCAGTATTCGGTAGATGACCGGGTCGCGCATGTTCAGGTTGGGGGAACCCATGTCGATCTTGGCCCGCAGGACCCGGCTGCCTTCATCAAATTCACCATCTTTCATCCGCTGGAAAAGATCCAGGTTCTCCTCAATGGTCCTATTCCGGTACGGACTCTCTTTGCCTGGTTCGGTAAGGGTGCCACGGTAGGCCCGAATTTCTTCTGCAGAGAGTTCACATACATAGGCCTTGCCCAGTTTGATCAGCTGGATTGCATATCCATAAAGCCGGTCGAAATAATCAGAGGCATAGAAGAGGTCTTGGCCCCAGTCAAAGCCAAGCCATTTGACATCCCGCTTAATGGATTCAACATAGGCGGATTCTTCTTTGCTCGGATTGGTATCATCAAAGCGTAAGTGGCAGGGACTGTTGTTTTCAAGAGCAATGCCGAAGTTGAGGCAGATGGATTTGGCATGGCCAATGTGCAGAAAGCCATTAGGCTCAGGTGGAAAACGAGTTACCGTTTGTTGGTGTTTACCTGAACGCAGGTCTTCGGCAATGATCTGTCTGATGAAATCAAGGGGTTTTGCTTCGCGTGAGATTTCGGTGTTGTCTGTCATTATTTTCTAATCCTGCTTTATTTATCCAGCTCTATGCCAAAAGATTTTATTTTTCTGCCTTTTCGAGGAGCCGTTGCGAAAGAATTAGTGTGTTAGAAATTTTTTCGTTAGGGCTTTTTATGTCGTTTTGGTCATTGAGGTGACCGCGTTCTTTTTTACAGCGCTTATTGAAAGAACTTATCAACATCACGAAGCCGCCGCATTACCTTTTCCCGTCCCAGGGTCATGAGGATATCATACATGGAGGCTCCGGCCAGTTGCCCGGTGACTACAGTGCGCATGCCATTGACAATGACACCGGGTTTGACTCCCTTCTCCTCGGCCAGTTCTTTTGCCACCCGCTCCGTCTCTTCGGCCGTGAAGTGTTCAAGGGTCTGATAACGGTCGGCGAGCAGGGGTAACCATTGTTGAAGCTCTGGAAATTTGAGCAGGTTTTTTTGAAGTGGTTTGGTTTCAACCAGGAAATCATCGGAAAAATAGGCGCGTCCCAGTGTGGCAAAATCGTTGAGGGTGTGAAAGCGGTCGCGGATCAGATCCAGGGTGTGCAGGTACCACTCCTTCCTCTCTCCTGCATAGGATGCGTCCCACAGCCCTTCTTTCTCCAGGACCTTCTGGACCATGTCGCCAATTTCTCCAATATCCATGGTCCGCAGATATTGTTCATTGATAGAAATGGCCTTTGGGTCGGTGAAGAATTTTTCATCCCCCTTGCGGTAATTGAAGATGGAGTTGGACTTGTTGATCCGCTCCAGGGTAAATGCCTCAATGAGTTCCTCGCGGGAAAAGATCTCTTTGTCGTCACCTGGTGACCATCCCAGCAGGACCAGGAAGTTACAGAAGGCCCAAGGGATAAAACCGTGTTCCTTGTAAAATTGAACGGCGACGATTTCGCCATGGCTGCGTTTGGAGATCTTGGCCTTCTTCAGGTCGAGTGTGAGCGGCATATGGGCAAAGACCGGCAATGGAGACCCCAGCGCCTCGTAAAGTAAGACCTGACGGGTGGTGTTGGTCATGTGGTCCTGGCCGCGAAGCACATGGGTGATCCGGTCACGGATGTCATCCACTACATTGCAAAGCAGGTAGAGGGGCTTGCCGTTGGAGCGGACAATGACAAAGTCATCGACCTCGCTGTAACTGTGTTCAATACGTCCGAGGACCTTGTCGTCATAGCCAAGCATGCCGCTGCGCTCAGGCACCTTGAAGCGGATGACATAGGGCAGACCCGCGCCCTCTTTCTCCGCGACCTGTTCCGGGGTCAGATTGCGACAGGTGCCATCGTAGCCCATATGCTGTTTGGCGGCTATTGCCGCTTCTTTTCTGGCCTCAAGCTCTTCCTTGGTGCAAAAACATTTGTAGGCATGGCCCTCGGCCAGTAATCGGTGGGCAGCGGCCAGATGATCAGCGCTGAATTTCGTCTGGAAATAGGGGCCTTCATCCCAGTCAATACCCAGCCACTCAAGACCGTCGAGGATGCCCTGGATGGAGCCTTGTGTGGAACGTTCAGTGTCCGTGTCTTCAATGCGCAGGATCAGTTTGCCGCCTGTTTTCTTGGCATAAAGCCAGTTGAAGAGAGCTGTTCGAGCCCCACCTATATGGAGATAACCAGTTGGGCTCGGCGGAAAACGCAGTCGTGTTTCTGTCATGAAAACTCCTTGAAATGATCGGCTGATTTGATCAGTGTGTTTGAAAAGTGGAATAAAGAATGAATACGGAATCGTTATATCGTTTTCAACTCTATTGTTCAATAGTTATGATGACGAAAATGCAGATTCTACAGTGTTTTCGGGGGCTGGAATGAAGATAGAGTTGTGGAAAGGGATTGAATTCTGTGTCGGTATCAAGGCTAAGGTTGAGGTTGTTGCCGGCAATGCTCTGAATAATAAATAAATTGTCGGGACTTGTTCCTTGTTAAGAGGAGTATTTTTGTTGTTCTCTTTGCTTGAAGCTTGTATATTATCTCATTTTTGTGAAAAAATTCATGATATTCAGAAATTATTGATACTTGTATAGTGGTTCCGGGTATTCCCTTAAATGGGAATACACTTGATCATGCCTGCTCACTTCGGGTGGCTGTGACCGAAGGGTTATCCATTAAAAATTATGATCCGAATTATGACTAGTGAGGAGTAAAAATGAAAGTACTGATTAGTGACAATCTGTCTCCTGCCGGAGCACAGATCCTGCGTGATGCCGGTCTGGACGTTGATATCAATACCGGTCTTGCCCCGGAAGAGTTGAAGAAGATTATCGGCAATTATGATGGGCTGGTGATTCGCAGCGCCACCAAGGTGACAGCCGAGATTGTCGCTGTGGCTGACAAGTTGCGGGTGGTGGGGCGGGCCGGTATCGGCCTTGACAATGTTGATATTCCGGCTGCCAGTCAGAAAGGGATTGTGGTTATGAATGCGCCGGATGGTAATGCCACCACTGCGGCTGAGCATGCCATTGCCTTAATGATGTCGCTGTCACGAAATATTCCCCAGGCCACCGCCTCCATGAAGGCAGGGAAGTGGGAGAAGAAGAGTTTCATGGGTCGTGAGGTGACGGGTAAGACCCTAGGGATCTTCGGTATTGGCCGGATCGGCGCCATCGTTGCCAACAGGGCTCAGGGTTTGCGGATGAAGGTTATTGCCTATGATCCCCATATGCCCAAAGAACTGGTGGAAAAGCTCGGTGTGGAGCTTGTCAGTCTGGAAGAGCTGGCCAAGCGTTCTGACTACATCACAGTGCATGTGCCGCTGACCAAGGAGACGGACAAGGTCTTATCCACAGAGTTCTTCACGAATATGAAGAAAGACGCCATGTTTATTGATTGCGCGCGCGGTGGGGTCTGCGACGAAGAGGCCCTGTACAAGGCGTTGGTTGATGGCGAAATTGCGGGTGCGGCCCTTGATGTCTTTGCGGTGGAGCCAACTAACATGGAAAATTGCCCCATGCTCGGCTTGAATAATTTTATTTGTACCCCTCATCTTGGCGCATCCACCAGTGAGGCCCAGGAGAATGTGGCCCTGACCATTGCCGAGCAGGTGGCTGATTATCTGAAGACCGGGGTTATTGCCAACGCTGTGAATGTGCCCTCAGTGAGCGGCGACGTGTTGGCTCAGGTTGGTCCCTATATTAATCTGGGTGAGATGCTGGGTTCTCTGCATATGCAGATGGCGAAAGGCAGTGTTCAGGATGTGAGCATTGAATACAGTGGTGAACTGGCGGATCTGAACACCAGTCCCATCACCGTTGCCTTTCTGAAAGGTCTGTTTACTCCCATTCTTCAGGATGCCGTTAACTATGTTAATGCCCCGGTTATTGCCCGTGATCGGGGAATCAGGGTGGTTGAATCCAGAACTGAACAGTCCGATGACTTTACCAATACCCTGACCATCAGGGTCAAGTCCAGTGAGGGCGAAAATGTCCTAGTGGGAACTGTTTTTGGTAAAAAAGAGCCGCGCCTGGTTCGCTTGAATGCCTTCCGTTTGGAGGCGCTTCCAGCAGGACCAATGCTTCTGGTTTACAATAAAGATGTTCCCGGGGTTATTGGTGATCTTGGTACCACTTTGGGCAAGGCCGGCGTCAATATATCCAGGATGACAGTTGGCCGTGAGGAGTCCAGTGAGCAGAATGTCATTTTTCTCAATACCAATATTCCGATCTCCAAGGAATTACTGGCTGAGGTGCAGGCCCTTGACTACATTGACGGGGCTATTGCCCTGGAGATGGTGAGTTATAAATAACATGGCCTTTGCCGGGTTCAATCTTTTGAAGGAGTTGGGTTTGCGCTATGGATGAAAAAAAAGAGCAAGGTTGTCCTTGTGGAGAGGGAAAGGTTCCTGATCGAAACGGCAAATGCGTCATGCCCAATGTGACTTTTCCTGCATTTATTATGTCGTTAAATACCTCGGTTCTCTATCATCTGGGTGAAATTGCTGATCCGGAAACAGGAAAGAAGCAGGTTGATTATGAACTGGCCCGGCACGGGATTGACACTTTGATGCTTTTGCAGGAGAAAACAAAGGGAAATCTGACTTCTGACGAGGAGGGGATGCTGAAAGGTATTCTCTATGATGTCAAGATACGTTTTGTAAAGTCAATTAAAAAATAAGTCGTTGGGCCCTCAGATTCTAGTTGTCTTGTTGAGGTAAATGATTGGTGTTAGATATTTCCGGAACTTCCCTTGTGTTACGGGCGCCGGCCAAGGTGAATCTGTCCCTACGGATTCTAGGGAGGCGCCCTGATGGCTATCACGATCTCGATACCGTGATGCAGAAGCTGGATCTCTGTGATGTTGTGACGCTGACGCTGACTGATGAGCCGGGGATTGCTTTGCACTGTCCTGATTCGGACCTGCCGGAAGATTGCTCCAATATCGTCTGGAGAGCGGCGGAAACGTTTCTTGCGGTATGTGAATGGGGAAAGGGGGGGGTTGATATTACCCTAGAGAAGAACATCCCCGTTGCTGCAGGGCTTGGAGGTGGAAGCAGTGATGCTGGTACTGTCCTTGCTGGGCTCAATAGGCTGTTTGGTGCAGGCTTTTCCGTCGAAAAATTGATTGCGATTGCCAGGCCACTGGGAGCAGATGTTCCATTTTTTGTGACAGATCATGGTGCTGTGCGTGCTGAAGGGATAGGCGATCGGATGTACCCAGTACAATCCCTGAAGAACTGTACTGTGGTTCTTGCTAATCCGGGCTTTTCCGTGTCTACGCGTTGGGTATATGAAAAATATGCGTTGACAATGATAGCTAAAGATTCTAAATTGTGTGATTGTCAAAAAAATATGGCTCATAACTTGCCCTGTGCAGGAGGCAATGATCTGGAACGGGTAACTATTTATTTTTATCCAGAAATTGAGGTCCTTAAGCAAAAACTTCTTAATGTGGGCGCATCTTCTGTGTTGATGTCTGGAAGCGGACCAACTGTTTTCGGGATTTTTCTAGATGAGCATGGCGGCAAGTCAGCTCTTGTTCGGCAGGCTGTTCAGGTGTTACAACAACAAAAGGGTGTGAAGGTTTTTGTGACTCAACCTGTGTGATGGGGTGTCGCCAAGCGGTAAGGCACCGGGTTTTGATCCCGGCATTCGTAGGTTCGAATCCTGCCACCCCAGCCAGAACAGCTGGTTGGACAATCCTTTTATATTACATGTAAAAAAACTATTATGCCAAAACCACCGAAAATATTTTCAGGCAATGCCCATCCGCAGTTAGCTCGTGAAATTGCTGAGTTTCTTGAACTTCCGCTGTCAGAGGCGGATGTGAGAAAATTCAGTGATGGTGAAATATTTGTTGAGATAAAAGAGAATGTTCGTGGTGACGATGTCTATGTCGTGCAGCCTACCTGCACACCGGTCAATGATCATCTGATGGAGCTGGTGATCATGGTTGATGCCCTTCGCCGGGCATCGGCACGAAGGATAACGGCAGTGGTTCCATATTATGGTTACGCACGTCAGGACAGAAAGGTTGCTCCCAGGGTTCCGATTTCAGCCAAAGTTGTCGCTGAAATGTTTATGGCGGTAGGGGTACGTCGTGTATTGTGTATGGATCTGCATGCCGGCCAGATTCAAGGTTTTTTTAATATCCCAGTTGATCATTTATATGCTGCTCCGGTGTTGTTGAAATATATTAAAGAGCAATTTAAAAATGTAATTATGGTATCACCTGATGCCGGTGGAGTTGAAAGGACTCGTGCTTTTGCTAAACGTCTTGATGCAGGTCTTGCTATTATTGATAAACGGCGGGATCGCCCCAATGAATGTCAGGCCATGAATGTGATTGGTGACGTGAAAGGCAAGGTTGCGATTCTTCTCGATGACATGGTGGATACTGCGGGTACTCTGTGTAATGGGGCGGCAACACTGCTTGAACATGGTGCCAAGGAGGTACATGCCTGTTGCTCGCACCCAGTTTTATCAGGGCCGGCCATTGAACGTTTGAATAAGTCATGTATTAAATCTCTGGTGGTTACGAACTCTATTCCTCTGCGTGGAGATGCCTTGAAGTGTGATATCATTAAGGTATTGTCAGTGTCTGAGCTTCTTGCTGAGGCTATTGATCGTATTCATAATGAGGATTCGGTCAGTTCGCTTTTTGTATAATTGTATAACTTTGGCTTAACAGTCTGCGTTATTGTTTTTTTAGATAAATAAGTTCTTCAATTGTCTGCTTTGTGCAGGTGATGCAGGAACGTGATGGAGGAAAAAATGCTTCAACAGGAAATGTCCGCTTCAGTAAGAAAAGATTTTGGGAAGGGGGCCATGCGGCGCTTGCGGATGGCTGGCAGTACTCCGGCAGTTATTTATGGAACAGGACGTGATCCTGTTGCACTACAGCTTGAGACTCTGCCACTTGTTAAACAGTTGCTGAAGATTCGACGCCGTAATGCTGTGATTACTCTGAATATTGAAGGAGATTCTTCCCGGCATGTTTTGATTAAAGAATTGCAGACGGATCCTGTGCGAGACACCTTGATTCATGCAGATTTTTATGAGATTCACTTGGATAAGCCACGTCAGTTCACTGTTGATCTGGTAGTGACTGGGAATGCTAAAGGTGTCGATGTCGGTGGTATTTTAGAAGTTGTTTCAAGGAAAGTGGTAGTAGAGGGAAATCCTCTTGATATCCCTGATACGATGGAAGTCGATGTGACAGATCTTGCCATTGGTGATAATTACCTGGTTAGTAATTTGGAAATTCCTGCTAATCTTAAGATGATTACAACAGGTAATGCTGTTTGTGTAACAATTATGGCACCGTCTGTAGCTTGATCTAATACATAATATTTGTATTTTTTTATCCGGAAAGAGCTGTAGCTCTCTCCGGATTTTTTTTTGTGGAGCAGTTGCGAAAGAGCTAATGAGTCTCTGGTCATTTAATTGTAACGGCCATCGCAGGTTTGATGTTATTTTTTTACAATGGCTAGATGTGAAAGTATGAGTGAAGATATATTTTTAGTGGTCGGGTTGGGGAATCCTGGTAGTGAGTATGCTGCAACGCGGCATAATGCCGGTTTTATGGTTATTGATGAGCTCGCCAGAAGGTTTGGGGTGGCTGTTGAACAAGAGAAGTGGCAGGCGCATTTTGCACAGCTTTTTTTATGGGGGGCTAGAATATGTCTTCTGAAGCCGGATACTTTCATGAACTTGAGTGGCAAGTCTGTTGCTAAGTATGTCGATTTTTATAAAGTAGAGCCAGGTCAGATACTCGTTGTGCATGATGATCTGGATATGGCCCCTGGGCGGGTGAAATTGGTTGCCGGAGGTGGGGCTGGTGGTCATAATGGTATTCGTTCATTGGTTCAATATCTAGGAACAAAGAATTTTCTGCGATTAAAGTTGGGTATTGGCAGGCCGGGGAAGTTGAATGTCTACTCAGAGATTCCGGTGGAGAAATATGTATTGGCTCCCTTTTCTCCAGACGAAAAAATACTCTTGGAGCAGAGGGTCGATGTTATAGAAAAAGGTCTGGAGTACCTTGTTCGCGATGGAGTTGCCAAGGCAATGAATCTGATAAATACCATAAAACCGTGAGCTTTATTCCTCGCCTCAGAGAAAGGATCTTTTTTGAGGAGCGTAATCTTTAAAAATATGTTACTAATAAAACATGTTTTTATTGTTGTCGTAGATGAAGTCAGTGATTCGTCGACTGGTAAAAAATTAGTTTTTTGTATGGAACATGGGGAGTCCTTGAAGTCATTTGATGGCTTTCATTTATTGGGGATGATAAGAAGATCCTTGTAAGTGAAAAAGGATCTCTTGTTTAAACTATTCATCTTGACCAGGAGGATATGGTGTTTATTGCAGGCGATATGGCCGTTTATCCGGCTCATGGTGTTGGTGTTATTGAGTCCATAGAGACTCAGACAGTTGCGGGGATGGATCATTCATTTTATGTGATGAAGATCATTGAGAATGATATGAAAATCATGATTCCCACAGGAAACAGTGATAATGTGGGGCTTCGTGCCATTATCGGCAAGAATGAGGTGGAAAAGGTTATGGTGATTCTGCGGGAAAGAGATATCTCGATTAGTGCGCAGACCTGGAACCGACGCTACCGTGACTACATGGAAAAGATTAAGACTGGATCCATCTTTGAAGTGGCGATTGTGCTCCGGGATCTGTTTCTGCTCAGTGTGGACAAGGAGCTTTCCTATGGAGAAAGAAAGATGATGGATACCGCAAAAAATCTTCTGGTAAAAGAAATTTCTCTGGCCCGGGATATGGATGAGGCCAAAACTGCAGATCAGATTGAAAAGATGTTCTCCTGACATTTGCGTGACGTTTTGTAAGTATGCTGTCTTTCAGTTATATAAATCCTGTTTTGTAATAAAATCTTTACATGGCTGTAAGTCATGAGTCATTTTAGTTCTGAGTCTTCTTCTGATCTTTCTTTTTCAGGGTCTCAATTTATCTTTCATGTCAAGCCCGAGCAGGCGGGATGTCGTCTGGATCACTTTCTGGTACGTGCTGTCCCTGGGACCTCCCGCTCGGTTTTAACTGAATCTGTTCGTCTCGGATTGATTAAGGTCAATAATCTTCAAAGGAAAAGCAGTTATTGCTTAAAGGCTGGGGAGTGTATTGCCGGATCTCTTTTTGTAACTCCGGTAATGGATCTGTTGCCTGAAGAAATACCCTTTGATGTCCTCTTTGAGGATTCATATCTTCTGATCCTTTCTAAGCCTCCTGGCCTGGTTGTACATCCAGGCAGCGGGAATTATTCCGGTACTCTGGTGAATGGCCTGCTCTATCATTGCAAAGCCATCGCCGGGGTTGGTGGTGATGTGGTCAGGCCCGGCATTGTGCATCGACTTGATAAAGATACATCGGGGCTTATGGTGGTGGCTAAAGAGGAGGGGACGCATCGCAAACTTGTTGATGCCTTTAAAACCAGGACTATTGAAAAGCAATATCTGGCCTTGGTTCATGGTATTCTGAAGAAAAAAACAGGAAGGATTGTGGCGCCCATTGGGCGGCATCCCGTGCATCGTCAGAAGATGACAATCAGAGAGGATGGAAGGTACGCGGCAACAAACTGGCAAGTGCTTCAGGAGTTTTCTTCTGGGTTCAGTCTTGTTCAGCTTCAGATCGAGACCGGACGTACTCATCAGATTCGAGTACATATGGCATCCATGGGGCATCCGGTAGCGGGTGATATAGTTTACAATAGCGGCCGGGGAAAAAGAAAATTTATCAGACAATTGCTCCACTCCTCTCACTTACGTTTTGTCCATCCTGTAACTGGGGAAAAACTTTTTTTTTCTGCCCCTTTGTGGCCTGACTTTTCATTGATCATTGATCAGCTGGCAGATGAAACAACTCAGGATGGGCAGGAGCGGTTGTGATTATCGGAGTTACAGGAGGCATGGGCTCTGGTAAAAGCTTTGTGGCTGTGCTTTTAGGGAAATTGCTGGGAGTGGATGTCCTGAGTGCGGATATTCTCTGTCGTGATCTCTTGCAAATACAAATGCCGGGATGGCAGGGGATTCAGGAGAAATGGGGATCGCGTTTTTTGGATTTTGCCGGGAATATTGATAGGGCTGTTCTGCGGAAGGTTTTGTTTGCCGAGCCAGAGGTGCGTCGAGGTGTAGAACAGATTTTGCATCCGCTTGTCCGTCAGGAGATAATCAGTCGAGCTGCAGAGAAGAGAGTGAGTTTGGAAGGAATGGTGGTTGAGGTTCCATTGCTTTTTGAGGTTGGCTGGCAGAATGATTTTGATTGGATTGTTGTAGTTTATTCCGAGCATGAATGCTGTGTTCAACGTATTGTCAGGCGTGACAGTGTAAGTCAGGAGGAGGGCAGAAGCGCCATCAGCGCACAAATCTCTCTTGAGGAAAAAGCATTACAGGCCGATTCTGTGATTGAAAATTCTGGTCCTCTTGCCCTGACTGTCCTTCAGGTTTATCATCTGGCTCGTCTGTTGAACCTTTGAGTCGGTTTTTTTACTCATAGTGGCTTTAGTTGATGAAAAAGGTTGACATGGTTTTTTGAAGTACGTATATATTAAAATCATCAGAGAGAAAATCCTACCTTTGACCGATCTGCTTAAAATACTGTGTACTATATATACTTACAGATCACCTTGAGTGATTGATTGTACTGTAAGCAAGGAAATAGAATTTCTTCAAAATAATTATTTCAGTATAAATCTTATCTCTGCCCCATCCCTTAGAACATAAATACTAAGAAATAAAAAATATTTCATATCTGATCATCTTCTTAAAAAAAGTGTCTGGATATAGCCTATTGTGCTGATACGTATCCTTTGTGATCGCTCAGTTTGATTTTAGTTATTTCCTGTAAGTGAACGTTCCTTTAGGGTGTGATTTGTCCAAGACCTTAAAGCGAACTCATTATAACGTTTCTGTATTCAAGTTTTGTTTTAAAGAGTTGTATTCCTTTGTGATCTGAGGTGTATTGCGGATGCCACTGTTTGTTCTTGTGCTGCTACCTGCATCATTAGGCATGTTGTGTACAAGTGTCACTCTCTTGGGTAGTTTTTGCTCTGTTTTACTAAACCTGTTAACAGGTAATGATATTTTGTAATCTTGTCCTGCCAATAGCCCTGCCAATAGTAGCCATCATAGGAGAAAAAGTTTAATGAATCTGGCGGAATTAAAGCTGAAGAAAATTGACGAGTTGGTAAAACTTGGTCGAAATTTAAAGATTGAGGGAGTGAGTTCCTTGCGGAAGCAGGAGCTGATCTTTGCTATTTTACAGGCTCAGGCGGATGAAGATGGAAAGCTTCGTGGTGGCGGTGTGCTTGAAATCTTACCTGATGGTTTTGGTTTTCTCAGAGCGCCTGATTATAATTATTTGCCAGGTCCGGATGATATTTATGTCTCTCCTTCACAGATTCGACGTTTGAATCTGCGTACGGGTGATACTATTGAGGGTTTGGTTCGTGCCCCCAAGGAAGGGGAACGCTATTTCGCCCTGTTGAAGGTTGAGAGTGTCAATTTTGATCCACCTGAGGCGGCAAAGACCAAGACTCTTTTTGCCAACCTGACACCATTGCATCCTGATGAAAAATTAAACCTTGAATGGCAGCCTGATAATTATTCCATGCGCCTTATCGATATGATGGCCCCCATTGGTAAAGGGCAGCGTGGGCTGATTGTTGCACCTCCACGGACCGGAAAAACCGTTTTGATGCAGAAGATTGCCAATTCTATTGTGAAAAATCATCCTGATGTTTATCTGATTGTCCTGCTCATTGATGAGCGACCTGAAGAAGTCACAGAGATGGCCCGATCAGTCCTGGCAGCTGAGGTTGTCAGCTCAACCTTTGATGAGCCTCCTCAACGACATATCCAGGTGGCTGAGATGGTTCTTGAGAAGGCAATACGCTTGGTGGAACATAAGAAAGACGTGGTTATTTTACTTGATAGTATCACCAGGCTGGCCCGTGCCTATAATACTGTGACTCCCTCCAGCGGTAAGATTCTTTCTGGTGGAGTGGAAGCTAATGCCTTGCAGAAACCAAAACGATTTTTTGGGGCCGCCAGAAATATTGAGGAGGGTGGCAGTCTGACTATTATTGCATCTGCCCTGGTTGAAACCGGAAGCCGAATGGATGAAGTGATTTTTGAAGAATTTAAAGGAACAGGGAACATGGAACTTGTTCTTGACAGGAAAATGGCTGAGAAAAGGATTTTCCCGGCCATTGATGTCAAACGCTCCGGCACCCGTAAAGAAGATCTGCTGATGGATGCGGATACACTTAATCGTGTATGGATTCTGCGTAAACTGTTGAGCTCAATGAATCCTGCTGATGGGATAGAATTCATTATTGGCAAGATGAAACATCACAAGACTAATAAAGACTTTTTTGAATCCATGAATAGCTAAGCCTGATTAACTGGATCAGTGTTAGGGCTTAGCGTGTACGTAAGGCAGGATGCCTTGCACCGATTAATGAAAAGATAGGGCTATCTTGTCTAGGAAAATATTTGTAACCACTGTTTTCTTAGATAAGAGTTACTGGTTTAATGCTTATACTTACGGTGCGTAAGCTTTTTTTGTTGTAATTTTTGACTTATTTATTATATTCTTTTCTCTGTTTGTATTATGTTGATGGACTGTTTTTAATGGAAAGAGTAGATGTAAATGGAGCGCTTGAGAGCGTTATAAATATAACCTGAACAGTCTCGAGTCTGTTTCGGAGGAAGAGGAACTATGAAGAAAGATATCCATCCAGAATATCATACAATAAATGCAGTTTGTGCCTGTGGGAGTGAAGTAGAGATTGGTTCAGTGCTGACTGAAATGAAGGTTGAAATTTGTGCAGCTTGTCATCCTTTCTTTACCGGTAAGCAGAAAGTCCTTGATACTGCAGGACGTATCGATAAATTTAATAAGCGGTATGCAAAACATTTCGAAAGCAAAAAGTCTTGATTACGGCGTATTCTTTCTGTAATTTTTAGCTATTTCAGGTCCACAGCAATGGGGTAATATTGCTGTGGACTTTTTGTTTTTTCACGTAGTACTTCTCCTCCCGCTTGAATTCCATGTTTGATAAGTTTGACGATCTGCAAGAAAAGGTTGCGCATCTTGAAGGCAGACTTTCTGATCCCTCGCTCATGAATGATCAGAAGGCCTATCAAAAAGTGGCCAGAGAACATGCGCACCTGGTTAAGTTGTATATTCTTTATTCCCAGTATCGACAGGCTGAACTGGATATTGCGAGTAATCGTCAGCTTCTTCAGGGTGATGAAGACGAGGAAATTCAGGAGCTGGCAAAGGCAGAGATTGAGGAGCTGAAAGAAAAAGAAGTAGCTCTGCAAAACGAGATCCGTCTGCTGCTTCTGCCAAAAGATCCTAATGATGAGCGTAATACTTTTCTGGAGATTCGTGCCGGTACCGGTGGCGATGAAGCAGCACTTTTTGTTGGTGATCTCTATCGGATGTATTCTCGATTTGCCGAATCTCAAGGGTGGAAAATTGAGGTGATGGCCTCCAGTCCCTTGGGAACAGGTGGTTTTAAAGAGATTATTGCCTTGATCAGCGGTGAGCAGGTCTATTCCAGGATGAAGTATGAGAGCGGTACGCACCGGGTGCAACGGGTTCCTGAGACAGAGACCCAGGGACGTATTCATACCTCGGCAGTGACTGTCGCCATCTTACCTGAGGCCGATGAGGTTGAGGTGGATATCAAGATGAATGAGTTGAAGTTTGATGTCTTTCGTTCCTCAGGACCTGGTGGGCAGAGTGTTAATACTACTGATTCTGCAGTGCGGGTGACCCACTTGCCTACGGGGCTGGTGGTTATCTGTCAGGATGAGAAGTCTCAGCATAAAAATAAGGCAAAGGCCTTGACGGTATTGCGGGCAAGATTATTTGACCGGGTGCAGCAGGAGCATCATGACAAGATCTCACAGGATCGTAAAAGTCAGGTTGGCAGCGGTGATCGCAGCGAACGCATTCGGACCTATAATTTTCCCCAAGGTCGACTCACGGACCATCGAATTAATCTGACCTTGTATCGTCTCGATTCGATTATGGATGGGAAGCTTGATGAGGTTATTGACCCATTGATCAGTCATGATCAGGCGGAAAAATTAAAAGAAATTGAGTAGCCTGTTCTCCAAGGATAATGTTGACCTGAAAAAGGCGGTAATGGCCACAATGGTTAGTTTGAGAAAAATTGTAAAACCGCAGATTGTTCCTTGATGCTTTCCCTGTGCGGTTGTCGCGAACTATTCTTTTTGATTGATTTTTCCCTGTATTCCCATTTTCCTTTCCATGCATGTCCTTGATCTCGTTCATTCCGGAGTGAAGCAGCTTGAATCGGCAGGTATTGAGCAAGCTGCACTTGAGGTTGAGCTGCTTTTGGGCTTCTGTCTTGGGAAAAACAGGGCTGGGCTGTTCTTGGCGGCAGCAGAAGAGGTGGATGGTTGTCAGGAACAGCAATTTCGATCCCTTCTAGATCGTCGGGCAGCACATGAACCCTCTGCCTATATCTTAGGCGAAAGAGAGTTCTGGTCGCTTCCTTTCTTAGTGACTCCTGCTGTTCTTATTCCCAGGCCAGAGACAGAGTTCCTTCTGGAGACGGTCCTTGCTGTAGTCAGGAATGGAAAATGGCAACCAGGCCCTGTCCTGGATCTTTGTTGTGGCAGTGGCGTTATTGGTATTATCCTTGCCCTGGAAATGGGTCGACCCGTGACATCGGTTGATCTTTCTGCGCCAGCCTTACGTGTTGCCCGCCAGAATGCGAGAAGGCATCAGGTTGCTGATCGACTTTCCTTGGTGCAGGCAGATCTGCTCAGCGCGTTTTCCCCCCGGCCTCTTTTTTCACTAGTGGTTTCCAATCCTCCCTATGTGAGTAAAGAGGAGCTGCAAGATGGATTACAACCGGAGGTGATGCGTTATGAGCCCTATCTGGCGCTTAATGGTGGAGTATGCGGTCTGGAAATTATTCGACGGATACGAAAGACTTTGCCCCAAATGCTGAGACCGAGTGGTGAATTTTTTATGGAGATTGGTGCAGATCAGGGCCAGGCAGTGATTCAGCTTTTTAACTCTGATGATGGCGCAAAAATATTTGAACGGGTTGAGCTGCTCCAGGATTATAGTGGCCGGGACAGGGTCTTGCATGCCAAGATGGTGAGGCACCTCCTTGTTCAAGAATAACTGTAACATTGGAATTTGCCGTGACCAGCAGTCACTCTTCATCCATCCTTGGAGCGAGCGACTCTTGAGCCTGCATACTGTGCGTAAGGAGCTGTAAGGAAATGATTATAAACAAAATGGTTACTTGGTAACGGCTTCAAAGAGGGAGATGAACAGGTAAATGGAAAAACTTATTATTGAAGGCGGAAAGCCCTTGTACGGTACAGTGCGGATCAGTGGCGCCAAGAATGCTGCCCTGCCGCTGATTGCCGCCACCCTCTTGGCAGAGGGAATTCATACACTGAACAATGTTCCCGACCTGCGTGATACCCGGACGATTCTTCGTCTGCTTGAATCTCTGGGCATCACCTGGGAAAGACAGGGGGCAACCCTGAGAATTGATTCCACCAATCTTACCTATTCCGAGGCCTCCTATGACCTGGTAAAAACCATGCGGGCCTCGGTTCTGGTCTTAGGCCCACTTCTGGCCCGTCTTGGTAAGGCTAAGGTCTCCCTACCCGGAGGCTGCGCCATTGGGGCCAGGCCTATTGATTTTCATATCAAGGGGTTTGAGCAGTTAGGAGTGACCTGCCGTCTTGAGCAGGGGTATGTTGATGCGGAGATTGACGGACGGATGCAGGGGAGTACCATTTTTTTTGATGTTCCATCGGTTACCGGTACTGAAAATCTGGTCATGGGTGCAGCGCTTGCGCAAGGAACAACGATTATTAAGAATGCGGCGCGGGAGCCCGAGATCGGCAATCTTGTCGATATGTTGACGGTCATGGGTGCAGAGATTGAAGGGCGTGGTACGGACAGGCTGATCATTCATGGGGTGGAGAGACTGTATGCCGCTGAAAGTGAGATTATCCCCGATCGGATCGAGACCGGAACTTATCTGATTGCGGTTGCCGCCACAGGTGGAGAGGTTACTGTGACTGATTGTAACCCCATGCATCTCCCATCCCTGCTCGACAAGTTACGAGCGGCAGGGATGGAGGTCAAGGAGTCGGAAAGTGCAATTTCCTTAGATGCCACGGGAGGAAAAAAGATCAAGGGTGTTGATATTACAACCATGCCCTACCCTGGTTATCCAACGGATTTACAGGCCCAGTTCATGGCCTTGATGGCCCTGAGTGATGGAGTCTCTCTTGTTCATGAAACGATCTTTGAGAACAGATTCATGCATGTGGCTGAGTTGCACCGGATGGGAGCGGATATCACCATAGATGGTCATACAGCCTTGGTCAAGGGGATGGGTAGGGCCGGTTTTCATGGTGCCCCGGTTATGGCAACTGATCTGCGGGCAAGCTCGTCACTGGTCATTGCAGGCCTTGCGGCAGAGGGCAGAACCGAGATTTCCAGAATTTATCATCTGGAGCGAGGCTATGAACAGATGGTCGAGAAATTGACGGCCTTGGGAGCTACAGTCTGGAAAGAAGAGGAGTAAGCTCCGGATAAAGGAAAATTGGGATTTCAATAAAAAAAAGCCGCTCATATGAGCGGCTTTTTTTTATTTGACTGAAAAAGTAATCAGGCCGTTATTCTGACATAACCATAATATTAAAGTGATGTAACGGTATAAGGAACCCGGTCGCTTTTCATCCTTGCATGGAGTGTCCGCGACACTCAGCCATCCCTGCCCTGCGTACGAAATAGGTCTCAATAGTATGGTTATTTCGTAAGAGTTTCTAAGAATCAATGATGTTCTTTCTGGGTAAAAGTTTTGCCAAATATCCGTTCTCCCATAAGAAAACCAAAGGCAACAACACCGATACCACCAGCAATGACCCCAAATTCAAAGATGGAGGGGACATAGCTGAAATAGGATGGGAGACCATCCCATCCGAGATTCTGGGGAACGATCTGTCCGGCAACAACAAGGTCATAACGGGCCACAAACTGTCCGACCAGAACGAGAAATCCGGCAAAGGCCATCATGCCAACATTCTCAAGCCGAGACAGGATTATAAGCATCATGGGAATGAGAAGGCCAATGCACACCTCCACAACCCAAAAATTGATGGAGAGTGGCCCGCTGATCAGCGCATCTGCGGCGGTCCTTCCCAGTTCAGGTCCACCCACATAAAAACTGACCAGACGCCAGAACGTGGCAACTGTATAGAGAATGAGCACCAGGGTCATGGCCTTACCCGCACTTTTCACGCCGAGATGAACGGCATGACTCATCTTTTCCCCCCGGATCTTGTAGGCAAGAACATTGAAAAGGATTGTCGCGGCCGCGCCGGAGAGAAAGGCGGCAGTCAGGAAGTAGATGGGTAATTGCGCTCCATACCAGTAAGGGCGGGCTGGAAGAGTGGCAAAGACGCCACCGAGACAACTGTTGGCCAGGACCTCGGCAATTGCTCCAAATACGCCCAGGATCAGGGCAACACGGGCAAGTCCGGTAACGATTCCGGCAAACTCAATGATCATGCAACCTACGGCCAGACCGTAGAGTGTTCCCATCCACCAGATGTTTGAGGTGGGGTTGGGGGAGAGGATATTGTAGATCAGCATTCTGTGGGGACTGGCAATCTCCACCCCGATGGTGGCAAATGCGCCCATGATACAGATAATGGACATCCAGACCATCCGGTTGCTGATAATTCCCATACGAGTTCCGCCAAAGACATGGCTCATGGCGGCATAGATACATAAACCCGTGGAGGTGATGGCCCAGAAGGCATAGGTGGAGATCAGCATGCCCCATGGCATTTCGCGGGTATTGTTGTAGATGATATGATGACCGAAAATAAAAGCGAGTACCCCGCAGCTGAGACCGACCACCGTCACAATCAGAAAAAAGATTGTCGCCCTGTTCATGCCAGGTGTTGCCAGACGTGGTTCAGCTGTCTCGGCAAATATGGCTGATATTGATTTGTTTGTCATTTTCTACTCCTGCAGATTTATTTTCTTCGACGAAGGGTGTCAGGGTGGTGTTCCATTTAACCCCATAAAGTCTGAATTTGGGTTTTAATGACCAGCCTGAGTGTCCTGGTGATCTTTTCCGTGGGCACCATCGTTTCCAGTCATTCGCTTATATCCCTTGACACCGACATGACAGGTGTTGCAACGGGTATTCGAGGCAAATGCTGTGGCGCCATCGTGACATTTTCCACAGTATTTGCCATCATAGAGTGCCTGCATGGTAAAATTATCGGTTTTCTCCGCTGCTCCTTTCTCCATGGCAAATGTGCCATCATGGCAGGCCTCACATTCCAATCCGAAATCTTCGGTGTGGGACTTATGGTAAAAAACCACAGCCTTGACCGGCTTGGTCCAGACAATGGGTGCCTCTGGTGCCAATTCTTTGACGTCCATGTGGCAGGAGGAACACTGGCTATTTGTGGCAAAGGCTGTGTTTCCATCATGGCAGGAACCACAGAATTTCCCTTCAGCCATGGCCGTCATAGTCATTTTGCCGGTGGTCAGAACTGCGCCTGCTTCCATGGTAAAGAGCTCGTCATGGCAGGCATCGCAAGCGAGGCCTGAATCCATTGTGTGTATCTTATGAGTGAAGGTTACCTTTGTTGGTTTTTCCCAGACAATGGGGGCCTCAGGACCATAACTGTCTTCATCATAAGCTTCTGCGGCAATTGAATTGGTGGCAAGGAAAGAAAATCCTGCCAGCAGGATGGCCACAATTGTTATTATTCTGTTTTGCATCATTTATTTTCTCCTGCAAGTCTGCGAGTATTACGAGGGTGATTTTGCGACTACTCACGATGTTATGGGGTGTCGGCGAGTTTCTTTTCAGGGACTCACTTTCCCTTTAGTTTTCCCTGTATCGTTTTGTCTTATGCATTCATGTAAAAAACATTGGGCAATGCCCCGGTGTCGGGACGTAAGACCCAGATCTTGGTCTCAGGGGTGTGGAGTAAACGATAGATCTCTGTGGACTTGTCTTTCAGATCACCAAAGATTCTTACCCTGGCTGGACAGGCTGCGGCACAGGCTGTTTCCTTTTCACCTTCGGCCAGCCTAGTATCGATGCAGAAATTACATTTATCGATGGCATATTTCTCATGATTAAAATAACGGGCATTATAGGGACAGGCTGCCATGCATGTCTTGCAACCGATGCATTTTTTATAATCCATGACCACAATACCAGTCTCAGGGTCTTTATATGTTGCTTTGGTCGGACAGACTCTTACGCAGGGAGGCCGATTACAGTGGTTGCAGAGTACTGGCCTGAATTCTCGCTTTTCTGAACCGTTTTCAGTAGTAAGTCGTTCCTGGATTGCAGTTCTGTAGGCACCATGGCCGTCAGGCACATGGTTCGTCTGTTTGCAAGCTTCAACACATTTTTCACAGTCGATACATCGGTTTTGCCGCATGACCATGCTATAATGTTTGGGGTATGGATACTGGCCTTCAACCGGGATATCTAAATCTGGATTGATCTGACTGCTGGCATGAGATAGTGACGTCAGAGACAGCACCGACCCTCCCAGGAAAACACCAGTAACTGCAAGTCCCATTTTCAGGAATTTACGACGCTCCTCTAAAGGCAAATTTTCAATGCCTTCATTTTCTTCTTTTTCCAAGTCCTTGATATCCATTCTGAGCCTCCTATACTTGATACACCAAAAAAGTGTTTCGAAACGAGCCGGAGAATCAGATAAAATGTATCTTTTTCTCCGGCATATAAAGGTCGTTGCAGACGTTGCTGGTACAGGCTGCAAGCTGTTGCTATTCAATAGCTATGTATCTGTATATCTAGTGCGTTCAGTCGGTAAAGTGAATCTTCAGATTTTGGAGGATATTATTTAGCGAAGCTGAATACTGTGCAAAAAAGCTGCTACGTTTCATGCTAATCATGAAATAACTTGCCACATATCTGGAGCAATCATTGTCACTATATAAAACTTTTTTACTAACAGCAATCAAAAATGAATGAAAATTCATTTTTAATTGCTGTTAGTAACACTTTGATATTAAATAAATTTATTTCTATACTGTTCAAGTGTGATATTGTCTTATGCTCGATACCATAATGAAATTTATATAAAAATATGGATTTCTGATAGTGGATTTTGTTGCAAAAGGGAGTATTTATCTGTCATGTAAGACTTTGAAAGAAAAATCCGGTCGGAATGATAGAAGAACAGATAGGGAGTGACCAGCTCTTGATGATTCTTGACAGGTTTACTTTGTCTGGAGTATCTTTTTTGCTGTTGATGTATTATTGATCTGAAATGCTAAGTGTCATTAACATATAAAATATGACATAAAAGGAATTACCCTTTTAGGGGGAGAATTATGGGTGCTTTGAAAAAAAATGTTCCAGCATTGCTGGTGAGTATTTTGGTCTTGAATTGGAATCATGTTACCTTTGCCGGGCAAGGGATTTCTCATGGTAGTGTGCAGGATAACAGGAAGCAACTGATTGAAACCAACAACTGTACAGGATGTGATCTTTCTGGTGTGAATCTTGACAGGGAAAATTTGACAGGTGCCAATCTGGAAGGGGCTAACCTGTCTAAAGTAAGATTACATCTTGCAACTTTGGCTAATGCCAACTTACGGAATACAGATCTGAGAGATGCCGAATTTGGTGGTTCTGATCTGGCAAACGCAGATCTTCGTGGTGCAGATCTGAGAGGTACTACCTTTGTTGGTGCCTATCTTGTTGGCGTTCAATTGGACAACAATGTCGTCTTGAATCAACCGTCTGAAGAAAGTGTCTCTGGTAATGTTCCTGCTCAGAATATTAGTGAAGATCATTCTGTTGCAGCTGCCGGTGAGCAGGTAAAATCATCCGTTGTGCAAAAAAACGAAGGTGATGTTGATACATCTATACAGAATCAGCCATCTGAGATCACAAGAAATGTGGAAAATACTCCGGTTGAAGAGTCTGGTTTCTTTGCGAAAACCTTGGAGAGTGTAAAGGGGATGTTTGTATTTGGTGAACGTGATGAAAATAAAACTGGTGCAGAGAGTGCGGCTGAAACCGAAAAGTCTGATGGGGTGATTGAGGAAGCAACACCTGCTGTGGAGACAGTGCCAGAAAAGAATGTTGTCATAGATATCCCTCCTGTCAAAGAGGAAGAGTCGTCTGTTGCTGGAGGTGCTGAGGTTGTTGTTTCCCCAGAAAAACCAGGATTTTTTGATAAAACATTGGAGAGTGTGAAAAGCTTGTTTGGGCAGAGTGAAAGTGTCGGTAATGAAGCTGTGGCAGAAAAAGTAGCTGACGCTGGGAAGTCTGACGAGACAATTCATAAATCTGCTGTGGTTGAACAGGCGAGTGAGCCTCTGGTGGAAGCGCACTCTTCAGCAGCTCCAGTTGTTGTGGAAGAAAATCAGACAGCGGATAACGATCCAGTAGGTCTTGTAAAAAATGATGATATTCTTCAACAAGAGAAAGCGGAGTCAGCGGTTGAAATAGAGAAAAATATGCAACGTCTTCTTGATACTAAAGGTTGTTATGGATGCCGGCTCACAGGGGTAGATCTGACTGATAAAAATTTAGATGGCGTTGATCTCGAAGGTGCTGACCTGAGTGGAAGCAGACTGGAAGGTGCTGACCTTGAGAAGGCGAACTTGAAGGGAGCTATACTGGTAGGGGCAAATCTCAGAAACGCGAATTTGGAGGGAGCTGATCTCTATAAAGCAAATCTTTCAGGGGCTGATTTAACCGGTTCCAAGTTAGACGGAACTCTGCTTGATGATGCTCAACTATCTGAAACTATTGGATATGAGAAGAAGATGGAATAGTGAAATATGGAGGGACATAATGACTGTTCGCCATGTGAATTCATGAGCTGACACATGGTGTCAGCTCGTGAATTCAGGGGATTATTTTGGATATCTTGTAGGGTCAGTTTGTTCTAGCAGGTCTAGTACCTTATAAATTCGTTCATAGGGTGGGTTTTGTTCATCGCGAAGAATTGATTCGATGCTCTCTATCCGGCTTTGTAATTCAGCGGTTCTGATCTCCAGATTTTGAATGGTTAGCGCCGCCGCACTTTCTGTTGTATCCATTGCCTGACTGAGATCCAGGGCGTTACGCATTATTGACTGAACATTGGCAATCTTTTCCAGGCGCAGAAACAGTTCATCAAAATTAATAGGTTTTTCCAAGTAGTCGGCAGCGCCTTTTTTCATTGCCTCAACTGCGGTATCAACTGACGAGTGAGCAGTGATCAGGATAACCTCAATATTGGGGCTGATGCTTTTGGCAATGTCAAGAACTTCAATGCCGCCGATTGAGCCTGGCATCATCAGGTCGGTCAGGACCACATCAATATGCTGTTGGGGGAGAATCTTTCTTGCCTGATAACCATCTTCAGCGATCAACACCTCATACCCTTCTTTTTCAAGGCGTTTTTCCAGCATTCTTCTGATAACAGGATCATCGTCAACAACGAGTATGGTCATATTTCTCATGCAAGAAGCCTCATTTATTTTTTCTGATAAAAGATTGATCGTAAATGTCTCTTGGGTATAAAACGAGGACAGATACCAGTGAGTGATTCTGTGGAGCCAATGATGAGATAGCCGTCATCAGCTAAACTGTCAGCTATTTTATTGAAAAGTTTCTGGCGGTCGGGAAGGGTGAAATAGATAGCAACATTACGACAGAAAATGATGTCAAATTTACCAAGACCGGCAAAAGGCAGCATAAGATTAAGTTTTCTAAACTGGACCATGGCCCGGATTTCATCCTTAATTGTCCAGGAATCACCAAACATGGTAAAATAACGTTGCAGTTTATCACCAGGAAGTCCCCGTTCCATCTCAAATTTGTTGTATTTCCCACGACTGGCTTGAGCAACTGCTCCATCTGAAATATCCGTGCCGAGAAGCTTGATGCTGTATTTGGAAATATTAGGAAGCATCTCTTTGATGATGATAGCGATTGAGTAGAGTTCCTGTCCTGTTGATGAGGCGGCGCTCCATATCTTGAGATTGGTTTTCAGGGCCGGAGATCCCGGAGTACGGGCATCGATTAGTTCAGGTAGCAGCTTGTGCTGCAGGAGCTCAAAGGGACCTTTGTCGCGAAAAAAAAGGGTTTCATTGGTGGAGATGGCATCAATGATTTTACGTTCAATAATCTTGCTGGGTTCAGTTTTGGCCTTCTGGTAGAGCTCCTTGTAGGTATTGCAGCCATGTTCGCTGGCGATGGAACCCAAGCGTGTTTCAAAGAGGTAAGATTTGCTCTGGTCAAGATATATTCCCGATATGTCGTGAATATATTGAGCAACAAGCTTCAGTTCGTCTGGTGATATCTTTAACATGCTGTCAGAAGTGTGATCATAGAGAGAAGGGGAACTTTGTTTTTTTATGAGTGCTATCTGACACTTTTAGTAATTTCAGCAGCGATTTTATTTAAAGGGGCGACTATGTCAGCCAGACCCTGCTGAATGGGGGCCTTTGGCATTCCATAGACCACACAGGTGGCCTCGTCTTGGGCAATGACAAAGGCCCCCTTTTGTTTCAGTAGCTGCAAACCCTTTGTGCCATCTGAACCCATTCCGGTCATGATAACAGCAGTTGTACGACCAACATAATAATCACCCACTGAACGAAACAGATAATCGACTGATGGCTTGCAAGAATTCTCGGGAGGATCGTTGGTGATCTTGATAATTCGATTTTTCCCATCAGCACTGGCCACGAGTTTCATTTGCTTCCCGCCTGGTGCGATATAGACTGTGTTGGGCTGGATCGGCTCAGCCTCTTCTGCTTCTTTTACGGTGAGGGCACATTTGGCATCAAGGCTTGCGGCCAGAGATTTGGTGAAAACCGGCGGCATGTGTTGGACAATGACCACCGGGACACCAAGGTCACCAGGGAGTAGTGGTAACATCTGGCTGAGGGCGTTTGGGCCTCCGGTTGAGATACCGATGGTTACAATCTCTGATTTTCCTCTTCGTACAGATGGCCTGGTGGTATTGCTCGTCCCGGTAATTGCTTGAGGACGCAACAGAGTATCAGCTCTTTTCCCCAGAAGAGTTTTGGGGCGAGTGAATACTCCCCTTGTGCCAAGTAATGAAGAAGCATTCTGTGAATGGCTGAATGCCTCAAGCATTGGCAGCAGGGCCGCCTTTATCTGATCCTTCCCTTCTTGCAGAGTGGCACTTTGTGGTTTGAGAATAAAGTCAAAGGCGCCCAGCTCCAGGGCCTTCATGGTCATGTGGCTGCCGTCAGCAGTGAGCGTTGAGAGCATGATCGCGCCGACACTTGTATGGCTCTTCTGAAGTTCGGCCAACACCTCCAACCCATTCATCTCCGGCATCTCAATATCGAGAGTGAGCAGATCAGGTTTTAAAGTAGCAATCTTGGACATGGCAATCTTGCCATTATGGGCGATGCCTACAACCTCAACTCCTGGAATCTCAGCCAGGATATCACTGACAGCCTTTCGGTAAACAATGGTGTCGTCTACAACTAAAACGCGTAGGTTTTTTGCAAGCATTATCAGTGGCCTTGTTCCTCGATGCGTAAGACTTTATTGACATCAAGAATCCCAATAAGCTTGTCGTCAGTTTTATAGACACCAGAAAAAAATTCTCCCTGTATTCCCCCCATATTGGCAGGGGCACGTTCAATTTTTTCCGTGTCTGCTGAAATGACATCGCTAAGCCGGGTGACTAGAAGTCCTACATGTTCACCTGGTGAACTTACAATAATGTTTCTCGAACTGAGAGTGGTATCTGTGGACCCGAGGCCGAGTTTCTTGCCAAGATCGATGATGGTCACAATCTGACCCCGCAGATTCAGGATTCCGGTGACATAGGATGGTGCCTGGGGAACTTTCGTCATATCCATCAGTTTGTTAATCTCCTGGATCTTCAAGATATCCATTCCGCATAAGGCGTCGCCGATAAAAAATGTAGCCAGTTCGACAAGTATTTTGTTGGTAGTAGTTTTTGATTCGTTCATATAATCCCTCTTAACAAAGCAATATGGATTGATAAAGAGCAGGCTTCGATCTTCTGGGTAATGCTTAGGCCGTTTAGGACTGAGTTGTGAATTCTCAGGCTCTTTTTTTTAACGGTCCGTTATGTAATTTCTGCCATATAAAAGTGCAGGATGTGATTGTCAACAACGGCTCAGAACGGAAAAAAGGACTACTGAGTTGTTTCCTTGCCGTGTTCATTTACTGATGATCAGAAGAGACGTTTGATGTAATCATGGACACAGGCCATTAATTTTTCTTTGTCCAGTTTGATATGATATTCATCAATGCCAACGGCCTTGCCTTTGGCGATATCCTCGTCTGCAGCCAGTGTGGTCAGGGCAATAATAGGAATTTTGTTATACTTGGGATCTTTTCTGATGGTTTCTGTTAACTCAAAGCCATTCATGTTTGGCATCTCAATGTCGGTTACCAGCATGGAGATTTCGTCAGCGTGTTTTTGCAGTAAATCCCAGGCAATGGCCCCATCTGCTCCTTCAATGACTTTGTATCCTGATTCAGTCATGTAGCTTTTGACCTGATTACGGAAGAAGTTTGAGTCTTCAGCAATCAGGATTGTGGGTATTACCCCGCTTGTTTTATCAACTTCAAAAACTGGTTTTTCAGCAAACCATTCTGGATAAAGAGTTTGGACGATCTCAAAGACATCAACGAGCATGGTGGTGTGGGCATCGATGATTATGGAACCCATGATCCCCGGCTGCTTAAGGGTTACTCCATCAATCTCAGAGGTGATTTCGATGGCATCAATGGGACCAATGGCCAAGAGGCCAATGGGCTTTGAACAGATGTTAAAGACGATAACCAGCAGGTCGTCCTGATCTGCTAAGGGATGGACTGATGCAATATCATCGACAGTAATCAGGGCAAGGCTTCCCCCTCGGTACTGCATGACCCGTCTGCCACCCATGTCTTCGATCTCTGACCGTTTGATTTTTTCAATGCGTTCCACCTGATTCAGGGGAACAGCAAACTGCTCATGTTCTGAGTTGCGGAAGATAAGTAAAGCCTGTTTGTCTTTCTGGGCACGCATGAGTTCTGCGGCAGCCAAAGCAACCTCATTTGCCCTGTCTGTGCCGTCAATGGAGGTAAGGCGCGCCATCCGTGCCAGATTACTCACATCAAGAATCAAGGCAATGCGGCCATCACCCATGATTGTGGCACCGGCATACCCTTTGCACTGCTGTAGATGTCTGCCCAGAGGTTTGATGACAATCTCCTCTGAATCCTGCAGACGGTCAACAACAAGGCCATATTTCATGGAGCTGGTAGAAACGACTACGATATTCAGGGCACTTGAGGCAGCGAATCGGCGATCTGTAACGGAGCGATCGTCTGTCGTTGATTTATTTACTTCTCCCTGTTTATCCTCACTGGTGGTTTGGAAAAGAGGGGATGTCTTGCCCCGGCGATCAGCAATACTCCCACGTCTGTCTTCCTTCTGTTCTGCTTCTTCTTGATCCCAGTAGGTGCGTTCTGTTTCTATGACGTCAGCCAATCTGATTAAAGGCAAGAGGTTACCGCGGAGACGTACAACTTCAGCATTTCCGACTTTCTCCACCCGCTTTTTTACCTGATTTGCGGGGATACGCAGGAGTTCTTCCAGGTTGACCTGAGGAATGGCGTATCGTTCGCCGCTGGTGGTGATTATTTGACAGGGAATAATAGCAAGGGTCAATGGAAGTTTGATGGAAATGGTGGTTCCGTTTCCAACCTCGGAGACGATTTCCACCTGACCTCCGAGTTTGTCGAGGTTGGTTTTTACGACATCCATGCCAACGCCACGTCCAGAGACGTCTGTGACCTTTTTGGCCATGGAAAAACCTGGCAGAAAAATAAGATTAACCTTTTCTTTGTCTGACATGATCAAGGCCTGCTCGGAGGTGATCAGGCCTTTGCTGATCGCGCTTGCTGCAAGTGCTTCACCGTCAAGACCTTTACCATCATCACGGATCTGGATTACAACCTGACCTGCTTCATGGTAAGCTTTCAGGATGATTATGCCTTTCTCTGCCTTGCCCACCAGTTTCCTGTCTGCGGGCATTTCAATACCATGATCCACCGAATTACGTATCAGATGGGTCAGTGGATCGTTAATGGATTCAATAATGGTCTTGTCCAGTTCAACATCGTTACCAACGATGGTCAGCTCAATGGTTTTATTGAGTTGTTTGGAGAGGTCGCGTACCACCCGTGGAAACTTGCTGAACACATTGCCAATGGGCTGCATCCTGGTCAACATGATTGCCTCTTGCAGTTCAGAGGTGATCAGGTCAATGCGCTGTCCCACTGCCTCGGCATTGCGCAGGTCGTTTGAACCGATGGTCTGCAGGAGCTGGTTTCTGCTGAGTACAAGTTCTCCAGCCAGGGTCATGAGTGAATCAAGCAGACTGACATGCACTCTGAGACTGGTATCTGCCTTGACCTGAGGAGTCTGGACGGTTGATGTAACCTCTGAGGCAACTGGAGGCGGAGTTACTTGTGGCGCTGGCCTGACAACAGGAGGAACTATTGGTTCCGGAGTTGGTGTGACAGGTTCGGGTGCTGGTTCAGGAATGACAGCTTCGCTTATGACGACAGGTTCGGGTGCTGCTTCAACAACGGGTTCTGGTGTCGGCTTTGGTGCGGCAGCCTGGACCGCGTTTCCTTCAGCGATGGCATTTAAAGGGATGAGATGTTCTGTAATGTCTTCATCATTGCTGGACTGAATATTGTTGATCATTGCCTCCAGCTTATCAGAACCCTGGAGAAGGACATTGACGATCTCGGGATTTGGCACAAGTTTTCTGCTGCGTATCATCCCCAGGATATTTTCCATGGCGTGAGACAACTCCTGGATCACAGTAAGTCCCATAAAACCAGCTCCCCCTTTGATAGAGTGAGCAGCCCTGAAGACTTTGTTCACCAAGTTTTCATCTATGTTGGCCCCTGCTTTTTCTATCGCCAGAAGATCAGTTTCAATGTCAGCAAGATGCTCAAGGGATTCTTCGATAAAACCTTGAAGTATTTCATCATCTTCAATTTGCATTTATTTGGCTCCTTCTGGGAGAAATTGAAAAATAAAAACGATTATCGCCAAGGATACAGATGTTCAAATAAAAACGGCATGGGTTCTGTCCTTTTGGATGAAGGTGTCTCCATGCTCAAAATATAATTATATCGAATCTATAGCTTTATATATAGTGTATTTTAAAAAAAACAAGAAGAGTAAAAACTACCAACAGTTGTATCAATCTAGATCTACAAGTTGTAGAAAGTGATATTGAAAAAATAGCCTTGACTTGTTTTCTGATCTTTTTGTTCAGATAAATAACAGATTACTGAGGCTCTTTCTCTATGGAAATGACGGAAATATCGTAAAAAAGGTTGTGTCCTGCCAGAGGATGATTGTAATCAACGACAATGGTATCATTGTTAATCTCAACGATCGTAGCTGGGACTTGATGATCTTGACCATCTTTTTCTACCTTCAGTGAGAGGACCATCCCAATCTGAGGGGTCATTGTGCTGCCGAGGGTGCTTCTGTCGAGTGTCTGTAGAAGGTCTTTACGACGTGGGCCATATCCCTCGTCAGGCTCAATCTTTACCCGTTTTTGTTCGCCTGGAGACATACCTAGAAGGGCTTGTTCGAGGGTGGGAGGAAGCTCATGGCTGCCAATGGTAATGACTAACGGTTCAGACTCGTTAGAGTCATGGAAAGTTGTTCCATCTTCAAGTTTCCCGGTACAGCTGATTGAGACTCTATCGTTTTGTTGTACTTGTTTCATGAGAGGCTTGTTCCATTGAAAGAAAAAGAGAATTGATACGTGATGTTTATTTGCAAAAAAAAAAAACGTATGTCGCAATTATTTCACATATGTTATCCCATTGTCCCTTATTTGGCAATAAGTGTTGAGCACATTGCTGAGAGACTTCCTGCTGAGGATACTAGTGAATGTTTTTTTTTTGTGAAAAAATCGCTGTTGCTTGACAAAGAACAGTGATCGGCATAAAGTTATTCTTTTTTCTTAGTTTTTACATGGATGCACTGATCTTTTTGAGTAGAGTGAAAAAAGAATGGGAGGGGTTGTCCAAGAACTCATGCGGGTTCAGGATTCTCGGAATAAGATGAATAATTTCAAGTTGTGTTTTGAAAAATCTGAAAGTGGTCTGTTGCCGGCAATTGCTCAGGATTATCAGAGTGGTGAAGTCCTGATGCTTGCTTATATTAATAGTAAATCATGGGAAAAAACGCTGGAGACAGGAAAGGCTCATTACTGGAGTCGTTCACGCAATAAATTGTGGCTCAAAGGTGAATCCTCGGGTCATGTTCAGCTTATTCGTGAGATTCTGGTTGATTGTGATGCCGATACTGTGGTGTTCAAGGTAGAACAACTTGGGGGTGCCGCCTGTCATACAGGGCATCGCTCATGTTTTTTCCGTCGGATTGAAGGCGGTGATATCTCTGTTATTGGAACAAGGGTGTTTGATCCGGAAAGTGTATATGGAAAAAAATAACTTGTTGTAATCAAGTAGAGTAACTATTCAGGTGGGGAGGGCAGTCCTTGATTTTTTTATTCTGCCTTTCTAATAAACCACAGTTTCAATAATCTGAGCAGTACTAAAATAGAACGAGTGGAGAGCAGGTCATGGAGACGATAGAACAACTTAAATTGGGACTTCCTAAAGGAAGTTTGGAGAAGGCAACCATAGAGTTGTTTGAAAAGGCAGGGTGGTTGATCAAACCAAGATCGCGTAATTATTTTCCTGAAATTGATGACCCTGAACTGGTCTGTTCTATCTGTAGACCCCAGGAAATGTCAAGATATGTTGAAAGTGGGATGCTTGATGCCGGAATTACAGGTAAGGATTGGACCATAGAGAATAAGTCAGAGGCGGTGGTTGTCTGTGATCTTGTTTATTCAAAGGTGAGCAGGAGGCCGACACGCTGGGTTATCGCGGTGGCCGGTGATTCAGCAATTCATACCGTTGAAGACCTGGAAGGAAAAAAGATTTCCACGGAACTGGTGAATGTGACTAGAGATTTTTTTAAGGAAAGAAATATCAACGTCACTATTGAATTTTCCTGGGGAGCAACGGAGGCCAAAGTGGTCTCGGGGCTTGCGGATGCCGTGGTTGAGGTGACTGAAACCGAAAGCACGATCAGGGCTCACGGCCTGCGCATTATTCATGAACTGATGGAGTCTAATACCCAGTTTATTGCCAATAAAGAGGCTTGGGCCGATCCCTGGAAGCGCGAGAAAATTGAAAATGTCGCCATGCTCCTGCAGGGTGCCTTGAATGCTGATCGGATTGTTGGCCTGAAGATGAATGTCCCTCATGCGCTTCTCGAGCAGATCATCAACCTGCTTCCCAGTCTTAACGCGCCAACGGTGGCTAATCTTTATCAGCAGGACTGGTATTCGGTGGAAACCGTTGTTTCAGAGGATGCGGTTCGGGATCTTATCCCAAAATTGAAAAAGAATGGCGCTGAGGGTATTATCGAATATGCCCTGAATAAGGTGATTTGATTTTTTTCTAGTGGAAATTATGGCCTGGATTACCTGTGGCTGGCATTGTCTCCTGGTTGTTGTATGAGCCGGGAAGGAAGTACATCGTATGAATTTTGTTGATATTCAGTTTCTTTTAAGCGTCCATAACCTGTCCCAGCTGCCCGTGCCGTCACTACCGGAGATTGCCTTTGCCGGGCGTTCGAATGTAGGGAAGTCAAGTTTGATGAATACCCTGGTGGGCAGGAAAAGTCTGGTCAAGGTAAGTGGCCGTCCAGGAAAGACGCAGGGACTCAATTTTTTTGAAGTGGCAGGTAAGGTTTATCTTGTGGATTTGCCCGGCTATGGCTATGCCAAGGTCGCCAAGGGGATGCAGGATAACTGGCAATCCCTTATCACTTCCTATCTGGAGAGCCGGGAGACGCTCTGCTGTGTTGTGGTCATTATGGACCTGCGGCATGAAGCCAAGGAGTACGATACCCAGCTTATTGGCTGGCTGCGGGGGAAAAATATTCCTTTTCTGCCGGTTTATACCAAGATGGATAAATTGTCAGGAAATGAGAGGATCAAGAATGCCAGGATTCTTGATGCTGGCCATGGTATTGACCCAGGGCAGCGGATCCTATTCTCAGCGATGACGGGGCAAGGGAAGGATGAGCTGGAGAGAGCCCTTGCTTCTTTTTCTAAAGTAGATTAGCTTTTTGATTGTTGGGTAGAAATACGTATATTCTCTTCGTCCGATGGAGAGTTTTTTTTATTGACCATCAGATGATTAAATTCCAGATAGGTGTTGGGAGATAAAACACTATGTCATTTCGTTCTGAATGGTCATGTTGGGAGATCATGAAGTGTGAGGAGGGCAACAAGTGTCCAGCAAGGGAACAGCCTGATAAAATGTGCTGGGAAATTACTCAAGAGATGGACGCCCGTTCTTTTGATATCTGTAAAGATTGTCTGGTCTATGTGAGTCGGCAGAAGGATAGCGGATTTACCAAGGAAGAAATTCTTAGTATTCTGGCCCAGAAGGGAATTAATGTTCTGGAGCGTCGAAAAACATGCAGATGTTCCCAATTTCAGTTAAGTAATAATCTTGTATCTCTTCGTGCGAAGGGGAATTCTTTTCGTTGAACATCAGATAAAAAATATAGATCGTTGTCGGGGGTAACATCATGTCACTTCGTTCTGAATGGCCATGCTGGGAAATCATGAAGTGTGATGAGGACAAAAAGTGTCCCGCAAAGGAACCGTCTGCCAAATTGTGTTGGGAAATTGTTCAGGAAAAGAACATATGTTCTTTTACTATCTGTAAAGATTGTCTGGTTTATGTAAGTCGGCAGAAAAATTGCAAGTTTAGTAAGGAAGAGATTCTCAGTATTATGGTTCAGAAGGGAATTGATGTTCTGGATCGTAATACATGTACTTGTCCTCAATTTAAGGACCTTGAGGAGAAATAGAACGTCATTTATTTTTACAGGGATGAAAAAGGGGCCAAATCAAGCTGGAGTGAGCATGATTTGGCCCCTTGCTTTTGAGCAATATGGTCGGAAGCCTTTTATTGTTCAGACTTAAGCACTGCTAAAAAGGCCTTTTGGGGGATCTCGACATTGCCCACGGTCTTCATTCTTTTTTTACCCGCCTTTTGTTTCTCCAGGAGTTTTCTTTTTCTGGAGATGTCACCACCATAACATTTTGCAATAACATCTTTTCTCAGTGCCGATATGGTGGTCCTGGCGACAATTGATCCGCCGATGGCGGCCTGAATGGCGATTTTAAACATCTGCCTGGGAATCTCGCGCTGGAGCTGTTCGCAGGCATGCAGGCCGCGGGCCCGGGAATTGGCACGATGAACCAGCTGGGAAAGGGCGTCCACCAGTTCACCGTTGACCAGGATGTCCAGTTTGACCAGATCACTCTTGCGATAATCATAGAGTTCGTAATCAAATGAGCCATATCCCTGGGTGGCTGATTTTAATTTATCGTAGAAATCATAAATGACTTCCGCCAGCGGCAGTTCACATGTGAGCTCTATCCTGCCAGGCATTGGGTAGTGGTAGTGGGTATTTTCGCCACGCCGTTCCATGCATAGCGCCATCACCACCCCCATATATCTCTCAGGCATGAGGATGGTCGCCTTGATATATGGTTCTTCCACCCGGCTGACCTTGGAGGGATCAGGGAAATGGGCAGGATTGTCAACTTCCACCATACTGTCATCGTTGAGGTAGAAGTTGTATTTAACGGAAGGGACGGTCAGGATGAGAGAAATGTCAAATTCACGTTCCAGTCGCTCCTGAACGACTTCCAGGTGCAGAAGTCCAAGAAAGCCACAGCGAAAGCCAAAACCAAGGGCTACTGATGAGTCTTTTTGGTAGGTCAGGGCTGCATCATTAAGCTGTAGCTTTTCAATGGCGGTGGCCAGATTCTCATAGTCATCGGTGGATATAGGATAGATGGAAGAGAAGACTACCTGCTGGACCATTTTAAAACCGGCCAGGGCCTTGGCGCAAGGTCTGTCTTTATGGGTGATGGTGTCGCCTGGCCGGGTATCGCTGATGGTCTTTATACCGGCCAGGATATAACCGATCTGCCCGGCGGAGAGTTGTTTTTGTGGCTCTTTGCTGACTCCTCTGAACAGACCTACTTCCTCGACCTTGTATGTGGCGTTGTTGGACATGAACTTTATCATCTCACCTGTCTTGATGGTACCATTGATAATGCGGCAGGAAATGATAGTGCCCCTGAAAGCATCATAATGGGCGTCAAAAATGAGGGCCTGGAGTTCGCTGGCAGGGTCGCCTTTTGGGGGGGGAAGGAATTTGACGATGGCTTCAAGAATATCATCGACACCCTTTCCTGTCTTTGCTGAGCAAAGCTGGATGTGATCTCGGTCCAATCCCAGGTCTTCCTCGATCTGTTCAGCTACCTTCTCCGGCTCGGCTGATTGGAGATCAATCTTGTTGATAACCGGAATGATCTCCAGATTGTTTTCCATAGCAAGATACAAATTGGCCAGGGTCTGGGCCTGAACCCCCTGGGCGGCATCAATGAGGAGCAGGGCACCTTCACATGAACTGAGGGCGCGCGAGACCTCGTAGCTGAAGTCTACATGGCCAGGTGTATCCACGAGGTTCAGTTCATATGTTTTTCCGTCTTTAGCGGTGTAGGGCAGGCAAATGGTCTGGCTTTTGATGGTGATGCCACGTTCACGTTCGATGTCCATATTGTCAAGCATCTGGTCTTTGAACTCACGAACAGAGACTTGATTGCATAGCTGGATCATGCGGTCGGCAAGGGTAGATTTGCCATGGTCAATGTGGGCGATAATGGAAAAATTTCGTATGTGTTTCATTGCTTTCAGGGGGAATTTATGAAATGCTGAAGAAGAAAATACTTCAATATGCTTGAAGAAATAGTATTTAAGGGAATCTTAAGGAATCGATTTTTCGTTCAGGGGGTCGTCAATTTGTGCCATGAATGAAAACGCTGATTTTTCAAGACTCCCTTGTAGCATAAAAGGATCAATAAGAAAATAGAATTCTCCTTTATTTCCTATGGATAAGTGGTCTGGAAGGAGAGTCGCCCGTTCTGTGTGGTATTTTGCTTGAGAGATATAATGATTGCACTTTGATGGAACTGGGGTAATAATAAAAAGTTTCTATAATTGATATTGTCTTGGCAAACAGAGCCCGATATGACCTCAAAAAAAAATATAATTGATACTTCAAATTCTTCTGATCTGCTGGATATGCCAGATTCTGAGCGGGAGGAAACCGATCAGTATGAGCATCCTCTTGTCTCCCTTTCCAACGAGGAGCATCTGCCTGCTCTTAGTAATCCTGCTTTACATCGTTATTTGCAGGAGATCAGTCAGTATGAGCTCTTGACGCGAGAAGAAGCGGATGAACTGGCGGTTAGATTCAGGGAAAATGGCGATCAAGATGCCGCTTACAGGCTTGTTTCTTCTAATTTACGTCTGGTAGTCAAGGTGGCCATGGATTTCCAGAAATATTGGATGCAGAATTTTATGGATCTCATTCAAGAGGGAAATGTGGGTCTGGTGCAGGCCACCAAGAAATTTGATCCCTATCGGGGGGTTAAGTTTTCCTATTATGCCGCTTACTGGATTCGGGCTTATATCCTGAAGTTTATCATGGATAATTGGCGCCTGGTCAAGATCGGTACCACTCAGGCTCAGCGGAAGCTCTTTTTTAGCCTGAACAAGGAGAAAAAACTTCTTGAGTCCCAAGGCTTTCAGGCCGAAACAAAATTACTGGCCCAGCGTCTGAATGTTAAAGAAAGCGAAGTTATCGAGATGAGTCAGCGCATGGGAGGCGGGGATGTCTCTCTTGAAAGCCCGGTTCGTGCGGATTCGGATGATGAACAGAAAAGCTTTTTGCCCAGTGAGGGACCAGGAATTGAGGAAATGGTGGCCAGCAGTCAGATGAAGGCCAAGCTTGCCGATATGATTATGAGCTTAAAAGAAAATCTTAATCCCAAAGAGACTATGATTCTGGAAGAGCGACTGCTCACCGATGAACCTCTTACTCTTCAGAATATTGCTGATAAGTTTAATATCTCCCGGGAAAGAGTCAGGCAGATTGAAGTGAATTTACTAAAAAAAATGAAGAAGTTTTTTGAGATAGAAATGCCGGATATCAAGGATTTCTTTGATGGGGAAACCATTGTGATTAAGGAACGTTCTGATAAATAACTGTTTCTGTCTGGTAGCTGTTCTTCCTTTTTCTAAAATATAAAGTTCGATTAGGATCAAGATCTGAATAATGAAAGTACCTTTGCTCGACCTTAAACAACAATTGAAGTATCTTCGGGAAGACATTCTGGAGGCAGTCACCAGGGTTATCGATTCAACAACGTATATTCAGGGTCCCGAAGTCTCTCTGCTGGAGCAGGAGATTTCCGCTTATTGTGGTGTGGAAAACGGGGTGGGGGTCTCAAGTGGCACCGATGCCCTGTTAGTTTCATTGATGGCCTTGGGGATAGGAGCTGGTGATCAGGTTCTGACTACACCTTATTCTTTTTTTGCCACCATGGGAGTTGTCCTCCGGTTGGGGGCCACTCCTGTTTTTGTAGACATTGATCCTGTCTCCTTTAATATCGACCCCGCTGCCATGGAAGAGGTTCTTTCTCGTGACCATGAAAGAAAAATCAAGGCCCTCCTGCCAGTTCATCTCTACGGACAATGTGCAGATATGGAGGCGATCATGAAGTTGGCACATCAATATAACTTGCCGGTTATTGAAGATGCGGCCCAGGCCATTGGTGCTGAATGTCCGATGAATGGAGATACGGGTGGCGGAATGAATGTTCAATGGAAGAAGGCTGGATCCATTGGGCTTGCTGGATGTTTTTCTTTTTTCCCCAGTAAAAATCTTGGGGGCATAGGCGATGGCGGGATGGTTGTGACCCATGATGTTGCTTTTGCTGACAAAATTCGAATCTTACTTAATCATGGGGCTTCACCGAAATATTATCATGGACAGGTGGGGGGCAATTTTCGCCTTGATCCCATACAGGCCGCAGTACTGCGAATCAAGATGACCTATCTGGATCAGTGGCATCGGGCCAGGCGAGATAATGCCGATCGCTATAACAGAATGTTTACTGAAACCGATCTCGTTCAGAACAAATTTCTGGTTCTGCCGCAGGCTGTTTATCATAGGAAACAGCAACTTGAAGGGAGCCTGAATGGTGCTGGAGAAAATTTTCATATCTATAACCAATATGTCCTGCGGGTCAGCAGGCGTGACGCCTTGCTTGACTGGTTACGCTCTCAGGATATCGGCTGTGAAGTCTATTATCCGGTGGCTCTGCATCAGCAGAAATGTTTAGGTACAAGTTTTCCGGTGCAGTCTTTCCCCCAGGCTGAGAGGGCTGCCTCTGAGACCATTGCGCTGCCGATTTACCCGGAATTAACTGCGGACATGCAGGAGTATGTAGTTGATAAGATAGCCGAATTCTATCGGCAGTAAATGTATTGTCTCCGTGAGTTTTCCTTTTGCTAATGTGTTCTGGAATAAGAAATATCTTTGCCATGGAGGTTGTTTGATGGTGAAGGGTTCTTGGCAGAATTTTCTGATGGTTTTCATATCTCAACAAGTGGCTGGTCAGCAGGTGGGCATCTTTTCCTGGAAGATTATCGTCACTTTTTTCTTTCTTTTATTTATCCCTTCTTTCGCCTCTGCTACTCCTGCAGCCATTACCCCTGAACGTGATGTTGTTATCAGTGATACCAGTAAGGAACCTGGATGGAAACTTCTCTGGGATGAGGCTCGAGAACTGACGCGAGAGGAGAAATATGTTGAAGCCGCCCGGACTTATTCTCAGCTGCTTTCCCTGAAAAAGAATATTGAGGAGGCTTCATGGGAATATTGCCTGGTGCTGATCGCCCTCTCTGATTGGGATCGTGCCTCAGTCGTTGTGGCAGATCTTTTGGAAGGAGATCCGCAGCGCACAGAATATCTGTTAAGCGCTGGTCTGGTCGCCTTAAATAAGAAAGAATATGTCAGAGCCTCCACATATTATGGCCTTGTGTACAAGAAAAAAGTCAACCTGGATGAGACTCAGGTAATAGATGCTCTTACTGGTCTTGTCACTGCCTTACGTGGACAGGGGAAAAATGAGGCAGCCTATTCGTTAATGGAACAACTGATTCAGTATCGGCCTGGAGATAGTCTGCTGCTTCATCAACTGGCAGTCCATGCGGTCAAATCAGGTCGGCGGGAAAAGGCATTGGTTTATTATGCAAACCTTGTCTCTCAGGATACGGTGGAGGATCAGGTTCTACTTGAGGCGGCTGTAGTCTTTGAAGAATCTGGTGAGAAGGCCAGCGCGGTTCGTCGCTCTCCATCCCTCCCTGGAGTGAATAACACTATCCCGTCCCTGGCCTATGTCTGCTGGGATAAATATTTACAGCGCTATCCAAATTACCGACCGTTTCAGGAAAAAATTGCTGATTATTTTATTGCCCGGGGGGAGAAGGAGGCGGCATTACCTCATCTCCTGATCTTATTAGCCCAGGATGATCAACGTGATGAGCGCCTCCTGCAGATTGGTGCCATTTATCTCTTTGATCTGGGACAACCTGATAAAGCGCTCTCTTTTTATGAGGAGTACTTACAACATCATCCTGGGAATCAGGCTATTGCTCAGCAAATAGCAAAGATCCAGGATCTGCTGGCCCATAATCTGTTATCCAGGGTAAAATATGATGGCGCCTTGCCGTTGTGGAAGGAACTTGTACAGATTACTTCCAACCCTCTGGCTATTTATTCATCCATGGCCAAGCTCCTTGAAAAACGTGGTAACAGCAAAGAACTGCGTGAGGTGCTTACCATTATTCATCAGTATGAATCGGGGAACAGAGAAGTGATTCTTCGTCTTGCTGAGCTCTTTCTGGAACAGAAGGATATGGGCCGGGTAGACTATTTTCTGTCTCTATTGCCTCAGGAAGTGATGGCCTCGGATGGTGGCTCGAAGCCACTGGAGCATGGAATAGTAGGAGCTGTGCAGGATGAGCCAAGATACTTGCTGACCAGTGCACGACTTGCCGATCTGCGTGGACTTTCCGGGCAGGCATTGGTCTGGTATAACCGGTATCTTCAGGCGAAGCCAGGTGCTGAGGATATTCGGTTACGTTGTATGGATTTGGCGGCACAGCTTGGCCTGATTAGTCAGTACCAGGAACATTTTCACATGCTGCGACGGGATGCAAAGTCTGATCCAGAGCGGTTAAACATAGATATGCGGTACGCCGGAGTCTTGCTGGAAAACGGGCTGGCAACCGAGGCCAAAAAAATCTATCAAAAATTGATTGAGGCAGGGCAGGGGGAACCTGGACGCATTGCCGAGACACGTCTCGCTCTGGCTGATGCCCTGAACAGGGAAGGAAATATCTTTGAGGCCGAGCAGGTCTTGCGGCAGATGCTGGTAGATGGTGTGGCAATTGGATCTGTCCTTCGCAAGTTAGTTGAATTCGCCTTGGAGGCCAATGAAGCGGATCTGGCCTCGGCTTGGCTTACCTTATTGTCTGAGCAACCAGGGTATTCTGTCACTCCTGCAACTTGTGAGGGAAATGAACATGACTTTGTCTTGCTCCGGGCAAGGGTGTTGGCCGCTATAGGAAAATTGAGTAAGGCTATCGCGAGTATCCTGGAGTATCGAGGATTTCTTGTCCAGTATTGCCCTCAAGATGCCGGGACGAAGTATCAGGCGGATCTTTTACTCTCTTATCTTTATTTGCAGGATAAGCAATATGGCAAAGGTCAGGAACTGGTAGCGAATCTTCTCAAGGAACATCCGCTGGATCTGGAGCCTTTGATTCTTGCCCAGCAACTTGATACTGGTTTGTCAGGTAAGGCTCAGGGGGATAGGGTTGATGGTGTCCTCAGTAAAGATTATAATAACAGCTTTCAAAGCCTGATACAGGCCGTACAGTTAGAAAGAACATATGGAGATATTGAAGCGGCCCGTAAACATGTGCTGATGGCCTTAAAGGAGGTACCTGATTCAATAGTTGCCAGGGTCGTCCAAGCAGATATCCTTGAGAAACAGGGAGGTCTGGATGCATCTTTTTCTGTCTTGCAAAGCCTTGCTGTTGATTATCCTTCGGAGCTTAGTTTCGCTCGGAAATTACTGGAGATTGAATTTAAGCAGGCATCATTTCGAAAAATTATAAAAGAACTGGCTCCTTCTCAACAGGTAGGTCTTGCGAAAGGGATTATGGCCTTTCCTGATAGCAGTCATTTGTTAGTGTGGCAGAAGTTAATCCTTGCCCGCTCCCTGTGGGCTGATCGGCAATGGGTGGCAGCGGTGGCGGTGTATGACTCTGTGTTGCAGCCCTCTGTGGAGAGGCTTTTTACAGATAGGATAGAAAAACAACAAATTCAACTTGTCTTACCCCCTTCGAAGCAAAGCTTCTTGAATGTAATTACCTTTACTCATCCGGCTGAACCGGATCGCCTGACTGTAGTGATGGATCCCACATTTGTCATGACTCAGTGTGGACAGCCTGGTGGTAGAATCGGTGTTGATCTCTACGCTGATTTTCGCTGGCAGCAATTAGTTGCCAGGGAGCTCTCAGCCAGGAGAGCGTTAGCGCAGGGCGAATATTATCAGGCCATGAAAGAGTATCAGGAGGTGGTTGAAAAGAACCCTTCTCCTGAGTCTCTTTTTGATCTTGCCGGGATTTACAGTCGTCTTGGGTTTTTAGGGAAGGAGGCCTTGCTTTATGAAGAGATTGAACGAGAAAATCCTGATTATCCTGAGTTAACTGAGTCTGTGCAGCGTAACAGTCTGAAGAGAAAACCCCGGGGCATGATTGACTCCGGATATTCTTCTCTCAGCGGTCGCGATGGATATTTTGATATGCAACAGACACGAGGTGGGGCCAGTGTCTGGATGCTGCCGACTCTTCGTCAGGAGATGGATGTCAGCTGGAGCACCATTCACGCCATCTCCGAGGATACGGATCAGGCCCTGTGGCGGAACAGATTTCTGGCGGCATATTCTTTTTATCCTCATTATAATGTTGATTTTATCACCCGAGTTGGTGTGGATAAATCTGTTAATGAGTATAATCAACCCCATTTTGATACTATTCCACTCTTTCATCTGGAGATGCGTGGCCGCATAGGGGATGATCTGCATGCTTTTGTCAGTCTGGATCAGGATATAGTGGATGATACTGTCGAAGCCCTTGAACAGGGCATCAGCAGGCGGGATGTGGAAGGTGGTGTCAGGATGGATATCCTGCCGCGCCTCTTTTGTGGTGGGGAATATCTGTTCAGAGAGTATAGTGATGCTAACCATCAGAATCGTTATCATGTCTGGGCGACTTATATCATTCATAGTGAACCGACTCTGCTGCAGGTTACCTATGGTCAGGAGTTTCAGCACAATGCCGAGGTGAATATGGGCCGGGACTTTTCCTCTGAAAATGGGTTTATGCCTGGTGATCATCCCTACTGGAGTCCTAAAGAATATTGGCAAAATTTAGTCTCTGTCCATTTTGAGCATCAACTGGCTGCAGATGTGCTGGGCCGGAGTGCCCCCAGTTACTATACCCTTGATTATTCCTTTGGCTATGATGATGGCGGGTATGACAGTCATACCTTTGGCGGTGATATTTTCCTTGAAATGAGCCGTCATTTCTTATTAAATAGTAGTTTCGAGATAATCCAGGGTGGTCCGGTGATCCGCAAGGATTTAGCTTTGTCGCTTGTCTATCGCTGGTAATTTTATTCATATCCCTGCAGATTGTGTGGTACTTACCCATAATTTGCAGGTTTTTTTTATTTCTACAGGAGGAAATAATGGTTGAACGAGTACCGATGTCGACTCAGGGGTATCAGAAACTTCGTAATGAACTTCAGCGTCTTGAGAAGTTTGAGCGTATTGATGTGGTCAAGGCGATTGAAGTTGCCCGTGCTCATGGTGATCTGAAGGAGAATGCGGAATATCATGCTGCCAAAGAGCGACAGGGACATATAGAAGGGCGTATTATGGAACTTAAGGATAAACTGGGTCGTGCTGAGGTGATTAATTGTATGGATGTGCCTACCCAACGGGCAGTCTTTGGAACGGTTGTGACCTTACTGGATCTTGAAACGGATGCTCAGGTTAGTTATCAGCTTCTGGGCACGGAAGAGGCTGATGTGAAGAAGGGTTCTATTTCCGTGTTTTCGCCCTTGGGTAGGAGTATTCTTGGAAAAGAGGTAGGAGATGAGGTGACTGCGAAGACGCCTGGCGGAACCCGTGAGTTTGAGGTAATCGAAATTACATCTTCTTCATTTGCCTAATTCATTTGGCTGACCTTGAATATGGGATAGTTTTTTTTAAACACATTTTGTGCAGTTCCGGATGTAGTTATTGAGCTGTGGAATTGCATTGTTTGTTATCAATGTTGAGCCCGGATAAATTTTATGTCATCTATGATAGATGTGGTGATTTTCTGGAGAAACATGAAGCAGGTTGATCTCTCACAAGGAAAAAAATGAGAGAATAGTTTCGATGCAAACAATGGCTTTGAGGATTTTTTAATAAATAAAGAGTTGAGGAACATCTGATATTCATTTTTATGGTGCTATTTGTCCTGATCAAGCCGGTTGGAAGGATTATGCTCAGTCTCTAAGTCTCTGCAATACGGTTTTCTTTGTTGTCATCTTTTCATCCTTACGCAGTTTCTTGCATTTTCAGTCGCTTTATCTGTAGAAATTCTCACTTTTTCCCTGGCTGTATCAGTCGCTGTACTGGGCTATTTGTAATTGCTATACAGTTGAGTGGCGTGAGAATATCTGTTTGTCTACTTTTCTGTACTTATGATGCCAGGCAGTTGTTTGGCAGACTTGGAGTGTTGACTCGTGACGGTAGACGGATCAGGCTTTTCGTTATGAAACCAGAGCGACGCGGGAACGGGAAACTTGATTGTCGAGGCCTAGACGGAAGAGTCCAGGTCGAAGCGGGATACTCCGTAGAGCTTTTGAAATCGTTCTGTATTTAATTATCGTTGCAGGCGTAGTTATTCACTCTGTGTGGTGGTGACGAGCATTCCTGAGAGAAAGATCGTCATGATCTGGCTGATAGTATCGGCAAGGCTATATTCTGTTTCCAGGGAGATGCTCCATACTCGTGAGATCTCATCAAGCGCCCCGAAAAAAGCGCGTTTTGCAATCCCTGGTTTGATGTCTGCACGGTAAATGTGCTGCTCCTGTCCCTGTTTAATGATGGTGGAAATAATGTCAATGTATTCGCTGAACTTGTTGTTTCTGTAATCTTTTATCATTTTGGCGCTCTGGCGTAATTCGATCTGGATCACCTCTGCCAGGTTTTTATTTTTTTTCATCATTGTCAGATGTTTTGTGGCAAAAATTTCCAGTTTTTTTCTGGGGTCCGGTTCTACGGCCAGTGATTTAGTAACCTGTTCTACCAAGCTACCAATTTCTTCTTCAAAGACAGAAATGAGGATGTCGAATTTATTGTTGAAGTAAAGGTAAATAGTCCCGTCTGCGACCTTGGCTTCTTTGGCAATATCGGATATTCTTGCATTGAAGAAACCTTTCTTGGCAAAGACTTTTGTGGCTGCATGAATTATTTTAGAATGTTTATCTGCTGCTTTCATTAATAAGTATAAAGAGTATGTATGATTATGATTGTGGAGGAAAATCAGGAGTAACTAATATTGAATGGTTATTCATTCATTCTAGCCATTAGGAAGGAATTGTCAATGGTAAGAAGTTCTTTCCTGGTTATTTATGGAAAAAAGATTGTTTGTAATTCGTCTTGTTGTTTTGTAAAAAAAAATGAGTTAACTGAGGACAAAATTTAATTTTGTCCCGCAGGAAATTTAATATCAGAGGAGTGGTTGAATGAAAGTATTGGTTGTGGGGTCTGGTGGTCGTGAACATGCGCTGGTCTGGAAGATCTCCCAAAGCGCCAGGGTCCAAAAGATCTATTGTGCGCCAGGGAATGCCGGGATAAAACGTATGGCCGAGTGTGTGGATATTGCGGCTACTGATATTGATGCCCTGCTCCAATTTGCCCGTCATGAGAAGATTGATCTGACTATTGTTGGTCCTGAATCGTCACTGGCTGCCGGAATCGTTGATCGTTTTGAGGAAGAGGGGCTACGTATCTTTGGACCGCGTAAGAATTCTGCCATCCTTGAAGGGAGTAAGGTCTTTGCCAAAGAATTCATGGAAAAATATGCCATTCCCACCGCCTCATTTAGGGTCTTTGATAATCTGAAGAAAGCGGAGAAATATATTGATCAGATTGGTGCTCCTCTTGTTGTGAAGGCAGATGGTCTCGCGGCTGGTAAAGGCGTCATTGTCGCTACTACTATCAAGGAGGCCAAGGATGCAGTTGAACTTATCATGCATGACAAGGCCTTTGGTGATGCCGGAAACAAGGTGGTTGTCGAGGCTTGTCTGCAGGGAGAAGAGGCGTCCTTCATCGCCTTCACCGATGGCAAGACCGTGCTTCCACTGCCCACATCCCAGGATCATAAGGCCATTTATGACGGGGACAAGGGACCAAATACCGGCGGAATGGGCGCCTATTCTCCTGCTCCGGTGGTAACCGAGGCCATTGCGGATTTTGTCATGAACAAGGTGATGCTGCCGACCATTCAGGGCATGGCTGCAGAGGGCCGGCCGTTTAAGGGGATGCTCTATGCCGGTTTGATGATTGAAAGGGGCAATGTCAAGGTTCTGGAGTTTAATTGCCGTTTTGGTGATCCTGAGGCTCAACCCTTGCTGATGCGTCTGAAGAGTGACGTGGTCGATATCTTTGAGGCAGTGATTGATGGGTCTCTGGATACGATTGAAATGAAGATTGACCCTCGTCCAACCGTCTGTGTGGTGATGTCATCCGGCGGATATCCGGGCACCTATGAAACGGGAAAAATCATTAAGGGACTTGCCAAAGCATCCAAGGAGGCAGGTGTTCAGGTCTTTCATGCGGGAACAGCAATAAAGAATGAGAGGACTGTCACGGCTGGCGGCCGGGTCCTGGGGGTGACAGCAGTGGGCAAGACTCTTGAGAAGGCAATTGAGCAGGCCTATAAGGCTGTGGATTGCATCCAGTGGACTGGTTGTTATTGTCGGCGTGACATCGGTGCTAAGGCCTTGCGGCGCCAAGAGATACTGGCAACACCTGCACTGGTGGGCATTGTCATGGGCAGTGATTCAGATCTGCCGGTCATGCAGGCGGCGGCTGATTTTTTGAAAAAAATGCAGATACCTTATGAGATGACGGTGGCTTCAGCACATAGAACCCCGGAGAGGGCGGCCCGTTGGGCCAGTACGGCCCAAGAGCGTGGTTTGAAAATTATTATCGCCGGTGCTGGGATGGCGGCCCATCTCGCTGGAGTTCTGGCGGCCCATACCGAACTACCGGTCATCGGTGTGCCTCTTGATGCCTCGCCACTTCATGGGATGGATGCACTGCTTGCCACGGTGCAGATGCCGCCGGGAATCCCGGTTGCCACTATGGCGATTGGAAAACCCGGGGCCAAGAATGGTGCGGTCTTGGCCGCGCGGATTCTCGCCCTGGAGGACAAGGGGATCGCAGCCAGATTGCAGGCTTTTAAGCTGGAGATGATCCAAGAGGTTGAGGAGAAGGCCTGCAAAATTGAAAGTTGTTGAGTGTCAAGGTCATGAACTGATCCATGGCCCGTCGGATGAAGATTTCAGACGGGCCGTTTCGGTCCTTGAGCAGGGGGGGATTGTTGCCTTTCCCACAGAGACCTTTTATGGCCTGGCCGTTGATCCATTTAATGAAAAGGCCCTGACGGATCTGTTCAATATGAAAGGACGTTCCCTTCACAAACCATTTCTGGTTCTTATCCAGGATGAGAGTCAGCTGTCTGATCTGGCAAGTTCGATTCCGCACACATACAGGCCGCTCATGAAGGCCTTCTGGCCAGGTCCCCTGACCTTGGTTTTTCCGGCTGTTCCAGGGCTCTCCTCACTGCTGACTGGAGAGAGTGGTGGAATTGGTGTACGGATCTCGCCGCATCCGGTTGCCGGGATCTTCGGCCGGATGTGGGGCAGACCGATGACCGCCACCAGTGCTAACCTGTCGGGGATGCCTGCTGCCCGCACTGCAGAGGAGGTGCAGCGCTATTTTGGGGACGGGGTTTCCTGTATCCTTGATGGAGGCAAGACGCCTGGAGGCATGAGCTCAACGGTGGTTGGAGTGGAGCAGGGAAAGCTGCAGTTAATCAGGGCAGGGGTTATTGATTTCTCTTCCTTGCTGCAGGTAACCAAAGCGGACGCTTGAAGGGCTTTACTTTCATTCCCTTCAACTTAAAAAATATTGATTGATGGCAGGAGAGGCAGGTTATGAATGATTTGTGTTGGAACAAAGAATTTGCCATGGGTCAGGTGGATAACGATGAAGAGTTGCTCCAGGAATTGATCATGATCTTCAAAGATTCCTCGGCCTCGGATATGGCGATTCTGATTCAGGCGGTGGAAAAAGGGGATTCGGCTGAGGCCAGAGGCGCGTCTCATTCCCTTAAAGGCGCGGCTGCAAGTCTTGGCCTTGAGGCGATCAGGGACGTGGCTATGGCCATCGAACAAGACTGTCGGCAGGGGTCACTGACCGTAGCCAGGGAAAAGATTCCACAGCTGGAAACGTTATTGGCACTGATGCGGGAGCTTTAAGGATTGAGTGGTTCTGCTGAGTATGCTTCAGGGTCTTTAGTCTGGAGGTGGAGAGCCTGTAGAGCTTGATTCTAAGAGTCCAAAAGACTACAAGACTCTCCACCTGAGTTTTTACGTTTTTTCTTATTATTGTCTGGTCAGTTGCCGGTATTTAATGCGGTGCGGCTGGTCGGCCGCTGCTCCTAGTCGCGCCTTGCGATCCTTTTCATAATCCGAGTAATTCCCTTCAAACCAGACAACCTGCGAATCTCCTTCAAAGGCCAGGATGTGGGTGGCGATCCGGTCGAGAAACCAGCGGTCATGGCTGATGACCACGGCGCAGCCGCCGAAATTGATCAATGCCTCCTCGAGAGCCCGCATGGTGTTGATATCCAGATCATTGGTGGGTTCATCGAGGAGCAGGACGTTGCCCCCTTCCTTGAGCATTCGGGCTAGATGGACCCGGTTGCGCTGTCCGCCTGAGAGCAGACCCACCTTCTTCTGTTGGGCAGAGCCTGAAAAGTTGAATTTCGCCACGTAGGCCCTGGAATTAATTTCTTTGGTTCCGAGCCAGACGGTTTCCTGACCCTCGGAGATTGCTTCCCAGATCGTTTGTTCCGGATTCAAAGAATCACGGTTCTGGTCAACATAACCAAGCTTGACGGTCTCCCCCAGACGGATGGTGCCCGCATCCGGTGTATCCTCTCCGGTTATCATCTTGAAGAGAGTGGATTTGCCGGCGCCGTTGGGTCCAATGATCCCGACGATTCCGCCTGCAGGGAGCTTGAAATTCAGATCTTCAACCAATAATTTGTCGCCCAGACTTTTTCGTACATGCTCCGCTTCAATCACCACCTTGCCAAGACGTGGTCCAGGTGGAATAAAGATCTGCATCTCCTGAGCCATTTTTTCGGTCTCCTGGCTCAGCAGTTGCTCATAGGAGCTGATCCTGGCCTTGGATTTTGCATGTCTGCCCTTGGCTGACATCCTAATCCATTCAAGCTCACGTTGCAGGGTACGCTGTCGGTCACTCTCTGATTTTTCTTCTGTTGCCAGCCGTCTTTCCTTCTGTTCCAGCCATGAGGAATAATTCCCCTTCCAGGGAATACCGATACCCCGGTCAAGTTCCAGAATCCAGCCGGCCACATTGTCCAGGAAATAGCGATCATGGGTCACCGCAATAATGGTTCCGGCATATTGCTGCAGGTGCTGCTCCAGCCAGGAGACAGACTCGGCGTCCAGGTGATTGGTGGGCTCGTCGAGCAGGAGGATATCCGGCTGTTTCAAGAGGATGCGGCAGAGGGCTACCCTCCGTTTTTCGCCACCGGAGAGGATTGCGCACAGGGTTTCCGGAGCCGGACAGCGCAGGGCGTCCATGGCCATTTCCAGTTTGCTGTCCAGGTCCCAGGCGTTTAAGGTGTCCAGCTTGTCCTGGACCTCGCCCTGTCTGTCAATGAGCGCCTGCATCTCGTCATCACTCATGGGATCGGCAAATTTTTCATTGATGACGTTAAATTCATGGAGCAGGTCAACGGTACTCTGGACTCCTTCTTCAACGATCTGTCTGACTGTTTTTTCGGGGTCAAGTTGGGGTTCCTGATCCAGATAGTCGATGGTCAGCCCAGGAGAGAGAATGGTTTCTCCGTTAAATTCGGTATCAATGCCAGCAAGAATGCGTAGCAGCGTACTCTTTCCGGAACCGTTCAGTCCCAGAACCCCTATCTTGGCCCCATAAAAATAGGAAAGAGAGATGTCTTTGAGAACGGGTTTGCTATCGTAAAATTTGCTTACCTTGATCATAGAATAGATAATCTTTTTGTCATCTGTACTCATGATAATACCTGTCAGAAAAATGGAAAGAAAAGGAGGAAATAAAAGATTTGAAAAAAATTTACAGAATACTCTGGAATAAAAAAAAAAGGAAGAGGCATACTTAGGGTATGGCTCTTCCTTTTGCTGAACGAAGGGTAAAACTTTTTAATACCTTTAGTCTGTTATGGTGCAGTCATTACCTTTACATTTAACAGCTCCAACTAGAAAAAATGCCTTGTAGCCATTATTGTTCAACTCTTTGGCTGCCATATCAGCACGTGCTCCGGTGGTGCAGTGGATATAGATCTTTTTGTCTTTTGGCAATTCTCCCATATGGCTTCCCACCTGATCAAGAGGGATGGAAATGGCATTTTTGAATTTTCCTGCTGCGCTTTCATCCTTGGTGCGAACATCAAGAATAACGGCATCCGTTGCCTTGCCATTGGCGACATTGAGGAAATCAGCCATAGAGACCTCACCTTTTTCCATCTGCCGTTTCCAGTCGATGGTGGTGATCACAGGGCCGCTTGTTGTTTCACCGCCGGCCTTGATCCAGCCATCAAGATTGCCTTGAACCAGAGAGATTTTTTTCAGTCCGGCCTCGTGCATATCTTTCAGTGCACTCATAGCCTGATCGGTGGTATCACCGTAAAGGACAAAGGGTGCTTTTTTGGGCAGGCTTTCTATTTTTTCATTGAGTGTGGCATAAGGAATGGATACTGATCTTGGAATACGTCCAGCTGCAGATTGTTCAGCGGAACGCAGATCAATGAGTACTATGTTGCCCTTGCTGATAAATCCCTTGGCGGCATAAGTCGGATAGCCGGCCTTGTCCCATCCAGGTTCACCGTCCAGATATACTCGAATATTCTTGTAGCCCATTTTTTTCGCCTGACCGGCGGAAGAAGTGGACATGCCTCACGTGGGCCCTCCGCAATAGAAGACCAGAAGTTCATCTTTGTTCTCAGGGAGTTTGTTGGCCTGCTTTTCAAATTCATCGGATGGAATGTTGATGGCACCGGGGAGATTCGATGCGGCAAAACGCTTGGCAGGACGTGAGTCAACAAGGGTGAATTTTTCTCCCTTATCCATCATGGTCTTCAACTCGGCCGTTTTAATCTCTGTAACACCTGCCGGCAGTTTTGCCAGTTTGGGTTTGACGACGGTGGCCCAGGGTTCACCGCCGCGCATCTCATAGTTGATAATGGATGCATGGCCCGGTACTGCATTTTCAATTCCTTTGGTCTTGTCATCAAATTTTACGAGGACGGTCTTGGCGGCTGCGCCTTTACCAACCTCAATGGCAATGACTTTTGCTTTTCTTGACACATCTGCTACATTTCCCATATAGACTGGAACTTCTGCCAGGAGTACACTTCTGTCACCGCTGCTGGTTCCATGCTGGGCAATCAGTTTTGGGGGGGTGGTACCTGTCTGGGTACATCCTGTTGTTAAAAAGGATGCCATGATCAGGAAAGGAATAAATTTGATCAACGTTTTTTTCATTCAGCCCTCCAAGGCGCTTATGAGATGAGTTAAGTTCGCAGCCAGCTTCAATCATTTCAAAATGATTGAAGCTGGCTGCGAACCGTTAATATTAAAATGACTATCTGCATTTTTTATACCAAATAATGAGGATACATGTAACATGCTGAAATTGTGGTATTAGCATGATAATTTCTCTATGCGTAGTTGATATAACTGGTGCAAAAAAATCAAAGTTAGGCTAAGGAAAGAGGGTGCTGATACACTCAGAAAAGGAGATGTCGTTGGTTATTGTTTATGTCTATAGCACGTAATATCATGAGGATAAGTGAACGACTCTTGCTTGTTGTAGCTGAAGCTATCGTGCTTTCTAGGCAAGAGCAAGTTTCTTTGCAGTAACGTTGAAGATGTAAAGGTTCTTATTCTTCATTTAAACTCTACCCTTACACAGTTCACTGAATTGCCTGATCAGTTATAACGAATTATGAAAATCCGTAGTTTTATTTTTTTGACCGTGATCGTTCTGGGGCTTTTTCCCATTTTTGTCCTTGTGGGCTTGAATCTGCCGAAGACCATTGACCGTTTGGAGTATGCTGCTGAGCTTGAGACTCAGGCCAGATCGCAGGTGGATTTTGCAAAATTAAATGCCCGGATCCGTTGTCTGAAAAAAAGTCTTCATCATTCGACCACGCTGCCATCTACCTTGGAAGTCGTCAATCACACGGGAGACAAGAAGGCTCTGGCGGCTCTTTTTGTCAACTGGTTTGCCCTTAATGATCCAATCAGTGGTTTTTCCCTCTTTGATGCATCTGGTAATGAAACTCTCGGATTTATCAGGTCCCAGGGAGGACTTGCTGTACGTGAATCCAGGAAAGAAAAGCTGCCTGATTCTTTTTTGCGAGATTCTTTGGGTTTAAAGGACAACGAGATTTTTGTCGGTCTGGTGGATGAAAAAAATGATCCTTTGCGTCTGACTGGTCGCGATGAATATACCCTGATTCTGCTTTCTGCAGTCAGAGAGGCTGAAATGCCGGCAACTGGTGTACTCATGATGCGTATTGATATGTCAACCTTCCTCGAAAATTTCAAAAATTCTTTGTGGGTAACAGAAAATGGAACCTACCTGAAAGGTTGTCAACTTGATGTGCAAGGAAGGAAGATCTATGAGGGTGTCGGCAAAATCGGTGATTGCAATGCCTTTGAAGAATTTCCCGGACTGAAAAGTGAGGGGTGGAAAGGTGATCCGTTGATCCTTAAGGATAAACGTCACAATAAAATCGCCTGGATGCCACTTATCTTTCATGCTGAAAAGCAGGCGGTGATGTGGGTGGGAACCGTTGTTGACGAGAGTGCCATTGAGTCATGGAAGTTTAGCTTGATGTTCAATGTGGTGGTGGTGATCTGTATGATGTCACTTCTGGTATTTTTTACGGCCAATTGGATCACGGTCAGGATCGATGCGATCCAGAAAGATCTTCTTGTCGGTCTTGATGATATTATAACTAATAAAAAAAAGGTTGTTTTCGACTGGAGAGGTCCAGCTGAGCTAAAAGGCTTGGGGGATGATCTCACATCCTTTGCCAGCCGATATACCGACACCTGTGAGGCCAGAATGGTGGCTGAAGCTGCCCTCAGGGAGAGTGAAGATAAATTCCGTAATCTGACAGCATCAGCCCTTGATGGGATTATTCTCATGGATCATGAAGGCAATATTGCTTATTGGAATGAGGCGGCAGCAACTATCTTCGGCTTTACCAGTGCAGAGGCCATGGGGAGTCCCATTCATCAATTAATTGATGCTCGCCGTGAAGGCGAAAGCCAGATTGTACAGGGTCTGGAAGGGGAAAAACTGATTGGTGATTTTGCCCATACCGTTGAGCTGGTGGCTAGAAACAGGAATGGCAGTGAGGTGCTGGTTGAACTCTCTCTTTCTTCCACCCGGATCAGAAATAAATGGCATGCCATTTGGATCGTCCGGGATGTGACAGAACGAAAAAGGAGCGAGGAACAGACCAGAAAACAACAACAGCAGCTGCAGCATGCGGATAAGATGATTTCCCTTGGTCTGCTGGTCTCTGGTGTTGCCCATGAGATCAATAATCCCAATTCCATCGCCTTGTTAAATCTGCCTGTCCTGGCTCGGGCGTGGGAATCGGTCAAGCCGATTCTTGATGAATTTTATCAGGAAAATGGCGACTTTATTGTGGCTGGTGTTGACTATACCGAGATGCGTCAGCAGTTGCCGAGGGTCTGTGCTGAGCTTGAAGAAAGTGCGGCCAGGATCCGGCAGATTGTGGTTGATTTGAAAGATTATGCCAGGGCCGAGACCAGCGGTCAGATGATCCAGGTGGACATGAATGATGTGGTTCAGTCAGCAGTCCGCTTGACCATGAACAGTATCCATCAAGCAACTAAACGTTTTACCGCCACCTATGCTGAAAATCTGCCCAAGGCCTTGGGAAACAGGCAACGCCTGGTGCAGGTCGTCATCAACCTCATACAGAACAGTTGTGAGGCCCTGGGAGAGAGTGGCCGTGCTATTGCCGTTGTCACCAGATATAACAGGGAGAGTGATGGAGTTGAGATTGTCATTCGTGATGAGGGGAGTGGTATTGCCCCGGATGTGGTGAATAAGGTGACTGATCCCTTCTTCACCACCAAACGGAATATGGGGGGGACTGGTCTGGGGCTTTCAGTCTCAGCCGGTATTGTGAAAGAACATAATGGCATGATCCATTTTGATTCGATTTTGAACCTGGGGACAGAGGTTATTGTGAGTTTGCCTGCCCTCAGTGCATCAGTGGTGGAGAAATAATTGTTAATGAAGAGAAGAACCGTTCATCCCTGAATGATCAGGCCAAAAAAATGATATGAAATTATGACAAAAAATCTCTATCCATTATTACCTGTGTTGTTGGTCGATGATGAAGATGCCTGGTTGCATAGTTTCGGGCTCACTCTTCATTCTGTTGGAATCGCAAATGTAATTACCTGCAATGATTCACGGAAAGTTTTAGGAATACTGCAGGAGCAGGAGGTCAGCGTCCTGGTTCTTGATCTGAACATGCCCCATTTGGCAGGTGATGAGTTGTTGGACCTGGTGGTCAAGGATTACCCTGATATCCCTGTGATTATAATCACTGGCTTGGACCAGGTGGAAACGGCAGTCTCCTGCATGAAGATTGGGGCCTATGATTTCTTCACCAAGGTGGCAGAACAGAATCGATTAACCACCGGGGTGCGACGGGCCATCGAGATGGGAATGCTTCGACGTGAAAACAGTTCCCTGAAAGAATATTTCTTTGCAGATACTCTGAAAAACCCAGAGGCCTTTTCGGCCATTGTGACTCATAATAAGAGTATGCATTCCATCTTTCAGTATGTCGAGGCCATTGCCACGACCTGTGAACCGGTCCTGATTACGGGTGAAACAGGGGTGGGGAAAGAGTTGGTTGCCCAGGCCGTGCATAGGCTCGCTCAAAAGAGCGGCGAGTTTGTGGCCATTAATATTGCCGGTCTTGATGACACCATGCTCAGTGACACCCTGTTTGGTCATCGAAAGGGCGCTTATTCCGGGGCTGAATTGAATAGAAAGGGGCTTATTGCCACCGCCGCTGACGGTAGCCTTTTTCTTGATGAGATCGGAGATCTAAGCCAGGGAGCACAGATAAAATTATTGCGATTGCTCCAGGAACGTGAATATTACCCTCTGGGTTCAGATGTCGCCCGTAGCACAAATGTCAGGATGATTTTTGCAACACATCAAGACCTTGGTTCACTGCAGGAGTCCGGCAGGTTCAGGCAGGACCTCTTTTTTCGACTACGTACCCATCATGTGCATATCCCGCCCTTGCGTGAGCGCCTGGATGATCTGCCGCTGCTTCTTGATTATTTTCTTGAAGATGCTGCAAAAAAACTTGGCAAGAAAAAGCCTGCATATCCAAGTGAGCTGTTGATCTTGCTGGGAACCTATCACTATCCTGGAAACGTGCGTGAATTTCAATCCATGGTGTTTGATGCTGTTTCTAAGCATCAAAGTCGTACCCTGAGCATGGATGTATTCAAGGCTTATATTAACAAAGGTTCTGTTGGCCATGAGCTTCTTCCCGCATCGCAACCAGTTGAGACCGTCTTTGCCGTCGTTGATCGGCTTCCGACCTTGAAAGAATCGGGGCGGTTACTGGTTCAGGAAGCATTAAACAGGGCACAAGGAAATCAGGCGATTGCGGCACAGATGCTTGGGATCACCCGGCAGGCCTTGAATTGGCGACTGAAGCAGGATGGATAGAATCATTAAGGACTGAAGAACTTTTACAATCTATACAATGAACAGTGGCGGCTAAATGGTTGATTATATCTTTAGCTTGGAGGAACAATGGAGAAGATTGAGTGCCGATTTACTGGTTGTACGATAGATTTTGAACAGGCGAAAGCGGTTGCCAGGATCGTGGCTGAAAAGGGAAATGAGTTTGCCACTCTGATGTCCTGGTGCGATCGTGATAAAGGAGTACATTCTCCTCACTGCCTGCAATGTGAGATCAAGGGCGAGCTGGGTTGGGAGGTCTATGGTCGCAATCATGACGGGCGGTTGCGTATCAGTATTGATAAGGACAAATTTGTTTTTATTTTTTCTTGATTAAAGAAGCGAGAGAAGGGAGGAGCTGCAAAGAAGAAAAGTGGTGTTTACCTTCCTGCCTCTGGTTTTGAAAAAAAAAAGGGAGTGAGAACCAATGAATCGGTTCTCACTCCCTTTTATGTTTCAGAATACTGAATACAGCAAATCAGACAAAGAACTTATTCGTCATTCTTCTTTTCAGTCAGTCCTTTAACAAGCATGGCGCCAGCCAGACCAAGCAGACCAAGATCTCTGGCCTTACGCATTGCTGGTTTAACCATGGAAGCCATCATTACGCGGCGTTTGACGCTGCCCATATCGGCCAGCTCAGGGGTTTTGTCCTGGAAGAGAAGAGCGATATCCTTCTTCTTGCCATAGTAGCGCGAATTCGGGCCAATGCTGGCACCTTTGGGCTCCAGGCCTTTGGCACCTTTGGCCACATATTTAGCAACCTCTGATTTGGGATCATCAAGGTCACCAAAGATACGGGCATTGGTGATACAGGTCTGAACACAGGCAGGAACAAGTCCGGCCTCAACACGGGGCATACAGTAGGTGCATTTATCAGCCTTACCGTCGGATGAGACATCATCGGTCAGGGCAGGGTTGACATAGCGGGCACCATAAGGACAGGCCTCAGCACAGGCTCCGCAGCCAAGGCAGCGACTTTTATCAATCTGAACAGTCCCGTTAAAGGGATCTTTCCAGGTTGCTGCCACTGATTTGGTAACAGTTTTGCCAGACTTAGCATCTTTGAAGGTAACATCTACCGGATCGGCAGGGCATGCATCCACGCAGGGTGGTTTTGCACAGTGATTACACAGACCAGGATAGTAAGTAGAGGCAAGCTCATCTCCTACTTTACTGGGTCCGAGGCGGTGGACCCAGTTCCGGCCAAACTCAACCGGAACCTCCCACTCAGCCTTACAAGCTATGGCGCAGGCGTGGCAGCCTACACAGCGTTCCAGATCAATGATCATTCCATATTGCATCGAAAATATCCTCCTGAAAAAGGCTCAAGGTTTTGGTTAGGCTGGAATATCCAGGGTTTTGCCATCCTTGGTCAGTTTAACAAAGTTGTTACGCATACCGTGACAGCCGGTCTCTGGATCAACGGCAATCTTGGTGATCAAGCTTGTGTCGTCAACACCCTGGCCGACACCTGCAGTCATCAGTGGGTTGGCAGAACCAAAACCATGGTACATATAGACAGCATCTTTTCTGATACCTGGTGTTACCTTGACGATGGTGGTGGTTCGGGATTTGACTCCTTCACTGTTGATAAAACCAACGGTGTCACCATCTTTCAAACCAAGTTTGGCGGCAACTTCATCGTTGAGCCATACAGGATTGGTTGACATCTCATGATTAAGCCAGACGTTATTCTGGCTGCGGTTGAAGGTGTGTACCGGAGCACGTCCGTAAAGCAGTCGGGCATAACCAGCTGGCACATCTTCCACAGCCTTATAGGTCGGGGCACCGGGGTGACCGGCAGCGGCGACGTCTTCGTTAAACAACTGAACCATGAAATCTTCTGGCACTCCATAAGGAGAAAAGCCAGGCTGGAGATGAATGCCGCCCTCTGCCTTGACTGATGCCAAGGTGATGTTGGCTGACGCCAGTGTTTTGTCTACAAGCTCTTCCAAGGTCTGAACCGGAATATCTTTCTCGTGGCCCATGCGTTTGGCGATCTCATTGGTGATATATACCTGATCCTTGCGCTCAAACATCGCTTCTACAAGGGGCATACGGGGGGCAATGAACTGGGTTGGTTCTTTGTCGGTGGCCTTCACTTTACCAACTCCGGTCTTGATCTCATCGTGACGCTCAAGGTAGGAGGACTCAGGCAGAAGGATATCGGCCCACATGGTTACATCGGTGGGCATAACATCGACGCACATGACAAAATCCATGGCGTTGAAAACCTGCTTCATCTTCTCCTGATTGGGAATGGTCTGCATGGGGTTTTGACCCCAGACCACACAACCCTTGATAGGATAAGGCTTACCGCTGATCGCGCAGTCACGGATCAATTCGGTTGGAGTACCGGGAGGGTTAAAAGCATAAACCTTTTTATCTTTAATGAAGTTGAGGTTGTGCTCATTGCCATGCTCTTGCGGAGCCCAGCTGGTCTTACCCAATTTGGCGGGCTTCTTAGGAGGAACCCAGCCACCTTTTACATAGTAGGCGCCAAGGAGTGCGGTCAAACAGCCAAGGGACCGTTCACGCTGGAAATCATTGCCGTACCAGGATACGTGGCGGCCAGGATGGATGGCCACATTCGGGGCATTGGCAGCAAGCAGCTCAGCAACTTCTTTGATCTGCGCAGCTGGGATGTCACATTCTTTGGCAGCCTTGTCCAGGGTCCATTCGGCAATGGCTGCGGAAAATTTGTCAAAGCCGGAAGTATGCTTGGCCACAAACTCTTTGTCATACTTATTGTTTTGAACCAGGTAGTTCATGATTGCAAGGAGATAGGCGGTATCGGTTCCTGGCTTGATCTGTACCCAGATGTCGGACTTGGCAGCAGAGGCGGAGTAGCGTGGATCGGCTACAACCAATTTCGCACCACCCTGCAGACCTTTCATATAGGACTTGATATGGGAAACATGAATGTTTTCACCCAGGTGACTACCAACGAGGAAGATGACCTTAGTGTTGGACATATCAACCATCTCACCAGGGGCCTTACCGATGGTGGCCACATAGGCGGCGTCACGAATACCGCGGCATTGGAAAAAGGATGCCTCGCTCACATTGTGGGTGCCCACCGTGCGCTCAAAAAAGTGCATGGGGTATTTGGCTGAAGCACCATGGGGAAACACACAGATGCCTTGAGGGCCATGTTGATCAACAACTGCCTTGAGTTTGGAGCCACATTCGTCGAGTGCCTCCTTCCAGGAGATACGTTTCCATACAGGCTCACCGCGTTTCCCTACGTTTTTTAAGGGGTATTTCAAGCGGTCTACATCATAAAGCAGTTTGACACCGGCGTTACCGCGGGCGCAAATGGCTGTACCGTTGTCAATGGACTTGGGGTTACCCTCGAGTTTCATCAACTGGCCATCGCGAACTTTGCCCACCAGCTGACAGCGCCAGAAACACATTTCGCACAGTCCGCCGACCACAGTTGTGTCTCCCATGGTGCCCTTTGCTTCCAGGGACACCTTGGTAACACCTGTGTTAGCGGAGACGACCTTGGACAGCGGTACCGCGGCTGCTGCCAGGGATGCCGTCTGAAGGAACTTACGCCTCGTTAAGTTGAAAGCCATCTTCCTCTTCCTCCTTTGTAAAAGAATCAATTAGGGTTACAACCATCCTGTAATAAGGATGGCGGGTTTCTTCTGCGACTCGGGGGCAAAATTGTTTGTACCAGGGTCGAAACAGCTTGCTGAGAAATTCTTCCTCTCCGGCAAAATCTTCTTCTTTTGCCAGGAGTGACAAGAATTCAAGTTCGTGAACCAGATGATCAGGGAGGTCTGCATTGTCCTCCATCATAAAACCTTTATCGCGGTAAAAATTCAGGGTTCTAAGGGCAAAGGATCCCTGAATGGATTTGTCCATGTAAACAGAGGCAAAGGGCGGGGCGACCACGTGGGGAACCCCATTTATGAACAGCCGGGTGTATTCTATCTGCAGGTCTTCGATATAGTCTGAAGAATTTTCCAGTGTGTTTCGTATCTCTTTCCCCTCTGTTACAGCACCAAAAGTACCCAGAAGATTGTAGAAGACATTAAAAAAATCATCGTTCATCCATTCTGGATCAGGGTATTGCAGGCATTGAGCCATGAAGCGATAAAGCGAAGCTATATCCTGGGATGTGGTTGATTCTGACATAAAAAATGAAGGTATAAAAGTATATGGATGTTGTTAGGGAAGTGACCAGGACGCAGATGTCGCAAAGAATTTCAATCTTATTGCAGCATACTTAGTCATGGCGCAACCAGTATTGATTGGTTGAAGACACTAGCGAATATTAATGCACCTGTCAAGAGACAAGGCCTTAATTGTGTCGTCAATACGATATAAAAGTGAATAATGATTCATCGTTCTGTTTCTCTCTAGTGAGAGTGTCTTTTGGCTGAGATTGGCAGATAATATTTCCGGTTGATTTACCCGTCGAGACAGATTTGGCTGAGGTCCATCACTCGTCTTGCAAAGTGTTAAGGGAAATGGTAGCTGCGATTTTTTCTGGAATCAATGGGGGGATGTTGTCGGGGATGCTGCAGGAAGAGAAGAATGTCTACAGTGAGTTGCAATAAAAAAAGGAGTTTCAGGCGTAAGCCTGAAACTCCTTTTTCAATGGGGTGGGGTGAATGATGGGACTCGAACCCACGACCGCCTGGACCACAACCAAGTGCTGCCACCAACTGAGCTACATTCACCACATAATGATTTACTTATTTTTTATGTTGGCTTTTATACCCGTTGGCTAAGGTTTTTGCAAGAGTAAAATGTGGGCACAGTTAAGGAATGAAGAAGCTTCTTGTTTCATGCCTTGACTGTGTCTTGGCGTCAGCCCTTCTGTTCCTAAGGGAAAGGTTTGTAAGAAGACAATTGTTTACAGCTCTGCCTGGCAGTGCATGCATTTCTGGGCCTGGGCCTTGATGAGTTCTGCACAGTGAGGGCACTCTTTTTTAAAGTGGGCCTTGAGGATGTCGCTGATAATCATGCCGCACTCCTGGGTCAGAGATGTGTCTCTGAAGGTGTGGTTCCTGATGGGATCAATGCAGGAAAGATCGTTAAGTTGTCTCAGACAGGCGACAGCCTTTTGTCTGTTGGCAAGGCTTGCGGATTCGTCCAGAATCAGGGTCAGAACCGGAGTGAGATTATGTCCTTCCACGCACGTTTCAAGGGCGGTCACTGCTTCCTGTTCATTGAGGTATCGTTCGTTTTGCATCTTCACCGCCTCGGTGTCAATCACGCTGCCGGTGAAGGCATATTCGCTGGCAACCATCATTACGTTTTGTTCTTTGCTTCCTGGTAACTGCATGCGGCGATACGATCCTTTGTGGCCGTACTGGAGTTCGACGTGCTGCCAGCCATTTTTAAAAACGGGGCATTCATTGTTCAAGCAGATAAACAGAACTTCCGATCCCCAGCCAAGGCCATCACCAACATGGACAGGGGGGGCTTCACAGCAGGACATTTCGGCCTGGCAGCTGGGACAGATATGAACTTCGTCAAGATAACTGAAATCACGGGTAAACATATGTATTTCTCCTGAAAGCGATGTGGCTATTAATGAAAAGAATAAGGGGTATCTTTACTCATTTGAGATCTTTGAAACTTATCGGATTCCTTGGTTATTTTGCCGGAAAGATTCCGGGGTGTCACATTGTGTTCCTTCTGACCGAAGGTTGGATGGTCCTCAGCCAGGGCCTTTTACACCCCCATAAAAATAGAGAAGGAAGAGCCAGCAAGTCAGAATCAGAACAAAGAGGACATTGCTTGAACGTCTCTTTTTTGCAGGTGTTTTTGGGTCCATGATGTCACAGCTGTTCTGGCTTTCTGTCACCTTATACCTCGCCCTTCATCCCTGCCCTGGATAATATTTCATCAACAGCGCGGGCCTGTTTCATTCTGGCATCGAGAAAGGCTGGAGTCAGATAGGTGCGGTTTTGATCCATCAGATCACAGAGCTTCGTGATCTTTCCTCCTTCTGCCAGATCAATGATCTCCAAGAGATTTTCGGCAAAACTGCGTACGATTTTTCTGCCGTCACCACCAGTGGCCATGATCTCGGCATAGGTGCGAGGATTCTGATTATGCACCCGGGCCATGGCCAGAATGCCGTAAAGGGAGGTGAGGGTGGAGTGGCTGCCTATATCTTTGCAGTTGATTCCGTGTTGCCTCAAAGCACTGGCCATGGCCACGGAGATAATAGTCGGTAATTTCTGGCCGACACCCATGAGCAGATCATGTTTGTCCGGGGTGTCCTGGAAAATATCCGCGCCGTGTTTGTAGAGAAAGGCCTCGAATTCTCCACAGAAACCGCCGCTGCGAGGAGTTCGAACGACGGAGGCGTTTTTGTCTTTCATGGTCACTGCCTGGGGGCCCCAGAGGTTATGGACCAGCATGATCTCCACGCCGAGTCTGGTAGCCTCCATGGCTGCTTTTAAGGTGTTTTCAGATTCACCTGCCAGCAGGATCAGGGCTTGACCGTCTTGCAATAACCCCCCGTATTGGCGGATAGTGTCAACCGTGACTGAGATGGGGACGCAGATGATGACGACATCAACCTGGGGGATCATCTCCTCAGGCCGCAGAGTGGTGGATCGGCCGGTCATCAGGGTGCGGTAGCCTTCATTTTCGAGGCGATCGGCAAACCAGCTGCTCATGTCGCCGGTACCGATGAAGCCGAAGGTCTTGATTTTCTTGACCCGCATATCAACACGCGGGAAGGAACCAAGAAGTTTCAGGCAGTCTTCTTCCTGAATGATATTCTTTTCGATACTTTCCAGGGCACGGCTGAGAATCTCATCGCCGATGTGGCCTTCCACCTCGATGTAAATCTGTAGTTTTTGAGTCCTAATGTCGTTTTCTGAGCGAAGGTCCAAGATGTTGATGCCGCGACGGGTGAATTCTCCGAGAATATCAACAAGCATGCCAACCCGGTCTTTTAATGGACGGGTAATAATGGCAGTGGCGTCATAACCTGTCTGGCTGGCCAGATTTGAACCAATAACGGCAAAACGGGTGCGGTTATGAGGGACAACTTCTCTGGTTATGATCTCCAGACTATGCCGGTGCAGTAGCTCTTCAGATTCAATGACTGCTTGATCCAGAAGATTGCGGCTCTTGATATCGGCAAGGGCCATGTCGATATCCTGGACCGTCATCAGGGTGGCCGTCGGGTACGTATCCGCTATATACTCTTCACACTGTCGGAAGACCGAGCCACGACCAACGATGGTTTTTATCTGTCTCGTTCCGTCTTGTTGTTGCAGGGCGCCAAGAGACAGATGGATGGGGAGGACAATATTGTCAATCCAGTACCCTTCTTCAAGTTGTTCCATGAGCCGGAAATACTCTTTGATCTCACCTTCCCGGGTATTATAAATAGGGATGAGGGCCAGATCCGTTTCTTCACTGATAAAGGCATTGATTATATCAGGAATCCGGTTGTAGAACCGAAGAGTGGCGTCCGGCGCGTATTTGCGCGCGGCTTGACAGCCGGCTGAGCCATCGGGCCCGAGAGTGGCAATGCTGATCATGACTGATTCTGCTGGATAGTGATGTTAAAAATTATTAAGCCGTTGGAGCAGAAGAATATTGTCTTCCGGCAAGGACGGCATAAGGCATTGTTGACGAAATGGGTAGGAAATCTCTTTCGTTACGGCCATTGAACAGTACACAAACTATTCGGGCAGAATAAACATTATCAGCGGCTAAGGCAAGTTTTTAAGGTGTGAATGAATGATTTGTGGCTTAGGTGGAACGACAGGGAGGGGAATCGGGTGAAGAGGAAATAGTTGCTCCCTTCACCCGATCATTACCGGCAATGGATGCAGCAATCAGGGCCAAAGAAGTGTTTTGTGGATCCAGCCTTCTGTGCCTTTGGCGTGTTTTACCTTGACCCAGTCGCCTTTCGATGAGATTTTGGTCAGCACAACGCCGCGTTCGATATTGGCGATAATTGCGCTATTGGTTGACGGTTCCGATCGCATATTTATTGTTTTTTGGGCGTTAACAATGACGGTGTTACCGGGGCCCACCAGTGTCTTGTGAATCCAGCCGCTATCATTTTCAAAATCAGAGATTTTTAACCAATCTCCTTTCTTTTCCACGACCTTCAGAGGGTATCCCTGAAAGAGTTCCATGGCTATCTGATCATCAGTGCTGGGGCCAGTACGTACATTGATGCCATCAGACTTGACACTGACTGTTTCCGCGTAAAGAGTAGACGTGCTCAGCAGAACAAGGGCGCTGCAGGTAATAAGACATCGGGAGAGAATGTGTGACAGACGGATTTGCATGCTCATGATTTTTTGTATCCTGATTAAGTCAAACGTGAGAGGGGTGCCTTGAAATCGTCGAACGGTCATCCGTCCCACTCAACGAAAAGCCTGATTTCTTAAGGCATCCTTTGAAAAAAACAGCTTATAAATTCTCAAACCAGTTTGTCTATATATCATTAATGCATTTTTAAGTCAAACTTCAAGTCTTTTTTTTTGAAAAAAAACTCCTTATCTCTTTGTTGTTATTGTGTTATTTTTTGAGTGTAAAGGATGCCTTGTCGCGGGGCAAGGCTATTTGTTATCTCTTTATCTCTTTAGTGTTGATTTATGTCGGTTTACCGTCTTAAATGCTTGCCTTAAAATGCTGCCCTTTTGTTTTGATCTCGATCCGATATTGATATGAACCAGAAAGTAAACAGGGAGCAGGTGTGAAAACAGTGGTTATTGCCTTGACACGAGGGGGCAGGGAGATGGCCGACAGGATCGTCTCCGGTCTTGAGAGCTGTGAACTCTACGAGGTCACTGGTGGTGTAGTGTCAACCATACGGAGGCTCTGGTCTCACCATGACGGCCTGATCTGTATCATGGCCACCGGTATTGTGGTGCGGGCCATTGCTCCCCTGTGCCGGGATAAAAAAACGGACCCTTGCGTGCTGGTGCTCGATGAAAAGGGGCAGTTTGTGATCAGTCTGCTATCCGGCCATCTGGGTGGCGGCAATGAGCTGGCCCGCAAGGTGGCGGTGATCACCGGCGGCGGCGGGCTCCTGGGCGGAAAACATGCCGGGGCCGTCCTTGAGGCGGGTGCTACCGCGGTACTCTGGGATATCAACCAGGAGGCGTGCCAGCGGACGGCGGAGGAACTCAGGGTAACCGGCAAAGGGACATGTTTTGCCCTCCAGGTGGACATTACTGATCAGGAGGCGG
>JAHJKP010000045.1 GCA_018821985.1 Pseudomonadota bacterium
ACAATATAGCCAAGAAATGGACCTTGCCAATCAGGGACTGGAAGGCAGCTTTGAACCGCTTCTCCATTTTGTTTGGCGACAGAATGCCGGTTTATTGAACATTAAAAAATGTCATTTACACAAAATTATTTACAGGCCCGGTCGAAATAGAGGAATCATCATTGTATTCATGAACGTTTTTGTCTCATTGCTTCATCGTAAGAAGAAGATGGCAAGTGGGCGAAGGCTCCCCCTGCTCCACATATGTTATATCTTGTATCATCACGCCCAACTGAAGTTATATCTTGTATCATCACGCCCAACTGAAAGCAAAATATTATTGTTTTTTTATTGTTAACCCTTTGAAGATTGCATCTTTTTTATGTTTCCTTGTCATTTGTTGGTAATATTTTGGTAGTATGTTTTTATATTATGAGATACAGATTTTTCAAATATCGTTGATTTGATGAACTCGTTTTCCGGCCCTGTAAAGGGCGGGCCTTCTTATTACCGAGCGCTAAAGAACCGTAAAAAAAAGCTGTTGATTGGCTGAAATAATAAATTTCACGATGCCCCGCCACGTGATCTTCATTTTCGATCCGGTTCGCTCAAAGTGGAACTTGAGCCGGAATACACGATCGAGTAAACTCAGAAATATGGCGCGGGATTAAAGGGCTTGGCTTACGTTTCATGGCAGCCCTCTGTTCCTGTTCACTCTTTTCTCTTTGCCCTCAAAATTTTTTATTATGACTATCATCAATCCAGAAGACTTTATCAGCTCCATCGCCGACAGTCTGCAGTCTATCTCTTATGCTCATCCCCGCGATTTTATCCAGGCCATGGCCCGCGCCTATGAAAAAGAGCAGAATCCGGCAGCCAAAGACGCCATGGCCCAGATCCTGATCAATTCCCGGATGGCAGCCATTGGCCAGCGTCCGATCTGTCAGGACACCGGCATTGTCACCGTCTTTCTGAAGGTTGGTATGCAGTGCCGTTTTGATACGGATCTGAGTCTTCAGGAGCTGGTGGATGAAGGAGTGCGCCGGGCCTGGCTTAATCCGCAAAACCCACTGCGCGCCTCAGTGCTTGGCGATCCGGCGGGAAAAAGGAAAAATACCGGAGACAATACCCCGGCAGTCATTTACACCGAACTTGTTCCCGGCAGCGTTGTCGACATCCGCATTGCGGCCAAGGGTGGCGGTTCTGAGAATAAGAGTAAATTTGTGACCCTGAATCCCGGCGACTCCATCGTGGACTGGGTGGTGAAGACCGTGCCGACCATGGGTGCCGGCTGGTGTCCTCCGGGAATCTTGGGAATCGGCATTGGCGGAACGGTTGATCGGGCCATGGTGCTGGCCAAGGAATCACTCTTGGAACCCATTGACATTCAGGAGCTGATCGAACGTGGGCCAGTGGGCCGGAGAGAAGAGCTGCGCCTGGAGATTTATGAGGCAGTCAATAACTTAGGCATCGGTGCTCAGGGCCTTGGTGGACTGACCACGGCACTTGATGTCAAGATCAAGGATTGGCCCACCCACGCGGCCTCCCTGCCGGTGGCCATGATCCCCAATTGTGCTGCCACCCGTCATATCCACTTTGTGCTCGACGGCAGCGGACCGGCTCATTTTGAACAGCCGCACCTGGAGGACTGGCCGCAGATCAAATGGGAAATGGGGCCAGAGGTGAAACGGGTACAGCTTGATACTCTCAGCCGGGAAGAAATCGGTGGCTGGCGGATTGGTGAGACCCTTCTTCTCAATGGCACCATCCTCACAGGTCGGGACGCTGCCCATGGCCGCATCCAGCAGTTGCTGGCCCAGGGTGAGCCTTTGCCCGCAGGGGTGGACTTTAAAGGGAAATTTATCTACTACGTCGGTCCGGTTGATCCGGTCGGTGACGAGGTCGTTGGCCCTGCCGGTCCCACCACCGCCACCCGCATGGATAAATATACCGAGTTGATGCTGGCCCAGACCGGTCTGCTGGGCATGATCGGCAAGTCAGAACGGGGTGATGTCGCGATTGCGTCCATCAAAAAACATGGGGCAGTCTATCTGATGGCCGTGGGGGGTGCTGCCTATCTGGTCTCCAAGGCGATCAAGAAATCACGGGTGGTGGCCTTTGCCGATCTGGGCATGGAGGCCATTTACGAGTTTGAGGTGGAAGATATGCCGGTGACCGTTGCCGTAGACAGCAGGGGGGAGTCTGTACATAAGAGCGGGCCGGAGCTGTGGCAGCAGAAAATAAGGGATTACAGAAAAAGCGGAATGTGAGTAGCTGCTTTGGATTCAGAGCCGGTTCAAGGCGGCGAGGCTGCAGTTGAGGATGTGCTGGGTCGGGAGGAACAGGTAATCTATCCCTGCCAGTTGCGGCTGGTGCAAAGGGATAAGATTAGTAATATTTTAATCTAAACTTGATACGCCTCTCAATGAAAAATATGGGGTGTGAATTTTCTGCAGGATTTTCCGGATTATTGTTTACAAATGACTCTTAAGCCGCTGAAAAAAATAACATGCCATTGAATGAATGGGAGCGGCATAAGGAGCCGTAACGAAATTGATATAAATGGCCATGTTATTTCGTAACGGCTCCTAAATTCCCGTTAAGGGATAATTCCTGTTTGATTTGCTTCGTTTTTTATACTACAAGTTAAATGATCCTTTTGTGGCGCGTGCATGATGTGGTGAACAATACTTGAGTTGGAGGTTGTAAATGAAAATGACTTGTCCCCATTGCGGGGTGATTGGTTCCGCGCATGGCTCCATGCCTGGAGAAAAGGTCCGATGTCCGCAATGTGATAAGGTTTTTAAGATCATGGAAGAGAAGATTTCCTGTCCGCATTGTGGAGTTGTTGGTTCGGCGGCGGATTCTGTGGTCGGCATGAAACTCAGGTGTCCGCGCTGCGAAAAGGTGTTTTTACTGACGCAAGACAGGTTGATAGGGCCGTCAGTCAGCGATGTTGATGTGGGCATATTGGCGGTGGAAGGTGTCGGTGAAGTGTCTTCTACAGGGGATGAGGGAATACTCCTTGAACCTGTAACAGAAATGGAGCCTGAAGTTATTGCAGAGCCGGAACCTGAGCTTGAAGTTATTGCAGAACCGGAACCGGAACCTGAGCTTGAAGTTATTGCAGAACCGGAACCGGAACCAGAGCTTGAAGTTATTGCAGAACCGGAACCGGAGCCGGAGCTTGAAGTTATTCCAGAACCAGAGCCGGAAGCTGAGCCGGAGCTTGAAGCTGTTCCAGAACCGGAACCGGAGCCGGAGCTTGAAGTTGTTGCAGAACCGGAAGCTGAGCCGGAGCTTGAAGTTATTGCAGAACCGGAGCCGGAGCTTGAAGTTGTTACAGAACCGGAAGCTGAGCCTGAGCTTGAAGTTATTACAGAACCAGAGCCGGAACCGGAGCCGGAGCTTGAAGCTGTTCCAGAGCCGGAAGCTGAGCCGGAGCTTGAAGTTGTTGCAGAACCGGAAGCTGAGCCGGAGCTTGAAGCTGTTGCAGAACCGGAAGCTGAGCCTGAGCTTGAAGTTATTCCAGAACCGGAACCGGAGCCGGAGCTTGAAGCTGTTCCAGAACTAGAAGCAGAGCCTGAACTTGAAGTTGTTCCAGAGGCAGAGCCAGAACCTGAAATTGTTCATGACTATGAGACTGAGACAGTATTGCCAGTTGAAGAAGGAAAAATACCAGGAGAAACCAAGGAAGGCGGTGAGGAAGGAGAGGGGCCTGAGTCACCAGCCATGCCTACCCATGTCTGTGCCGGTTGTGGTGAGTCTTTTCATCCGGAATTTATGCAGGAGATAGATTCCAAATTTTATTGTGGAGTCTGTCAGCTTCGTTCTGCCGCCTTAGATGCCAAAAAGAAAGCACCGAAATTCGTTGGTGAGCAGGTGCGGGGGATAATTGCCGCACTCTTGCTTCTTGGGCTGCTTGTCCTTGTTGTGTTGGTGTTGAAGAAGCTTGGTATCATCTGAATTCTGTATGGATTATTATGAAATAAATGTCCCTATTTCCTCTTGGCCAATGTGTTTGTTTTCGGCCTATTTTATTAAATTGAGCTGTCTATAATAGATACTCACATCGACAAGGATTGATGAAAAAATGTTGAGAAAAATTGTTCCCCAGACCGTGAAGGTAAAACTGCTGGTCCTCATCGGTTTTTCTTTTTTCCTTCTTGTGGGTGCGATTGTTGTCAGCACGGCAATGGAGAAAAGGAAGGCTTTTTTTCAGGGAGAACACTTACGAGTTCAGGCCAAATATGATCAGGTGCAGAAGGTTTTTCAGGACAGTGCGGCAGAGGCATTGTCCATGGCCTTTGTGGTTGCGGAAACGCCGGAGGTGCAGCGTCTCTTTGCAGAGCGGAATCGGGCGGAACTTTCTCGCATTACCCTGCCGATGTTCAAAAATCTGAAGGAGAAGCTTCATCTGGCTCAGTTTCAGTTCTTGACTCCTCCTGCCACTTCTTTTCTTCGTCTCCACAAACCTGAAAAATTTAATGATGACCTGACTGCGATGCGACAGACGGTGGTCCAGGCCAACCAGCAGAAACAGGCCGTGTCCGGTCTTGAAATAGGGGTTGCTGGCCTTGGGTTGCGAGGAGTGGTTCCTGTCTTTTTTGAGGGAAAACATGTTGGTGTCGTTGAGTTTGGTAAAGACCTTAATGATGCCCTGGTAATGCCCTTGAAAGAACAATTCGGTGTTGATGTCTCTGTTGTTGCCCCGGACGGGAATGGTTTCAAGTATCTGGCAAAAACGCACTCCCTGACCATCCCTGAGGAGCGCTATCCCTTTCTGCGCACGATCATGGAGCAGGATGCTGTTGTTTTTGATCAGGTTTACAAGGATGGCAAGGAGCTGCTTATCGCCTATGGGCCATTGAAGGATTTTAGTGGCAAGGCCATTGGTATTCTGGCCATTCCCAGTAATATCAGCACGAATATTGCCACAATTTCCACCAATCTGTACAAGATGATTGCTGCCGGTGCTGTTTTTCTCCTGCTGTTGCTGCTGGTATTGAATTTTATCATTAATCGTTTGATTAACAACCCGTTGCGGATGGTCATCAACACGTTTGAGAAGGCTGGCCGTGGTGATTTGACCCAGCATATAGTGAGCAAAGGTCTGAAGGCGCTGAATTGCCCTGATGGATTGCAAGAGGCGCATCTGGAATGTGGCTGCGACGATGAAAGTTCTAACTGCTGGGAGACCTGTGGATCATTTGCGTCGGTGATTCGATGTCCGAGGCTTCTCACGAATCAGTTCAAGAACTGTCGGCAATGCCCTGATGGCTACCAGCTAGGGGTGCTTGATGAATTTGCTGAACTGGCTACCTGTTTTAACGCCTTCCTGCGCAATGTCCGGAAGATAGTAATTGATCTTCAAGACAGTGTGCAATTGATGGCTGCTTCTTCGGGCGAGCTTTCTACTCTGGCCAGAGGTATGGAGGAAGGTGCAAACAACTCATCTGAGCGGACCAATAGTGTGGCTGCTGCTGCCGAGGAGATGAGTGCCAACATGAACTCTGTGGCGGCAGCCAGTGAACAGGCCGCCACCAATGTGAATATGGTGGCCACTGCCACCGAGGAGATGAGTGCCACTATTTCCAGGATTGCCGACAATACTGAAAAAGCAAGTTCCATTACCCATGCGGCGGTGGAGCAGGCCCGCGAGGCCTCTGAGAAGGTGAATGTGCTTGGCAAGGCGGCAAGCGAGATCAGCAAGGTGACTGAGGTGATCAGCGAGATCTCAGAACAGACCAACCTGCTGGCCCTGAACGCGACCATTGAGGCGGCGCGGGCCGGTGAGGCCGGCAAAGGATTTGCCGTCGTCGCCAACGAGATCAAGGTCCTGGCCAAGCAGACCTCGGATGCCACTCAGCAGATCAAGCAGCAGATTGAAGGAATTCAGTCATCAACGGGTGAGACCATTGACGAGATTCGTGAGATCTCAGCGGTGATTGATCAGGTCAACGAGATCGTCACCATCATTGCTACGGCCATTGACGAGCAGGCTGCGACTACTGGCGAGATAGGCGGTAATGTGGTGCAGGCGGCTCAGGGCATCAGTGAGGTCAATGAAAACGTGGCCCAGACCTCAGCGGTATCCGGTGATATTGCCGGAGATATCAGCGGGGTCAGCGGGGTCATCCAGGAGATGAGTCGCAGCGCCGGTGAGGTCAATGGCCGGGCCAATGATCTGGCCGCCCTTGCGGAAAAACTGCGGGAGCTGATCAGCAGATTTAAGGTGTAATCTCAGGTTTTCCTTGAGTCTCTCTTGTGGATAATAAGAGAGTGGCTTGTTCCAGTGTGTGTCCCGAAGGAAGTGTCTTCGGGACATCGCGGGGATAAGGGTCTTGATAAAGAAGGGGCTTGATTGAATAGGGTATTTACTCCTTGGATACCCGGAATACCTCCTCAATAGTGGTGATGCCCTGCAGGACTTTCATGGCGCCGTCCTGGCGTAGAGTGATCATCCCGTTCCTGATAGCCTGTTCCTTGATCTCGTCGGCGTTAGCGGTCGTCAGGATCAGGTGTTTCATCTCGCGGTCCATGAGCAGCAGCTCAAAAATGCCGCACCTTCCCTTGTAACCGGTATGGTGACACTTTGCGCACCCCTTTCCTCTGTATGCCTCTTGAATGGTAGTCCCAGGAGTGATCCCCAGTTTGAGCCAGGCTTCTTTTTCGGGTGTATAGGCCTCTTTGCAGTGTGGGCAGATGATGCGCACCAGCCGCTGGGCGAGGATGGCATTGATGGATGAAGAGAGGAGAAAAGGCTCGACACCCATGTCAATGAGTCTGGTGATAGCGCTGGCGGCATCATTGGTATGCAGGGTGGAAAAGACCAGATGACCGGTCAGGGCCGACTGGATGGCAATCTCTGCCGTTTCGGTATCGCGGATCTCGCCTATCAGGATAACATCAGGATCCTGCCGGACAATGGAACGGAGGCCGGAGGCAAAGGTGAGGTCGATTTTGGGGTTGACCTGAACCTGGCCTATGCCACTGATCCGGTATTCGATGGGGTCTTCAACGGTAATGATATTGATGTCGGTGTTGTTAATCGACGTCAGGGCCGCATAGAGGGTAGTGGTCTTGCCGCTGCCGGTAGGACCGGTGACGAGTACGATACCGTTGGCCGCCTTGATCTGTTCGGAAAAAGGGATGAAACGATCATCCGGCATGCCAAGCTCGGTCAGGGTGATCAAAACCGAGGATTTATCGAGGAGGCGGAGCACGACCCTTTCGCCAAAGGAGGTGGGCAGTGTGGAGACCCGGATATCGACATCCTTGTTGCCGACCTTCAACTCAATCCGTCCATCCTGCGGCAGCCGCTTTTCGGCAATGTTCAGATTGGCCATGATCTTGATCCTGGAGATCAGCGCCGACTGGACATGTTTGGGCGGACTGAGCATGTCGTAGAGGATCCCGTCCAAGCGCTGGCGAATCTTCAGGCTGTGCTGGTAGGGCTCGATGTGGATATCAGAGGCATTGTCGCGTACGGCCTGAGAAAACATGAGGTTGACCAGACGGATGACCGGGGCGTCACTGGTATCATCAAGCAGGTCGCCTGTCTCTTCAATTTCAGAAAAGAGGGCCTCCGCGTCTTCACTGTCAATGTCCTGCATAACCTCTGCCGCTGAATCCTGGGTCATGTCGTAGGCAAAGTTGATGGCGGTGGTAATGGCAGCCAGGGGGCAGAGGACTGGCCGGATCGCTTTCCAGCCCATGATCGAACGGAGATCGTCAAGGGCCTGAAAGCTGAAAGGGTCATTGATGGCAATATAGGCATCATCCTGCGTGGCCACCGGGACCATACCGTTTTTTTTCAGAAAGCCGATGGCGATACTGGCGGTGAAATCGGTCTGAATCTCTGGTGGAAGTGTGCGTATGACCTCCATGTCCAGCTGTTCCCCGAGGGTTCCCAGGAAATCAATCTCGTCGAGGTCATTCTGTTTAATCAGAATGCGGACCAATTGACCGCCTTTTTCCACCAAGGTCTCCATGGCCTGTTCCCAGGCCTCAGGCGGCAAGTTGAAGTGTTCAATCAGGATTGTTTGTAACTGGTTCATGGCTGTTTGTTGATGCCGATCTATCCGAGATTACTTGTTAATTTTGGTTAGTGGGTTCCATGGGAGGTGGCTGCGTTTTCTGTAATCGCTTGATATTCTCCTTGCAGGTCTCAAAAAGAGCATTATCCACCATGGGATTTCGGGAATTAACCAATGCCGCCTGTTTGCTGTTATTGTCCAAGATCATCTGGTACTGCTTGATCGCTTGCTGCGGGTTGCCTTCCCGTTCATTGATGGTTGCGAGGTTGAACTGGGCGTAAGGATTATACGGATCTATGCTCAGAGCCTGATTGAACTGTTCTTTGGCTTCCTCGTATTTTCCCTTTTGCATCTGTTCAAATCCCCGGTCAACCATGGACATAACATGGCTCTTGTCAGTCGGGTTGACAAGGAGCTGCTTTGCTTCCGGGAGATCCTTCTCGATGGTGTCGGTCTTGAGCGCTGTGACACCTGCCATGTCGCCAGGATTTTTAATGATCCTGGGGGTGATGAAGATGAACATGTTGGTCTTTTTTCGGCTGGTGTTTTTCTCTTTGAAGAGCCAGCCGAGCAGCGGAATGTCCCCTAACAGCGGAATCTTATACTCGCCCTCAGTGTCGTCCTGGCCAATGATTCCGCCGATAACAATGGTATTGTTGTCTTTGACAAGGACGGTGGTCGTGGCGGTGCGCTTGAAGGTGGTTGGTTTATCTGCCGCAGAGCCCGCCTTGAGCTTGCTGACCTCGGTGGCGATTTCCAGGCGCAGGATATCGGCCTGATTGATCTGCGGGGTGATGGTCAGCTTGGTGGCAATATCCTTGTATTCATAGTTCTGGTAACCAATGGAGCCTGTGTCTGTGGTTGTGCCGGTGCTGTCTATGGCGGCCTGTGTTCTGGTGAGATAAGGAGTGTTCTCGCCGATACTGATTTCCGCTTTTTTGTTGTCAGTGGTCAGAATCTGGGGGGTAGCAATAACATTGACATTGCTATCTGTCTTGTAGGCCCTTAATACGGCACCGATATCTGGAAAGGTGATGCCTCCGATCTTGATGCCCTGTTTTAAAACGCCCAGGGAAAATCCCTGACCAATGGCGGCAGTAGCGGGAATAGCGGCAACGGCAGCAGTCGTAGCAGTAGCTGCAACAGCAGGAACGGCAGGTGTATAGCCGATGGTGTCCGAGAGTTTATAACCAGCACTGCCGCCAAATCCGGCGAGCGTCTGTCCTGTTCCATCGGCAAAGACACCGCCCGCCATCCAGTTGACCCCCACATCAAAGGTGGCATCAGCATCCACCTCCATGATCAGCGCCTCCAGATAGACCATTCGCCTGGGGATATCCAGCTTTTTGATGACATTTTCCAGCTCCCTGAATTCGGAACGGGAAGCGGTAATAATCAGGGAGTTGGTTTCGGTGTCGGGCATGATTTTGACATCTTTGGAGATAGTCGGAGCTTCGCCTTTCTTTGCCGGATCGGTGCTCTGTTGACCGGGAAGAGAGGTTAAGACCGTTGCCAGTTCCTTCGCTGTGGCATGCTGAAGATAGACCACCTGGATATTGCCTTCACTCTGCTTCATCTCTGTATCAAGCAGAGTGATCAGGTGTTTAATCCGAGTGATATCCGTGGGCGAGGCCACCAGAATAATACAGTTGATGGGCTCATAGGCCACGACTTTAATAGAAGAAAGAGACTTTGCCCCCTTGTTGGGGCTGGGAGTTTGCTGAAAAATAGTATTGATGGCAGTAGCCGCCACGGTTGATGAAGCGTAGTTGAGCGGGATCACCGCAATTTCTTCATCGGTGAGCGGGACATCTATGGCTTCAATAATGGTCAGAAGTTTCTGGATGTTGGAGAGGGTTTCGGTAATAATCAGCATCCCTGACTGGGTGTGGGCAATGACCACGGAGGTTTTGGAAACAAGGGGAGCCAGCACCTTTTTCATCTCGTCAGGAGTGGTATAGCTCAAGGGGATAATCTGGGTGACAATCTTATCTTCGGGACGGGATGGTCCGCCATGGCTGAGGGTGTTGATGTTCTGGGAAAGCGCGCGAGATGCCGGCATTATCTTGCTGATAGCACCAGCCGACACTGTTGTGAATCCGTTTACTTCCAGGACTGACTCGAAGAGCTGATATGCCTCCTTCTCTGATATCTTGGTAGGAGAGATAATGGTGACATTCCCTTGTACCGCCTTATCAACCACAAAATTTTTCCCCGTCAACTCACTGATATATTTTATAAACAGGCGGATATCAACATTGTCGAAATCAATGGTTATGAATCGCTCGGAACTTGTATCCTGCGATTGTTGTACCGCTCCCTCCTGGGCCGCGCAGAGGTATGGTGTAAACTGGAGAAGCAGGGTGACAACCAGTGGCAGACAAAGTGTCTTGCAGTTGAAAGATATTTTTGAAAGATGAAGCAAACTCATGGCTTATCCTGGTTATTGTTCTTGTTTGGTGGTGAAAAATTCTAGTAGAGACGATTACGCACTGTTTTAATGGCCTTTATTTCATTGGTTCTACCGTGTTATTTATTATGGGTTCTATGGGTTGAGGTTCCATTATACCTTCAGCAGGTATTTCCTGGGGGGGCTCTTGTGTTAGCTCCGGTGGTGCCTGAGAAAAAAGAGCAGGATTTGTCGGGGGAGTGGAATTCTTTTTCGGAGTTTCCGGAATAAGAATCTCCTCTTTGCCGTTTCTGTTGAGGATGATTTTTCCGCGTTGGATCTCTTTGATAAGAGCGCCTTGTATCACATCACCCTGAAAATAGATATCCTGTAGCTTTGTCTTTTTGTCAAGAATAATGGCACGGCGGTTCTTGGGTGACCCGGTAATAGTGCCAAGAAGTCCTAAGTCAAGTGAGGTGGCGACAAGATCAGCGGCAGTCTGTGTTGTCTTTCCTGGTTGATCCTTTTTTGGGGGTGGCCCAAAAAGATTACGTTTGAGAATTACCTGATGGTCTGGCCGTTTGTTTTGTCTGCCAGTAATTGGCGCTGTAACCTTTGCCATTGCGTCTTGAACTTTTGCCTCAGGACTTGTGGCCATGAGCCTGGTGAATGCAATTCTGTAGAATATTTCAACTCCACCAGTAGCCAGTATAGTTATGATGATAAATGGGATTAATGTTTTAAGATACTTGGCCATTATATCAATATGTTATGAGTCGAAGAGAAAGGCAGGTTTGGCAATTGTCCCTTCCAGGTGAAAGGGAAGTGCTGTATGATTTTGTTGTAACTGCAGTAATAATGGCTGGGTCTGTCCGCTCTGTTTTACCAAGGAGGGCAAGGGTGTTAAGGTGCCTGTCAGCTTAAGCTGTATGGTAGCAAATGATGTGTTGAGCGAAGTCATCTGACCTGAAAATATCCCACGAAGCTCCTTGCCGTTAAATGTTCCCTTGCTCAGAACTATCTTCTGGCTTTCCAGTTTGAAGAGCACCTCTCCTTTTTCGATAGCTATGTTGTTCAGGGACAGGATTGGATAGAGCAGCTCAAAGGTTCCGTTCTCGATATGGGCAGAACCCTGCCCGCTTCCCAGGGATATCTCCTGACCTGTTTGGCCGGAATAGCTTCCTTGTGCCGTGAAAAGACCAGTTATGGCGCGTCCGGTCTGAGCCTGCAGCAATGGCAGTTTTGCCAGGTCAAGTCCATTGATCTTTATATTCGGCAGGGTAAAGGTGTTGTGTGTCCGGTCGAGTACCAGGGCGATCTGGTGTGTTCCCCCATAGGCGGTGATGGCTAGAGAGAAATTTTTGCCTGGTGCTTTGAGGTCAGGGCTAATGGTGAGTTGTTCTATCTCAAAGACTTCTTTGGCTGCTTTTTCCTTACTCTGCAGATGAATGTTTCTGGCCACCAGGGTGAGAGGAAACCTATAGTGCAATGACTCGATGGAGTTTTCATAGTTCGGCAGTTGCAGGGTGATGAGGTGGGTGCAGAAGGTCTTGAACTTTTGTGCCGGAAAACGGAGGTACAAAAGGAGCATGACCAGAAGCAGACCATATATGGTATAAAGCGACCAGCGCCAGAATGTGTTTGGGAAAAAGGTCATGATCAGGATTTTTGGGTAAATGTTATAATCTGCATTACCGCATCGAGTGCGCCTTCTTCTTTGCTGTTTTCCTGAATCGAAATACGTTTGATTAGCACAACATTGTCTGTTGACTCAATCTGCTGCAGGAAATCCACCAGTTGCTGCAGGGATATCCGTTCAAACTTGAGATCAACACGGGACTCCTGCAGGAGGCCTTCACCTTCTGAAGTTGAAGGGGTCATGGAGTTGATCTGTTGCTTGACCTTGGCTTTTGTGGCTTGCTCTTCAATGAATGCAAAGAGGGTAAATGAGGGGCTCCTTTTGTACAATCTGTTCTGGATGTCCACAGCCTGGGCCTGAAATTTACGGTACTCTTCCTGGAGCTGATGTATCTTTTTGATATCTTTATTCTTTTGGATGAGTGATTTTTGTGTCTGCTGCCGGGCCTGGATCAGGGGAGAGACTGCAAAGTGGAAAAGAGCAAAGCAGACGAGAAAGAGGACCCCGGCCAGAACAACACGTTTCTCCCGGTTTTCAAGTTTATTCAAGCCGGTCTTGCCCAGAACCGTCTGGATGGTGTTCTTAACAGTTAAAGCGGTCATGGTTCAGACGCCCTTCATGGTCAGTTTCAGCTCAAAGCGAATTTTTGAGCTCTTGGGATCAAGATTTGCTGCACTGATTTCCACATTGCTGAACGCGGGAGATTGCTCCAGGCCTTTTTTGATTGCGTCCACGGTGTTGAACGTGTCGGTGGTGCCTTTGAGGCGCAGCCCGTTTTCATCCACCACAAAGCGGGCCAGACGGACATCAAGCGATTCTGGGATGTTGGCGGAAATCTCGGTGAGGATATCGAGCATGGTGATGGTGGGTAGGGTTCCATCCTTGTCCATGGAGCTCTCTCTGGTCTCACGGATCTTAACCTGGAGTTGCTGGATAGGGTCAACAATTCTGGTGACTTCCGGCAGGGTCTCAGTAAATACCGCCCGGATCTGAGTGTCGAGGCTGTTTTGTTCTTTGAGAAGCTTGCTGTAATCAACCCATAGATAACTGATTGAAAAGAGGGCTGCCGCAACCAGAGGCAGGGTGATGGCAATTGTCAGTGTTCTCTTGTCGGAAAATGATTTTTTGCTGGCAAAGGATTCTTTGCGGAAGTTGAAACCCTTCCAGCTTTTGATGATCTGCCAGCCCAGGTTGACAGAATCTTCCATGATGTTGGGCAGCCATTTTTTATCAACGGGAGGTACGAATTGGGGCACGAATTGCTGTGCTTGGTTGGCATCTGCCAGGGTGCAGCTCCGGCAAAGATTACCTAGCCCAGCTTGTATCCGCTCTCTTGTTCCTTGCATGCACCCGACAGGCCCGCTCAGGTATACGGTAAACGATTCTGTCTGGAATACCGAGTGCAGTGTTTGTTGAATAGCAGTGCACAATGCCTGGAAGGTGTCATCAATATTTTCGGGACGAAAAACCTTGAGAGTATTGTTGTCCAGATCGGCATGGAATCCAGATTGGAGTCCGGGGTCAAAGACCAGTGGACGGATCAGGATAATCTGACCAGAACGGACAACGATCAATGTTGCCTGCTGCAGGCTGATATTCAGAAGAAGAAAATCTGCAGGAAGTTCAGGGGTATGAATAAGACGAAGGGTGGTCGGAATTCCGGAAATGGTCACGGTTTGCGGATCAATTCCTAATGCCTGCAGGGTTGCAAGCTGATTGGCCAGTAATTCCCGGTCAATCATGGCGGCAATGACCTGACTTTTCTGGCTGTCTTCCCGGACAATAATGGAATCAATGAGCAGTCGCTCTATTTTGACCGGTGCATTCTCTTCCAGTTCCAGCGGCAAGATCTTGTCAATGGTTTTACGGTCTGTAAAGGGCAACGAGAGATTGCGAAAAAAGAAGGAGTCGGCCGCAAGGGCGATATGGCATGAAGTTTCGTGAAGGTCAATCTTGCGGCTCAGTTCTGTCAACACCTCTTCCATGGGCCGGTCGGCAACTGACACCACGGTATGGCCCTCGATGTGCATGACTTTGGCTTCAACATTAAAAACGATTGCAGTGATCAAATCGCTTTTAATGTCAATGGCAAGAAATTTGCTGCTCATTGCTTATTCAACTTTCCAGCTCAGGAGAGCGGCCTTCTGATTATCTCGTTGCACAATTGCCACAATGTCTTTTTTTGTGGAAGCTAGTTGGGCATGAGAGGAAATGGTAAAAGAATTACTTTTAACTCTTATATTCTTTAACGCATTTTGTCCGGTAAAGAAAGGGAGGACCTCAGTAACCCATGTTGTTGCGGCCAGTTTTTCCTTGTTGTTTTCATCTTCTCTGAATGTCTGCATATCTCCAGCCATTTCTTTTGTCATATCTTCATGCAGGGCCTGGAGCAGCAGAGGGTCGGCAGTGTTGATATTGATCTGCCCGTCATTCCCCTGGGTGGTCAGCAGCGGGGCCAGGCCAGGATGTTTTTCCGTGCCAAAGAGAAGTTCAGGAGTGACTCCTTTCACCAGCAGTAATTCCTCAATGAATTCTACCGGACCGTTTTTGCAGGGGTATGGCGTGTCCAAAGACTGATAGTAGCTGGATTCTGCGCCAAACTCCTGCTCCCAGTCACCATCTTCAGCGTCAATCCAGTCGATGAGTGAGTCGATGATCGTTCTGGCCGCACTGTCTTCCAGGTGAAAGGGCTCCTGGCGGAGTAATCTCCACAGGATATTGCGGGCATCCTGTTCCTGCTGGTTTGTCTGTTGCCCGTTCTGTTGCCCTGCCTGTTGCTGGGTTTTACTTTGGACAATACTGTTGATCTGGAATTTTCCACTGTTGTCGGTGATTTCAACCTTTAGACTGCCATTATCAAAGAGTGAGGAAAGGTCTTCGTTTGCCAACAGTGCCCATGAATCCTGGAGAGAATCATGTTCATTCTCTTGCGCATCTTTGTCCAGAACTGCCATAGCCAGATTGACTCCCGACTTGGCCATGGCCTCCAGCCTGAGGCTATTGCTTTGGGTTCCCGAGACTAGAAGATGCTGGCGCATGTTTTTGTTGAACTGGATGGTGAGGGCCACAATCAGGCTGATGACGGTCAAGGAAATCAGCAGGGCCATGCCGCGGTTGTTTTTTAAGGGGGAGCACATCTTAGGGTGTTTCTCCTGTGGGAACTGTGCCGGGAAAAGTAACAGCGGTTGTAAATCGAATGGGCTGGGCCTCTTCGTCAGGACCCATAAAGAGAAGGCTGATCTCGATCCTGTCCGGGAGTTTTGGCGCATTGCTGTCGGATTTTACGATTTCTTTACTGTCCCAGCTGTCCTGTTGTTCCCCTTGGTTATGGTGATAAATAATTTGCACCTCTTCTAAGCCATCACAGAGAAGCAAGCCTTTCTTTGCGTCTGGCTCTTCGGTCTCTACGGGTCGAAATGCCTTGTCCTGGCGAAAGAGGCGCAAGGTCTTGGTCTCGGGATCTTCCTCGACGGTATAGCTTATGGTTGCGTATCCGGCAGCTTGTTCTTTTTTGTTCAAGACAAGATGGGCTGTGGATGTGAACTGTATGGTGTCAGCCTCTTTGCCGCCAATATTTTGGGGTTTCCCCTGCAGAAAACCACTTGTTCCCAGATACAGGGAGCCAAGGTCGCTACTGATATGACCCATGGCAATACTGGCCTTGCTGTATATCTCTGTCTGTGATTCTGTGGTGTCAATAATGAGAAAGGTGGCCCGGTATGAGCCGTAGGCCAAAGAAACGACAATGGCAAAAATAGAAATCGCCATCAGGATTTCAAGGAGGGTGAAGCCACTGTTCCTGTGTCTTCTTTTATTCATCAGAATGTTATAATAATAAGCAGTATCATCTTAATGATAACATTATGAAAATGTGAAAAAATTGTTTTTTTGGCAGGCATCAAAATGCCTTGTTTTTGGGCAGATAGCTTTGAATCTGATAGACATAGTGGTTGTCACCCCAAGAGACCGTAAGAGTAAGCCGCTGGAGCATGTCTGTAAGTTTGCTCAGTATCTCTGAGGTTTCCAGATTTGCGTCTTCCGTCTCTACTTTCCATTGATATCCTGGGAACTCATCACCAAAATCACCACTGTCAGAGGAGGGCCTGTCAGCACTTGTGGAAAATTCAGCCAGTTTCAGTTGTGCCAGAAGTGGTGCCTGGGTGTTGAACTTGACCGTTCCGCCCAGGGAAACACTTTGGGATTGGGAGCCAAACAGGGTGGTCAGGGCAATAGCGAGTAGGGAGATGGCAATCATCACCTCAAGAAGGGTGAATCCGTTCTCTCCTGATGGCCGATGTCTTGCTGCAAGCCATGGAAAAGAAAAAAGGGGGTTCTTATTCCAGATTGATATAGCTGTCATAGGCTTTTATGGTGCTGAAAAAAGGGGAAATCACAAGGCTTATGATATTGTCCTGGTCATCGGCCAGATGGAGGACGGTTTGATCCATATATCCCTGTTTGTTGATCCAAAGAGTGACCTCCCCGGAAGTTTTTTTGTCCGCAGTTCCACTCAGGATGTCCTGAAGACGAACGGAGGGGGGCAGTTCGATGGTGGGGTGAGGGCTTGTCTGCTCTTTCTCTTCCTTTGATTCGGGAAAATCCTGTTGGTACCATATCTTTTTCCGGTCCAGATCAAAATTTATCAGATAAGGGCGTTGCTCCTGCGCTGCCAGGACTCGTACTTCTCTGATCAAGGCTATGATCTTTCTGGAGCTGGCAGCAAGTTGGTCAATGACCATGGCCTGACGGAGAGTGGGAACACTGAATGCCAGGCTGACAGCGATCAGCAGGCAGACGATGATCAGTTCCAGCAAGGTGAATCCCTGTTGGTTTTTGAGTCGGCCAGAGAAAACAGGGAAAGATGAAATCTGGAACATGTCTTGAGGGTATGGCTGCCACTGGAATTCTTGATGTTTATATGAGCTGCTTGCAAAAGGCCATTCCTGCCTGTCGCCCCGTCGAGGATCTGTACTGTAAGCTCGTGTGCCTGGTCGAAATGTGAGAACGGCGGTTTTTAAGACCTTTGCAAGGTACTTACTGTCTCAAAGAACTCCCTAGTCATTCGTCCAGTTAGTGATATCCACGTCGTCGCCTTCACCTCCTGCCTGACCATCGCCACCATAGGAGATAATGTCAAAATCACTGTGGCTTCCCGGACTGAGATAGATGTAGTCATTGCCCCAAGGGTCTTTGGGGACTTTACCTTTGGCAAGATAACCGCCGGTGCGCCATTTTTTAGGAAGTCTGCCGCTGGCGGGGGCCTCAACCAAGGCTTGCAGGCCTTGTTCTGTGGAGGGGTAAACGCCGTTGTCAAGTTTGTAAGATTCAACAGCTGTTTCCAGGCTGGTGATTTGAACGGCAGCCATGGTGCGTTTGGCCTCTTCCGGGTGTCCCATGATCTTTGGGCCGACATATCCAGCCAGAATGCCAATGATGATAAGGACGACCAGTAATTCAATGAGGGTGAAGCCGTTCTCTGAATGAATTCGGTGAGCCGGGTTCGGGAGGAGACTGTATTTTTTATGCATTGATGAGAAGCTCATGATGATGACGTAGATGAATGATAAAATGATGAAAAAGAATGTATTTCTATTAAGATAATAAAATACACACTTTTAAGAGATTTTGGTATCTGAAAAAGCTATTTGTCTGTTATTTTATTATTATGCTTGCCATGACAGGATCATTGAAAGACAGAAGATGGGTCTGGCGGAGTGATGGCGTTGGTGTAATTTTATCGGGGCGGTGATGCTTTCCAGGGCGAAAATGAGATTGTTGTTGATGTGAGACTTGAGAACATTGCCAAGACAGTATATATAATAAGAAAACTGTTTGTTGGTAGTCGTGTCGTTTAAATGGAATCTGGCAAGACTTGTCGGTTGGATATACCGATTTTTTGATATAATCCCGTGTAAGGAGTGGAATAATTATGAGTATTAGAGAGGACGCGCGTAATGGTGTCGTCACCCCTTTGTTTGAAGCATGTGCGCGCTATGAGTCTCTTCCCGTTGACCAATTGATGGCGGGTGTGGCGCTGGGAACCATTGCCATAACCAAAAATCGGCATCATGATTTTGAGAAAATTATAGGCATAGGGAAAAATACCTTTACCAAAGTTAATGCCAATATCGGTTCTTCAAGGGATATCTCCAGCCTTGAGGATGAACTGGAAAAATTGCGGGTTGCGGTCAAGGCGGGTGCGGATACGGTCATGGATCTCTCCATGGGCGGTGACCTGGATGCGGTGCGCCGGGGAATCCTGGCCAACTGTCCCGTGCCCCTGGGCACCGTGCCGATTTATCAGGCCGTGGCTGAGACGGTGGAGCGTGACAAAAAAGAGATTGTGGATGTGACCGTTGACCAGATGTTCAAGGTCATTGAAAAACAGGCAATGGATGGTGTCGATTTCATGACCATCCATTGCGGCATTAATCGTGATCTCCAGAAACGATTGAGTAAACAGAAACGGATCATGGGGGTTGTCAGTCGTGGTGGTTCCTTTACCCTTGAATGGATGAGCCATCATAATAAGGAAAACCCCATGTTTGAGTATTTTGATGATCTCCTGGCCATTCTCAAGGAGCATGAGGTCACCTTGAGCCTTGGTGATGGGATCCGTCCCGGTTGTCTGGCCGATGCCACGGACCGGAATCAGATCCAGGAGTTAATCAATCTGGGAGAATTGACAGAACGGGCCTGGGATGCCGGGGTGCAGGTGATTATCGAGGGACCGGGCCATATGCCCATGGATCAAATTACTGCCAATGTCCTGCTCCAGAAAAAGATGTGTAAAAACGCGCCGTTTTATGTTTTGGGGCCGCTTGTTACCGATATAGCGCCTGGTTATGATCATATTACCGGAGCCATTGGCGGGGCTATTGCGGCCGCCGCCGGTGCTGATTATCTTTGTTATGTGACTCCGGCTGAGCATCTGAAGTTGCCTAATATTGAAGATGTGCATGAAGGGGTTATCGCCTCCAAGATTGCCGCCCACGCTGCGGATCTGGTGAAAGGAGTGCCTGGGGCCATGGAACGTGACCGGATGATGGCAGAGCGTCGGAACAAACTGGACTGGAAGGGACAGATTGAGTTGTCGCTGGACCCTGAAAAGGCTGCCCGTTTTCGGCATGAGGGGGGGAGTGACAAGACCCCGGCCTGCTCCATGTGCGGTTCCTATTGTGCCATCCAGGTTTTCAACCGCTCCCAGGTCAATCTGGAGAAGACAGAACAGGGGAAAAAGGGGTGTAAGTCAAATGGGTGATTTCTTGAATGGCATCCTGGTCTGGTTTGAGTCCACCCATCTCCTGCAACAGATTAAGGATGTGGACTATGTGGGCTTGTTTACCAACCCCTGGTTTCTGGTTCCTTTTGTCGCCATGGTGTTGTATCTTTTGTACAAACAGGCATTTCGGGATCTGATTTTCGTCGCTCTCTTTGTCGCGGTGTGGTGGGTCAGTGGCCTCGATTATATGCAGACCATGGTTGTGGATGGTGAGCTACAGGTGAACAAGGTATTGCCGGTGCTTTTTGGTGCCGCTGCCGTGCTTGGTTTTGTCATTTATTTGTTGTTTGGCCGTTCTGATTAGAAGGTGTGACGAATAATATGGCCATTGATACTAATTTTGTGACAGTTCCTTACGCCGCTTTGCTTAGTCAAGGTGACCGTGTTATTTCTATAGAGCAGCTTAGTAATGGTGTTGCAATTTCCTGACTGATAGCGATTCTTTTTTTTATTGGAGTAAGATGCAATATCGTAACGGTGTTTTTGCTATTACAGAAGAACAACATTGTCCACTTTATAATGTGGGAGAGGAGATCACTGTTGACGGTGGGGTGATGCGCCTGCCGGCTGGCAAGTCAACCTGCTTGACTTTGGCTCAGGATATCTTGAATCTGGTATCTGAAAATGTGGCCTATGAGCACTATCTTCAGGGAACGAAACAGAAGAGCAGGTTTGAGTGTGGTGGATGTGGTGGCCGTATCCGTTTTGAATATAAACAGGAAAAAGAATTTGCCACCGTCCAGATGAAGATGCTGGCAGCAGCCCAGCGGAAAGAAAAATTAAAAGATATATCGCAGTTTGCCGGTCTGCTCCGGGGCATTCAAATTTTTAAGCCGCTCAGCGATGAAGATCTGCTTGATCTGGCTACTCTGTTGAAACTGGAAAAATGTCCCTGGGGTTTTCCGGTTCTGCAGAAGGGTGATGTGGGTGACCATCTTTATATCATTCTTTCCGGACGGGTAGAGGTGATGGACGAAGATGGGGTGACGCTCGCAGAGATGGGTAAGGGCGATGTCTTTGGAGAAATGAGCCTGCTGTCCGGGGAAACCGTCACCACAACGATTATGGCGGTGGAGCCCACGGAGCTGGCGACCCTGAGTAAGAAGAACTTTCGTCATATGCAGGTGCGATTTCCTGATTTGCAGGTCTTTTTTTATAAGTTGCTGGTGAGCAGGATTACGACGATCAATCGGCAGCGGGCAGAAGAGCTTTCTTCCGGCATGGTGGGACAGCTTGTTGATATCCCCCCGGTTGAGCTGGTGCAGATGATTAATTCAAACCAGAAAACCGGTTATTTGAAGATAGAGGCAGGTAAAATAAAGGGTCAGTTACTATTTAATGAGGGTGAACTGGTTTATGCCATCTTTGATGGCAAGGATGGCCAGGAGGCTTTTTATGCAGTGCTTGCCCTCAAGGAAGGTCGCTTCAACTTTGTCCAAGGACTGGCTCCTCAGGATATGCATTATGAACCTATAGGTGGCTTTATGGGGATGTTGATGGAGGGGATGAAGCGACTGGATGATCTGGAGGGGTAATCATTGCCTAGCATTTGCTCCATCCTCCTCCCTCAATATAAAATTTTCTGTTCCAGATCCAACCAGAGAGAAAGTCCCTTCCTTGCTTCTTGAGGCATGAGTTGTTGCATCTGTACGCTTCTTTTGTCCTTGTCCAGGGTCAGTTCTTCATAAATAAAGGCATCTGCAAAACCGATGGCTGCGGCGTCGTTGTGGTCCGCACCGTAAATGATCCGCTCCAATCTGGCCCAGTAGGCAGCCGCCAGACACATAGGGCAGGGCTCACAGTTGACAAAGAGTTCATAACTGGTCAGGTCAAAGCTTTGCAGGACGGCGCAGGCATTACGGATGCAGACTATTTCGGCATGGGCTGTGGGGTCGTTGCTCGAGGTGACCTGGTTCCAGCCCTGGGCGACAATAATACCATTACGCGCAATGATCGCACCAAAAGGTCCGCCTTCACCAGCCAGCATTTTCTCTTTTGCCAGTCGGATTGCTGCTGCCATTATGTCCTGATCTGTCATTTTTTTCTTATTCCCGTGTGTTGCCATTGTCTGAACCGGTATTATTCTGTAATCAATATACGTTGAGGGACGTCGATTATGCCTCACTTAACAAGAAACTATCATATTTTTCAAGGAGACTAAACGATGAAAAAGGAAATGGAAAAAGCTTTTAACAAGCAGGTGAATGCGGAGATGTATTCCAGTTATCTGTATCTGGCCATGGAATCCTATTTTCAATCAACTAGCCTCACCGGTTTTGCTGCCTGGATGCGTGCCCAGGTCCAGGAGGAGCTTTTTCATGGAATGAAGATGTATGATTATATTCATGAGCGTGGTGGGAAGGCAAGGCTTGAGGCCATTGCCAAACCGGAAGAAAAGTGGGAGTCACCGCTGGTTGCCTTTGAACATGTACTGGCCCATGAACAGCATGTGACCGGCTTGATCAATAATCTTATTGACGTGGCCCTTGATGTCCGTGACCATGCAGCTAAGGCCTTTCTCGACTGGTTTATTACTGAACAGGTTGAGGAGGAGGCTACGGTGGGGCAGATTGTTGATCGTCTCCGTCTCATCGGCAATGATTCAAGTGGTCTGTTTTTACTTGATACCGAGCTTGCCAAACGAGTTTTTGTAATGCCGGTCACAAAATAATGTTTTACTGCAGGTATGAGTAGCAGAAGAATCAAACAGGATGTGCTTGCTCTTCTGGCCTTGACGGATCTTGATCGTATCAGTACTGAGATGAGACTGTACGCGGAAAAAGATCTGGTGAATCCGCTTTTTTCCGCATTGTCTCGCCCGGAAGAGATGGTGCGCTGGCATGCTATCAGTATCTTTGGTCAAGTCGTGCCGCATCTGGCTGATCAGGATATGGAAGCGGCAAGGATCGTCATGCGGCGTTTTCTCTGGAGCCTCAATGACGAATCTGGAGGGATTGGCTGGGGGGCACCTGAGGCGATGGCCGAGATCATGCTCCATCATGATCGTCTGGCCGAGGAGTATCTTCATATGCTTCTCTCCTATCTCCATCCGGATGGCCCCCTTGAACATCAGGATGGAAATTTTCTTGAATTGCCGGCGCTGCAGTGCGGTCTGCTATGGGGGATTGGCAGGCTGGCCTCGCGGCTGGCGCCAAAACTTATCTCTCGAGGGGTGGTGGCCGACCTGCTGCCCTATCTGCAATCAGAGGATGGGGGCGTGCGCGGCCTGAGTGTCTGGTCGCTCGGAGTCTTGTTTTCAGCGCGCTTTCCTGATCGTCTGCGGGTTGCGCACGCTCTTCAACCAGATAAGCGAGGCGAAGCGGAGACTCCGGCCATGGAGAGTGCGGCACTGGACCATTCATGGCCGGCGACTGTCCGAAACTCCTTGCTGCCACTGGCAACTGATAGCAGTCAGCTTCGCTTGTATCAGCAGGGTCAGGTTCGGGTTGTTACCGTGGCAGAACTTGTGGCAGACGCCCTGGCTCAGATCAACAGTCCCGCCTAAATTTTGAGGAATATCCCTTGGTTTTTGAATTTCCCTCCTTTGTTTCTGCTGGTTTTTTTCAGTTTGCAATCACTCCTGGTGAGCCGTCTGTCAACCTTGACAGGATGCGGGCCGCATTACATAAAGATCCGCCCGTGCCGGGAACCCTTCTGCTACTGCCTGAACTCTGGGCCACCGGCTTTGTCTATCCGCAACTGGCCGAACTGAGCCGGGAAACTCCCAGGCTTCTGGAACAATTAACTGAACTTGCAGCCCGGTATCGTATTGTGCTGGCTGGTTCTCTGGTGGAAAGGGTTGATGATGAGCGGAGAGTCCTGCTCTATAACACCCTGTTTTTCAGTGGCAGTGACGGTCAGACCGGCAAAATACGGAAACAACACCTTTTTTCCTATTGGCGAGAAGATGAGTGGTTGACTGCAGGAGAGTCGCCACGACCTGTGGCGACTGCGTCGGGTTGGGTGGGTGGACTGGTTTGTTATGATCTGCGGTTTCCTGAGACAGCTAAGGTTCAGTGTCAGCAGGGCGCCTCTCTCCTGGTGGTCTCTGCCCAATGGCCCCTGATGCGGATTGACCAGTGGCGAATTTTACTGCAGGCGCGGGCCATAGAAAATCAGACCTTTATTGTTTCTGCTAACGGCTGTGGTATGTGTAATGATATCGAACTGGGCGGTCATTCACTGATCATTGACCCTGGCGGAGAAATTCTGCTGGAGGCGGGTGAAGAAGAACAGCTGGCCACGATCACCCTTGATTGGCAGAAACTACAGCAATTACGGGAACGTTTTAATACTGTGGCTCCGACCCCATATCCTTTTGATGATCGGGAAAAGATCCTTAGCCTGGCAGAGTGTGTTCGGATTGTGGGGCTCAGGAAAATGCAGGGGCAGCGGATTGTCTTTACCAATGGCTGTTTTGATATCCTCCATGCGGGTCATGTGGAGTATCTGCAACAGGCCAGGAAGCAGGGCGATTTTCTGGTGCTTGGCCTGAACAGTGATCGCTCTATTCAGGCAATCAAGGGCTGTAACCGGCCGATCAATGAGGAGTTCCGGCGGGCTCGGGTTTTAGCGGCGCTGGGCTGTGTGGATGCTATTGTTATCTTCAGCGATGAGACACCCCTGGGCTTGATCACTGCTCTTCTGCCCCATGTCATGGTGAAGGGGGCAGATTGGCAGGAGGATGCAATTGTTGGAGCCCAGGAAGTCAAGGCAAATGGCGGCAAGGTGGTCAGGATTCCGTTCACTACCGAGACCTCTACCACCAAAATAATTGAAAAAATAAGGGAATAGGGTTGTGCCCCCTATTCCCTTATTTCCTATTCCCTTCTATTCCTTAAATCTTGTAACGCCCCACCAGCTCTTTCAGGCTCACGGCAAGATTAGACAGATCCTCAGCGCTGCTGTTGACCCTGTTGCCATTGGCTGAGATCTCTTCGGAGATTCTGCTGACCTCTGCAATATCCCGTGCTGTTTCACCGGCTACAACCGAACTCTGGGAGACGTTCTCATTGACCTCTGCCATCCCCACTGATGCCTGGGAGATGTTGCCGGCGACTTCCTGAGTCGTTGCCTTCTGTTCATCCATGGCGGTGGCAATGGAGGTGACAATGACATCCACCTCGCCGATGATCGAAGCAACTTCCTTGATCTCGAGGACTGTCTCGCCTGTTGATTTTTGGATTGTTTCAATACGTTGTTTGATCTCGTTGGTGGCGGCAGAGGTCTGTTTGGCCAGCTCTTTGATCTCGTTGGCCACCACGGCAAATCCTTTCCCTGCCTCTCCTGCCCTGGCCGCTTCAATGGTGGCGTTTAGAGCCAACAGATTAGTCTGTTCAGAGATGTCGTTAATGGCCTCTGTTACCTTGCTGATCTCCAGGGTGTCACGTCCCAGTTGATCGATTTTCTCAGAGGACTTGGCGGCCCGTTTGGATGCATTGTGGGCGATGCTCTGCCCTCTTGTGGTATTCTCGGAGATCCCCTGGGCGGTGGCATTCATCTCTTCTACGGCGGCGGCCATCATGTTGACATTTTCAGTCGCAGCCTCACTGGCCATGGTCACGGATGCCATATTGGAGCTCATCTCCTCGGCGGCGGCCGCGACACTTACCGCTTTCTGGGAGGAAAGGTCGGCCCCGTGCGACATCTCACCGGCAATGGTGGTCAGTTCGGACGATGAAGAGGAAAGTTGAATAATGTCATCGGCCAGTTGCTGAAACATGGAGCGAATTTCAGAGCCCATGGTATTCAGGGATTGGGTTAAGGTCCCGATTTCATCCTGGCGGTCGACTTCCAGTGTGGTGGTGAGATCGCCATTGGCCATCGTTTCAGCAAACTGTACCCCTTTATTTAATGCCGTGACAATGGAGCGGACGGTAAAAAAGGAGAGAAGCCAGCTGCAGAAAACTACAATCAGACCAATGGAGATGGCCAGAATTCCCATTTTTTTCGCCACTTGAACGGTGTTTTCAAGTTGGCTCTCTTTGCGCTCAGAGGCTTGTTTCACGATATCTTTCACCAGAGGCTCAACCTTCATGGCTGCATCATTCATGACTGCCAGATCTCTCTGAATCTGCTTGTCTGTTGCTACAAGCTTGGTAAAGATATTGCTGTAGGCTTGCAGGTCTTTGCTGATGATTGCAGTGTATTTGGGGTCGACATTGGAGTCGGCAAAACGTGCTGGAATCTCTTCGGCGACTTCAAGGGTGGCATCGGCATATTTATCCAGCCGGGTAAGGATGTAGTTTTTCTCGATCAGGCGCAGGGTTAACAGTCTGGCGTGGATGTTTGGTACATAGAGTTGATTGAGGGCTACCTCAACCTGAAATGCCTGTTTCTGCATCTCGGCCAGATTGTTGTCATCGGGATTGCTGGTATATTTCTGGATGGAATTTTTGTAGGCGGCCAGGGCGCTAATCTGCTGCTGGTACACATCGCCCTGGTCTTCGAGGATGTTCAGTGATGCCTCATATTTTTTGAGCGCTGCTGCCATTTTGTTACTGTGCTCTGGCGATTTTGTCCGCACAAATTCCTTTTCAAAGCGGCGGACCTGAAGCAGGGCCAGATAGGCGTCTCCTAACTGGTGCTTCTTCAGGTTTTGAGCAACACGCAGGGCAATGGCCTTGAATTCACCCTGCAGGCCGGAGTTGTTGTCCAGGCCATTGAGCTGTTCTGCGCTAACAACATTCTGAAAGGTCTTTTCATAGAGCGCTGCCTGCTCAAGGATTGAGGAGGCCAATGCAGCCGTTTCCTTGTTTGTCTCTCCTGCCAGCTCGGAGATTGCGTTGGCATGATCTTTTAATCGCTTGATCGCTGAATTTAACAGAGGCTGATAGGCGATCTCTTTGGTCATGAGAAAATTCTTTTCATGTCTCCTGGCCAACAGTAAATCGACGTTTGCCATTGTTGCGTGATCAGCAATGGCAATATCTGTATTGATGAGTTTTTTAAAGGATCCGGTTGTGTTGCTGACTGTCCATTGATAGAGACTGAGCACCAGAATAAAGGAAACAAAGGTGATGCCAAATATTGCCCCAAATTTGGTTGATAGTTTTAGATGAGACCATTTTAAATTACTCATTAAACACTCGCTCCCAGAGTTAATTTTAATGAAAGGTAATGAATCGTTATTTGTCTGTCGCAGGCAGGATTATTTTTGTTCCTGTTCTGCTGCTTTCTGAATAATTTCCGTAGGGAGGCCATACCCCATTCTGACTTTTTTGTCAATCTCGGCAAACATCTCGGGATGATCGGCAAGGAATTTCTTGGCATTCTCTCTCCCTTGGCCAATCCGTTCATCCTGATATGAGTACCATGAGCCGCTTTTGTTGACAATATCATTTTCAACCGCCAGATCCAGGAGATCTCCGGTTTTGGATATCCCTTCGCCATAGATAATGTCAAATTCGGCGGTCTTGAAGGGAGGGGCAACCTTGTTTTTTACCACTTTCACCTTGGTTCGATTGCCGATGACATTGTCTGCCCCTTCTTTTATGGCGGCAATTCTTCTGATATCTAGACGAAGAGTAGAATAGAATTTCAGGGCGTTGCCGCCGGTGGTGGTCTCAGGACTGCCGAACATGACCCCGATTTTCATCCTGATCTGATTGATGAAGATAAGAATTGTGTTGCTGCGATTGATCACAGCGGTAAATTTTCGCATGGCCTGGGACATGAGCCGCGCCTGCAGACCCATATGAGAATCGCCCACATTGCCGTCAATCTCGGCCTTGGGCACCAGGGCGGCCACGGAGTCAATGACAATTACATCAATACCGCCGGAGCGGATCAGGATCTCGGCAATCTCCAGGGCCTGTTCTCCAAAATCCGGCTGGGATACCAGTAGATTATCAATATCGACTCCCAGACGGGCGGCGTAAGCGGTGTCAAGCGCGTGCTCGGCGTCAATGAACGCGGCATTTCCCCCACGTTTCTGGGCCTCGGCTACAACATGCAGGGCCAGGGTTGTTTTACCGGAAGATTCAGGGCCATAGATCTCAGAGATTCTTCCTTTGGGGAAGCCACCGACCCCAAGGGCTATATCGAGGCTCAAGACACCGGTGGGGATAACAGGGATGGGTTCGGTCTCATGGCTTCCAAGCCGCATGATAGAGCCTTTGCCGAATTGTCGTTGAATCTGGCTGATGGCATTGTCTACGCTGTCTGCTCTATTTTTTGTTACATCTGGTGCCGCCATAAGGGTTCTCCTGGAGTCTGTGTTATTGGAACAATGTGAGAAGTGGGGTTTGCTAAATACCGTCCTGTTGTAGCAGGTAATGCCTGACAAGGTCAAGAGCTGTTTTGGCTGTGATCTCTTGAATTTGGTGTCGATTGCCCGCAAAGTGAAAGTGATGCGTCTGAATATTGTTTTTCGAGGCCATGCTGATATAGACGGTGCCAACCGGTTTTTCTGTCGTCCCGCCATCTGGGCCGGCAATGCCGGTGACCGCAAGAGTGATATCGGCATTACTTCTGCTCCGGATGCCAGCGGCCATTGCCTCTGCCACTTCCTTGCTGACGGCGCCATGGCTTGCCAGCAGCTCTTTGTCTACATCCAGATATCCCGTTTTCATGCTGTTGGCGTAAGCGACTACTCCCCCCAGAAAATAGAGGGAGCTGCCGGCGACACGGGTCAACAGATGAGCAATCAGACCGCCGGTACATGATTCCGCCGTGGCCAGACACAGATTTGCCTTATGGAGGAGTTGGCCGGTGACTGAGGCCATACTGTCATTGTCGCTGCCGTAGATTGCCCGGCCAAGGTTTGTTTCTATTATCCGGCATGCGGCCTCAAAGAGGGGCAAAGGATCGCGGCCCTTGTGGGTGCGTACGGTAAGGCTCAGGTGTACCTCCGGAAAAACCGGGTAGTAGCCGATATGGATGTTGTGGTCCAGGGCCAGTTTGACGATCTTCCGGTTGATCTCCGCCTCTGCCAAGCCAAAGATCTTGTACATCCGCTGGCAGGTTGCAAGCTGCCGCCCTTGATTCAAGGTGGCAAGCCGGGGAATGACCTGTTCCAGGAGCAGGGTCTGCATCTGGTAGGGCACGCCGGGGAGGAAGAAGATCGGCTTGTTGTCGTGGATCAGCAGGTAGCCGGACATCTGTGACTGGAGAGTTAGCGCCTCGGCTCCTTGTGGCAGCCAGGCCAGTTTTTCCAGGGGGTTTATGGGAGAGGCGGAGATGGTATCAAGGTGATTGCGGATCTGGGAGAGAAGTTCCAGATTAGGGATGGTGGGCCTGTCCAGGGCCTTGGAAACAGCCTCGGTAGTAAGGTCGTCGTCGGTTGAGCCTAAGCCCCCTGTGACCAGAACAAAATCAACCCGGCTGATGGCACGTTTCAAGGCCTCGCCAATCAGGGCCGCAGAGTCTCCTATGGTATGCATGGCGTAGATTTCATATCCAGCCTCATAGAGATGTCGGGCCGCAAAACCGCTGGTGGTATTGGAGATGCGGCCTGAAGTCAGTTCGTTGCCAATGGCTATTATCTCACCCTGCATGGTCGTCCTCTCTATTCCTGCCACTCACCTGGGTCCCGGAGACGCTTTCAAGTGTTATCGCCGCGATGGTGTTCATGAGTGATTTGGGACCTGGGAAGCTGACGGGGATATAATTGTCGGTAAAGCCCCTGAGATTGCCGTCGGGGGCACGTTTGTGTTCAACCAGTACCGGCCGTGTGGCGCCCAGATATCTCTTGTAAAAGTGTTCTTTCTTCTCTGTATCCAGTTGTCTCAGCCGTGCCACCCGTTCATCTTTGACTGCCTGTGGGAGCTGCTGATCAAAGGTGGCAGCCAGGGTTCCCGGTCTCTGGGAATAGGGAAAAACATGGAGGTAGGTACAGTCAAGTTCCTGGAGCAGGGCACAGGTGCCGGCAAAGTGCTGCTCCGTCTCTCCTGGAAAGCCGACCAGGACATCAATGCCGATGGCCGCATCCGGCAGCTTCTTTCTGCATAAGAGGAGGGTTTTTTTGAATTCCTGAGTGGTATAGCCACGGTTCATACGGGCGAGGATGGTATCATCTCCGCTTTGCAGCGGGATATGGAGATGGGGCATGAAATTGTTCTGTTCGCCCATGAGCGCGAGCAGTTCCTCGCTGATCTCCATGGGCTCGATGGAGCTGAGGCGAAAGCGGATTTCCGGGTGGGCAAGACAGAGCCTGCGCATCAGTTCCACACAGTTACTTCCTTCATGCAGATCTTTACCATACTGTCCCACATGGATGCCGGTGACCACCATCTCCTTATGTCCCTCTTCGGCAAAGATGGCAGCCTGATCCAGGACTTCTTCCAGAGGCAGGCTGCGGCTGGGGCCGCGGGTATAGGGGACAATGCAGTAGGTGCAGAAATTGTGACAGCCATCCTGGACGCGGAGGCAGGCGCGCGTACGATTGCCAAAATGGCGGACCGGCAGCCGGCAGATCTCTTTTTTCTGGGAGATTTTCCCAATCAGCATGGTCAGGTCGCAGGGGGTGTCACAGAGCGCGGCCTGTACCAGGCGATCCTTGTTGCCATTGCCCACGATGCAGAGGGGCTTGTTGATACTATTCACCAGTTCCTGGGCGTCCATCTGGGCGTAGCAGCCGGTGATCACGATTTTGGCATCCGGATGCTTCCGCATGAGTTGACGTACCGCCTGCCGGGATTGGGTTCCAGCCTTGGCAGTCACAGCGCAGGTGTTGATGACGATAATGTCTGCTACCTCTTTGGCCCGGGCCATAACACAGCCGGCGGCCTCAAAACCGGTCTGGAAGGCAGCAGACTCATATTGGTTTACCTTGCAACCAAGGGTGGTTATTGCTATTTTTTTCATTGCTTATTGATGTTTAAATGAGTGACTGAATTCATTCTATCTCGCCGCAGCCAAGAACCCTGTCCTGTTCGTAGATGACGGCAAACTGGCCGGGGGTAATGGCCCGTTGCAAGGTCTCAAAGTGGATTTTCCAGCGTCGGTCATCGATTCTTTTGATTCTGGCATCTGCACCCTGGTGCCGGTAACGGATTTTGATCTGGTATGTCTGCTCTTCCTCCGGTGCCTGGAGCCAATGAGGCTGGTGAATCAGCAGTGTGTCACGGTAGAGGTCTTCCTCTTTGCCGATAATCACGGTATTGGTTTCTGGCTCAAGGGCTGTGACGTACCAGGGGCTGATGTCGGCAATGCCCAATCCCCGGCGCTGGCCAATGGTATAATGGAAAAGACCTTGATGTACACCCAGATCCTGCCCTTCTCTGCTGATAATTCTTCCTGTTTGCTCAGCCTGAGGGATACGTTCGCTGAGGAACTGCCCAACCGGCGTTGATCCCAGAAAACAGATATCCTGGCTTTCCTGACCCCGGAAATCGGTAAACCCGTGCTCTTCAACAAGTTGATAGGCCTCTTCTTTTTGATGCTCACCCAAAGGGAAAAGAGCCCTGCTCAGTTGGCATTGATCCAACCGGGCGAGGAAATAGGATTGATCTTTGGCCTTATCGCTTCCCTTGCAAAGTTGATAGGTGTCACCATCCTTTTCAATTCGTGCATAATGTCCGGTTGCCATGGCGTCCATGCCGCATGCCAGAATGGCATCCATGAAGAGTCCGAATTTGATGGTATGATTACAGACCATGCAGGGATTTGGGGTCAGCCCTTGCTGATAGGTTGTCGTGAAGTAGTGAAGGATGCTGGTGGTAAACTCACGACTGAGGTCGATCACTTGCAGGTCGATCCCCAGCTGCTTGGCCACGGCCCGGACCCGTTGTTCCTGTCCCGCCGGATCAGGGCCGACCAGGCGCATGAAAAAACCATGGACGTCAAAGTGCTGCTGAAGAAGCAGGGCACAGGCGGTGGAATCTACCCCGCCGCTCATGGCGATGCCAATCTTTTTTTTGTTCACCGAACTCCTTGCATCCTTCTAATGCTTACTTGGTAATCCAGGAATCATATGGTATGATTCCTTTTTGTGCGTGCGCTTGATTATCCTGCGACACGAGGCCTGGATGGCGCAGTGTTGTGCGCTCCATGGATGGATCAAGCGCGACCTCTTTTCCCTGATATTCTGACCTTTAATATATACCTTACCATGGATAAAAAAGAAAGCGGCAATGGGGCTGGCCCTGCCTTGCCGGAGTTGTTGGCGCCGGCTGGAACCTTTGAAAAACTGGTGACCGCCATCCATTATGGCGCCGATGCCGTCTATCTTGGCGGCAGGCAGTTCAGTCTGCGGGCTAAGGCTGGAAACTTCCCTCCCGAGGCCATGGCAGATGCCGTCAGTTTCGCCCATGCCCGGGGCGTCAAGGTCTATGTGACCATCAATATCCTGGCCCATAATCAGGATCTTATAGGTCTTGACCCTTATCTTCTCTCCTTGCAGCAGATTGCAGTTGATGGTCTGATCATTGCCGACCCCGGCATTCTCATGCGGGCCCGCACGGTGGTGCCGCATCTACCCATTCATCTTTCCACTCAGGCCAATGTGACCAATTACGCGGCTGCTGCCTTCTGGCTCTCCCAAGGGGTGTCCCGACTGAATCTTGCCCGTGAGCTGTCACTGATTGAGATCGGTGAGATCAGGAAAGAGGTGCAGGGTGAGCTGGAGATCTTTGTCCATGGCGCCCTCTGCATCTCCTATTCCGGCCGCTGCATGTTGTCCAATTATATGACCGGACGTGATGCCAATCAGGGCAACTGTGCCCATCCTTGCCGTTACAGCTACGCGCTCACGGAAGAGAAACGGCCCGGCCAGTATTTTCCGGTGGAAGAAGATGAGCGGGGCACCTATATCTTCAACTCAAAGGATCTCTGTCTGCTGGAGCGGCTGCCCGAGCTGCTGGCGGCTGGTGTCAACTCCCTGAAGATTGAAGGACGGATGAAGTCCATTTTTTATGTGGGTGGAGTCGTCCGCATCTACCGGGCGGCACTCGATTATCTGGCAACCCTTCCGGCTGAGGCCTGGCAGCATCCTGCGGCCATTGTGCTGCCGGAGATCTTCAGGCAGGAGATTGCCAAGACCGGCACCCGCGGCACCACCGAGAACTTTATTGATCAGCGTCCCGGCAGCGGCGAGATGGTCTATCATACCTCGCGTGAGGTGCAGACCGTCCATCCGGTGGCGGTAATCAGAGAGGAAGGTGACTGTCCATTGGTTGAAGCCCGGAATGTGCTGCAGACTGGTGACTTGATTGAGTATATGTTGCCGGGCATTGAGGTGATGCCGCTTAAGGTCGTGGCCATGCGTAGCGAAAAAGAGGAAGAGATCAGCCGTGCTAATCCAGGGAATATGGTTTTCTTGACCACTGAACCCTTATTGTCTTGCGGGGTGAAAAATGGAATTCTGCGTCGGCAAGATGTGGCGGAGCGTGAAGAATCTTGCAACCTTGCCCCTGATACTGCCCGTCATCCATTTTAAAAGAAGGTTCATGTTATGTCCGTACTTTTGAATAAATTGCGTGCTCCCGGGGATTTATGGGGCGGACTGGCGTCCATGCTCGTGGCCTTGCCGGCGGCGGTGGCCTTTGGGGTCACTGTCTATGCGGCGATTGGTCCGCACTATGTGGCACTTGGCGCTGTGGCAGGGATGCTGGGAGCTGCGGCTCTCGGCCTGATTGCCCCTGTTTTTGGTGGTTCGGACCGCTTGATCAGTGCGCCTTGCGCCCCGGCTGCGGCGGTGTTGTCAGCCTTTGCCATTGAGCTGGTAAAACAGGGTGTTGCTCCTGAGAGCATTGTTCTGTTGTTGACTGTGCTTGCCGGATTAACGGGTCTGGTGCAGATCCTTTTTGGCTTTCTCGGGATTGGCCGTATCATTAAATACATCCCTTATACGGTTGTCAGTGGCTATCTAAGCGGAGTCGGCATCATCATTATCACCAGTCAGATCCATAGTTTTATGGGGGTTAGCGCCGATACGTCGTGGTGGCAGGTGGTGGTGAACCCAGGGCTTTGGGATCTGCGCAGTATTGCTGTTGGTGCGGCAACGGTGCTTGTCGCCCTGCTGGGACCAAAGCTGACCAAGGCGATTCCCGGCACGATCCTTGGCATATGTGCCGGCTTGTTGACGTATCTCGGGCTGGCCGCAACCGATCCGTCAATGATGACGCTTACCGATAACACATTGGTGCTTGGCACCCTTGGCGCGGTGGAAAAAGGGTATTTCAGCACCTTTGTTGCTCGCTGGCATGACCTGGGTGAATTGAAGCTCTCTCAGATCGGGGCCCTTGTCGGCAGCGCCCTGACCCTGGCTGCCCTGCTCTCCATTGACACCTTGAAAACCTGTGTGGTGATCGATCAGAAGACGCGGACCCGTCATGAGCCGAATCGGGAATTGTGCGCTCAGGGGCTGGCCAATATCACCTCGTCGATGATTGGTGGTCTGCCAGGATCCGGCACCATGGGACCCTCCATGGTGAACCTCAACAGTGGTGCGCAGACACGTGTCTCCGGGATCATGGAAGGGGTTATGGTGCTGGTGGCGGCGCTGGCATTGAGTACGGTTATTGCCTGGATTCCCCTGGCCACCCTGGCCGGTATTCTCATTGTTATCGGTCTGCGGATGATTGATACGGAACCCCTGCGCTTCCTCGAGTCGCGGGGGACGGTTCTAGATTTTGCGGTGGTGCTGGCGGTGGTCACCATTGCCCTGACAGTGGGCCTGATTGCCGCCTCCGCCTCGGGTGTCGCCATGTCCATCCTTCTTTTCGTCCGTGAACAGGTTGGGGGATCTGTGGTCCGGCATAAGTCTTTTGTCAATCAACGCTCATCCACCTGGTCCCGTTCGGAGGCCGAAAGGCGCATGATCGAGCAGAAGGGTGAAAAGGCAATTATCTTTGAATTACAGGGCAGTCTTTTTTTCGGTACTACCTATGAGCTCTATTCTACTCTGGAACCGGAGGTCAAGAGTCGGGATTATGTCATCCTCGATCTGCGTTTGGTCCAATCGGTGGATATTACGGCGGTCCATATGCTTATTCAGGTGCGGGACATGCTCGCGGAACGTGGCGCTTTTCTGTTGCTCAGCAATGTGCACGAGCAGCTGCCCAATGGCCATAATCTGCGGGAATTTTTTGAGCAGACTGGTCTAACGGGTGGAAGTGGTGATACTGTGCATCTCTTTCCGATTCTTGAGTCCGCCATTGAATGGGTGGAGGAACGTCTGATCGGGGAGGTTAAGGCCCCAGGGGATGAGGAGGTGCTTTTACGATTACAGGAGATGGAACTCTTTCATGGGCGCAAGGATGAAACCTTGGCCGATCTTGAGGAGTGCCTGGAAGAGCGATCTTTCAAGGCCGGAGAAACCATTTACTCCATAGGGGATCAGGGACATGCTATTTATCTGATCCGGCGCGGTGAAGTCAGGATTACGGCGCCAATCGGCGGCAGCAGGCAATTGCATCATGTGGCAACCATAGGCCGTGGCGATTTCTTCGGCGGCCTGGCCTTTCTCGATGGCCGCCCCCGCAGTGATAATGCCATCGCTCATACGGATACTGATCTCTATATACTGACCCTGGAAAATTTTAATCAACTGGCCGAGGAGCATAAACGGCTGGCGTTGGTATTGATCTCGGCAATTTCCCGTACCCTGGCCCATCGTCTGCGCCATGCCAATGGCGAACGAACATTGCTGCACACCTAAACGGTGAACAAAATCAAGGAGCACGTCACAATATGAACGACCATGCAAAACGATTCAAACTGACCCTGGAATTTGATGGCCGCCGCTATAGCGGTTGGCAGAAGCAGGATGACGCCAGAACCATTCAAGGCACTCTGCTGGCGGCAGCGGCAGAACTTTTTGGTTCCCAGGTGGACGTGCAGGGCAGTGGCCGTACTGATGCCGGGGTGCATGGATTGCGTTTTGTGGCGCATCTGGAGGCCCAGACCGACCTGAATCCCCAGGAGATCAGGGAACGGTTGAATGCAGCATTGCCCGGGGATATCGTTATCCTTGAATGCAAGCGGGCCGGGGCTCGTTTTCACGCCCGCCATAACTGTATTGGCCGGAGTTATTGCTATCAGATCGCCAGACGTAAGACGGCTCTGGGGCGGGGCCATGTCTGGCAGGTTGACGATCTGCTGGACGGGGACCGGATGCAGGAGGCGGCTTCAGCGCTGGTGGGGATGCATGATTTTACCTCCTACACCGACCGCCAGGTGGTGAAGAAAAAATCTCCTATGGTCATGATCAATCAATGTCAGGTTTTGGTAACCGGGGATCTGATTCTCTTCCGGATTGTAGGGTCGCATTTTCTGTGGAAGATGGTGCGCCGGATTGTCGGGGTGCTGGTTGCAGTAGGCAAGGGGGAGCTGGCAGTGGCGGCTGTGCAGCGCTTTCTGCAGCAACAGGTTGATCTGAAACAGTATACCGCCCCGGCCCAGGGGCTTTTCTTTGAGCGGGCCTTTTATGACCAGGAAGAGCTGGATGGTTTCCTGCTTGCCGATGAATTGCGGCCAGAGTTTTTTTGATAGGCCCTGTTTAGAACATAAAATCTTTCTTGATAAAACTCTGAAAACTGCTAAGGATCTTTTTTGGTCTAAGAGCGACCTTTTTTCCCCGTACCACTCCTTCCAGCCTGGAGCATTTTGTAGATGACCAAAGAACCTGAAGTGCCTTTAAACAGTGGGCGGAAGAATAGAGCTATCCAATGGTTTATCCTGATACTGGCCCTGGTAATTATTGCCAGCGTCATTGTTTATCATACTGTCGCCACCCATCGTGCCATTACCGTCCAGGAACAACAGCAACTGCTGACCCAATCCCGTGTCATCTGCAGCAATATGAATCGCTCACTGGAATCGGCTGATCTTGTTCTGCAAGGCCTGGTTATCGACCTGCCCCACTTCACTGCCACTAAGAACAGTACAGGGGTTCTCCGTCGCCTAAAGGCGCTGACCAATGCCATGCCGGGTATTCGTACCCTGTTGACCCTTGATGAAAAAGGGATAGTTCTTGCATCGAGTCGTGAAGAGTTTATTGGCAAAGACTTCAGCAGCCGCAACTATTATCAGGTGCCGCGTGATCATGGTGATGTGATGGCACTCTATGTCTCTCCGCCTTTCAAGTCCATCCTCGGGCCGATTATTCTTAATCTCAGCCGGATTATTCCGGCAGTTGATGGCAGCTTTGGCGGCGTGGTCGTTGCCGCCCTTGATCCCAGCTATTTGGGCGTTCTGCTTTCTTCGGTACGGTATGCGCCGGATCTGGTCTGCACCATCACCCATGGGGATGGCCTGCGTTTCATGGTGGTGCCGGAGAGGCCGGAATTGGTGGGGAAAAACCAGGATGAGGAAGATTCATTTTTTTTTCGTCACAAGGCCAGCAGCAAAGTGGAGAACATCTATAGCGGAAAATCCGTGTCAACCGGCGAAGAAACTATGGTGGCAATTCAGACCGTCAGGCCAGACGCTCTAAATATGAATAAGCCGCTCTATGTCTTCATCAGTCGCAGGATGGATGCCATCTATGCTCCCTGGCGCCAGCAACTTCCAGGTATTGCACTCTTCTTCTTCCTGCTCTGCACTGTCTCAACGCTGGGCCTGAAATTTCTCCAACGACGGCAGAGGCAGCTGGAAGAGCAGGCCCAACAAATTCAGGCCTTGGTCAATATGCGGCTGGGCCTGTTGGAGTACGCGGCCACGCACGATATGCATGAGCTGCTGCAGCAGACACTGGACGAAGTGTGCAGGCAGAGTAAGAGCCCGATTGGTTTTTATCATTTCGTCGAGGCCGATCAGCAGACCCTCTCCCTGCAGGCCTGGTCGACCCGTACGCTTATGGAATTCTGCACCGCCGAGGGGAGCGGACTCCACTACCCGATTAAAGAAGCCGGTGTCTGGGCGGATTGTATCCGTCAGCGGCGACCGGTTCTTCACAACAATTATGGCGAACTACCCAACAAAAAAGGGCTGCCGGAGGGGCATGCGCCGCTGATCCGCGAACTTGTCGTACCTATTTTCCGGGGTGAGAAGGTAGTGGCAATCCTGGGCATCGGTAACAAATCTGATGATTATAGCGAGCAAGATGTCGAGTTGGTCTCCTATCTGGCGGATGTTGCCTGGGAAATTACGGAACGCAAGCGGGGTGAGGAAGAGCGGCAGAAGCTCGGTGTCCGCTACCAAACACTGCAGTCGGTGTCTCGTGACGGTATCCATATCCTTGATGAAGACGGTAATCTGGTAGAGTCGAATGGTTCTTTCCGCCAGATGCTGGGGTATGATCCTGCAGAGAATCTGCAGCTCAATGTCGCGGAATGGGATGCCGGTATTCCTGTAGAGGAATTGACGGCAAAGGTTCGGGAACTTATTCACGCCCCTGCCATGTTTGAGTCCAAGCACCGCCGTCGTGACGGAACCATCTTTGACGTTGAGATCAGCGCCTGCGGAGTCCAGCTGGATGGGAAGTGGTATCTCTACGCCTCCTCCCGTGACATCTCCAATCGCAAGGAAATGGAGGCCACGCTGCGTGAATCCCGTCAGCGTCTGGCCGATATTTTTGATTTTTTACCCGATCCAACCTTTGTGGTGGATCAGGAAAAGAAGGTAGTCGCCTGGAACAGGGCGATGGAGGAGATGAGCGGCGTATCCCAGCAAGAGATGTTGGGGCAGGGTGATAATGCCTACTCCGTCCCGTTCTATGGTGAACGGCGGAATCTGTTGATTGACCTTCTTGATGCCGATGATGGAGACCTCAATGGTAAATATCAGCATGTTACCCGTCAGGGAGAGCGTCTCTATGCTGAGGTCTTCTGTCCGGCATTATACAGCGGAAAAGGCGCCCCTGTCTGGGCCGTTGGCGCTCCCTTATATGACAGTGACGGCAAGAGAATCGGTGCCATTGAGACGATCCGGGATATTACGGCCATCAAGGAGATAGAGACCAACCTCGCCCGTTCCAACCGCGAGCTGGAACAGTTTGCCTATATTGCCTCCCATGATTTGCAGGAGCCGTTGCGTAAGATAGCCGGTTTTACAGAATTGCTGGCCAGCCGTTACAAGGGAACCTTTGATGAAAAAGGTGAATCCTATATGGACTACATTGTTGACGGTGCCACGCGGATGCGAACTCTGATCAATGACATGCTGAGCTATTCGCGGATCATCCACAATACCAGAGAGCTTGCGGAAACAGATTGCTCAAAGGTGGTATCCAAGGTACTCCAGGACATGGAGCTTAGCATCAAGGAAAACAAGGCTGAGATCGTTTGTGGTCCCCTGCCGGTCATTCAGGTTGACAAGGCCCAGCTGGGGCAGCTGTTCCAGAACCTGATCGCTAACGCCATCAGATACCATGGCGCGGAACCGCCCAGGATAACCATCAATGCAACTTGCCAGCAGAATGAATGGCTTTTTTCTGTTAGTGATAACGGCATTGGTATCGCCCCGGAATTCTACCAGCGGATTTTCGCCATCTTTCAGCGTCTGCATACCCGCGCCGAGTATCCCGGCACGGGTATCGGCCTGGCGATCTGTCAAAAGATCGTTGAACGTCATGGCGGTAAAATCTGGGTAGAGTCGAAGGAAGGGAGTGGTTCGACCTTCTTTTTCACCCTGCCCACAACACCGAATAATCAGGAAAAAATAATATGAGCGATAAATTTCTGCATACCATCCTTTTGATTGAAGACGATCCGGGCGATGTACTGCTGCTTCAAGAGATGTTGGAGCTACAGGGGTGCAAGGCGCGCTTGGTCACTGTCGAACGACTTTCTGAAGGAATAAGCTATCTGCAACAGAATCATTGTGATGTTATTTTTTTGGACATGAATCTGCCGGACAGCAGCGGGCTTCCAACCGTGACCCGTCTGTTGGAGGCTGTGTCCACCACGCCGATCATTGTTCTGACCGGACTCTCTGATGGATCCTTTGGTACTGAAGCGGTTAAGTTAGGGGCTCAGGACTATCTGCTGAAGGGAGATATTGACGGCAGGATGCTGAAACGTGCCATGTTTTATGCCGTTGAACGCAAAAAACTGGAGGTAGCCCTGAAACAGACCAGGGACCTCTTTGAACGCGAGGCTCGTATTGACTATCTGACCGGCATTTATAACCGGATGATGTTCAACGAACTACTGGAGGCTGAACTTCAGCGTGCCAGAAGATATACCACTGATTTATCCCTGATCATGTTTGATCTGGATCACTTTAAAAAGATCAATGATTCCTGCGGCCATACTATAGGTGATCACGTTCTCAAAGAGGTGGCTCAGCTTGTATCCGACAATATTCGGGCGCATGATGTCTTTGCCCGCTGGGGCGGGGAGGAGTTTATGGTGCTTAGTCCCAAAAACATGCAAAGCCAGGCTGCTGTCTTGGCTGAAAAACTGCGCTCTTTATGCGCAGCTCATGACTTCGGCAATGGACTGCATGTTACCGCCAGCTTTGGTGTGACCCAGTATAAATCTGATGACACTCTGGAATCTTTTACTGCCCGGACAGATGAAGCTCTCTATCTGGCAAAGGAAAATGGCAGGAACCGGGTTGAGTCGCACTAATCTAGTGAATCTCCGTAAAATAATACTTCGACTAAAGGCACATGAACTATGAATGGAAATAAAATAGTAGATATACTGCTTGTGGAAGATGATCCTGGTGATGTTGAATTGACCCGTGAAGGACTCGCTGCAGGAAAGCTTTTCGTCAATTTGCACACTGTTGATGATGGTATCAAGGCCTTACGCTATTTGAGACATGAGGAGCCGTATGTTGATACCGTTCGGCCTGATATCATTCTCCTTGACCTTAACTTGCCGCGTATGGACGGCAGAGAGACCCTGAAAGAGATCAAGGCCGATGAGCGCCTGAGAAGCATTCCGGTGATCGTGTTGACCACCTCGGAAGCAGACATCGATATCCTCAAATGTTACGACCTGGGTGCAAGTTGCTATATCTCAAAACCGGTCGGTTTTGAGGCATTCCTGAAGGTTGTGCGGTCGCTGGAAGATTTCTGGTTCACCGTAGTCAAAATGCCACCCAAGGACTAAACAGAAGGACTATGGTTCTGAGAGAGTGAGGTCGAGAGCGGCTTTTTGCCAATCACCATCCATGATAGAAAGCCGCTTTCTGTTTTTGTTGGCCTCAGTTGATGACGATCAATGCATAGTTCTTGTTCTGGTAACCAATCAACGAATGAAAGACATTGGCCACCAGCTTGACTTCGGGGATAAGTCCTGCTGGGTCGACCTTGAATATCCGCATGGCCACACCGCATGCCTCAAATCGCACACCTTTCTTTTTTAACACCCGGAAGAGGTGGAGAGCCTCCTCGTCGAGTTCGGCGGGTGTTAGAAGTTTGACCGTTGGGCCACGGAAAACAACAATCATCTCCGGTTTCACGTTTTGCGCGGAGATACCCGTCCAGGTCTCATCCAAGAGTTTCAGATTGAATATCAGCGAGTCAAGATCAGCCAACCGCACATCGAAAATGACCTTGGCCCCAACTCGGCCAGGGCTTCGTTAGCGGCCGGTTTCTGTGCAGCGTGTAGAGGCGAAGAACAGATGAGCATGAACAGTAGTATCGGCATCAAGTGTCGAACAAGCATGGTGTCGTCTCCTTCTTTGTCAGGTTGATAAAGAACAATAAATTCTTCCCCTTCTCTTCTTCTATTCCACTCTGTTACGAAAAGTTCCCAGTGATCCTGGATGGTGCAGCTCTTCTTCCATCTCTACTGTATGGCAGACGGCGCAACCGCGGTCGGCCCCGAGGGGATAGGGGCTGTTCTGGTATTGCAGAGGTTGCAGGTTTCCTATCTCTTTACTGTAGGCATTGTCAGCCGGGTAGAGGGCATGCTGTGAACCATGGCATGAGGTGCAGAGCAGAGCACCTTCCTCTCCATGTCGGTGGACAAACAATCCCTTTTTTCCCGTACTCCAGGTATTAAAGGCGGTACTGGAGTCAGGCGGTTGAAAGCCCACATGACAGGTCAGGCAGTCGGGCTCCATGCTCCACGGCATCCGGCCTTTGATGGTATCTTGTGCCACCTCTCCCTTGTCAGCAAGCAAAGCAAGAAGCCTAGCGCTTCCAGGCTTTTGTGTCTCTCCTTTTTCTTTCAGCAGGCTCATGGCGTGATCCGCGAGAGCGCCGTGGCAGTTTGTGCATTCGAGTCCGAGGGTGCTGTGCAGGTCCTCCATGTTACCGGTGGCGCCCTGAGCACTATTGGCATGACAGAAGGTGCAACTGTTGTTTTCTTTATAAAGATAGGTGGCGTGAAAACCATGCATGGCAGCTGAGAGATTGAGCAGCTCAGGTTGGCCAGCTGCCCCTTGGCTGCTGTCGGCATGACAGTTTTGGCAGACCACGATCTTGCCGGCATGAAAGTCCTGGCTGAGCCTCGTGCTGCTGCGTTTGTCGTGGATGGCCAGGATATCTGCGGCAGTTTGCCGGGAGAGACCGGTGCGGCCCTGTTGTCGCCATGGCCCACCGTGACAGTTCCGGCAGCCGATCTCGTTTGAGATGCCAATTTTCAGACGGGTTGTGGCAATCACCTTCCCCTCTTTAACCGCCTCGATCTCGGCCAGGAGATAGGGACGGAAATCTTTGGCGATTGGAGGGATCTTTGCCAGGGTTGTTTCAAATGTGCCATCCGCACCAATCATCTTACCGAGAAGAGGTCCCTGGTCGGTGTCAATCCGGTAGCTTACCTGGATATCGTTGGTCAGGACGCTGGGGGTCTCTCCCCGCATGATGACTTGGGCCTGCAGGGTTGGTGGCGCAAAAGAGAAATCAATTCCGGACTGCTCCGGTTCGGAAGAGAGAACCATGCCCTTGTCGCTGCTGGCGAGGATCAGATATTCTGCGGTTTCCTGGTCAAAGAGCGCAGGTTTGATACTCTCTTTGCTGATTTTTACCATATTGCTAACTATTCCAGGAACAAGACGGGTGGTGAGATAATCGGCAAGAATACCCTGTTCTTCCACGGTTCCGGCAAAGGGCGGCATGTAAGGATTGGCTGTGCCCATGGTTGCCAGAAAGGAGCGCATACCGGTAGGCGAAAAACGTCTGGCCAGGGGCAGGATATCGTTTAAAGGGCCACCGGCTGAGTGGCAGGGCATGCAGAGCAGGGTGAACAGTTTCTTACCGGCATCCATGCGGTTTTCAGCGGTTATGGTTTTGTTTTTTACCCAACGTGCGGATGCAAGGACGCCTGTTTTCTGGATCTGCCCCATGTCTGCCTTTTTGATGGATGTGGAATACATGTAATCGTGAATGATATAGGGCCTGCGTCCACCTTCACGGATAAATTCGAAACTGCCCAGATAGAGGAAACCAAGGAGCAGGAGCAGCCAGGCCAGTGGCTTGCGCACGGCTTGCGGTCGGAGGATGGCCATGGTCAGGCCGCCGGCAAAGATCAGCGGCGAGAGCCAGATAAAGAGCGTCAGGAAAGGTTTCATCTCTGGGGCTCTGCTGAAGATCATCTCCTGTTGCGGGAGCGGCAGCGCGGTTTTGTACCACAGGGCCGATCCCAGAAGCAGTATCAGGGGCGGCAGCAGCCACATCCCACAGTAACGGACCAGGGTGTGGCGCACTGTTGTCTCTTTGATATTTACACTGGTCAGGAAACCAAAAAGTCCGGCAATCATCAGAGCCATAAAGGTGCGGAAGAAGAGGGCCGGCCAGAAAGTGGGGTTGAAAAATCCCGACCAGAAATTGTTGTCGGTCAGCCAGGACCCGGGGGTGAGCATGAAGTCAATGATGCCGTTGATGAGAAAAAGCGACATCCAGGCACAACCAAAGTAGATCCAGCCCAGGAGCAGGTGTTTCTTCGGTTCCAGCCGGTCAAAGGTGTAGTAGTAGAAGAGCAGGGAGACGATCTCGGCCAGAAAAAAGACCCACTCCATGGCCCAGCCAAAGACAAAGGTATGGATCAGGGAAGAGGTGGCAGCCGGACTGAGCAGGGCGATTGTGAACCAGATCCCCACGCCGGTCATGCCGCCGAAGACCATGGTCAGTAGCAGAAAAAATTTGGCGTGTTTGTGGGTATAGGCTAGGATCTCGGATGATCCTTCGCGCAACCCTTTCATTTCGGTCAAGACCAGAAACAGTCCGCCGCCTACGGCAAAATGGGAGACATAAACATGGACAATGGCGATGAGGGCGATGAGCAGACCGCCGCCAAAGGCGTCCAGCTGCCAGACAGGATAGTTCATGATTGTACCTCCTTGTCAGCAGGGAGGACCAGCTTGATCATCCACCAGATCAGATAGAGGCCGGCGGCAAAGAGCAGCAGAAAAAGGATCATTGGTGAATATTGGGGGACAACCTCTAGATCCGAGGTGGAAAACCAGGGAGCCAGAGTCTGCCGGCGGACAAGTTCCCGGACCGTCACCATGCAGATGATGGCCCCAAGGACGGCACCGGCCGCATGGCGGACGCGGTATTGCAGACCGTAGATCAGGGACAGGATGGCGGCTCCAATGCCGGCCAGGAGAAAACCCAGTAAGAATGCGCCGGCAGCCCCAGTTACACTGCGTATGGATGTGGGCAGGCCGCCGTAGTACCAAGTACCGATTCCAAAATTGCAGATGGTGGCATAGGAAAACCAGTTCATAGCAGAGGGGATGTGGGCTGCCGCTGCGGTGTTGCCGCCTCGTCTTTGCCAGTCATGGTAGAGGCCGAGGGCGAGTCCGCCCACGGCCACTGAGGCAAAGACGGAATGGAGATAGCGGGGCAGCAGGGTGGGATCTCCAAAGTTCAGCAGTAATCCGTTGGGGTGATCAAAATAGCGGACCCAGCTCTCAGGGCTGACCATCAGGCTCATGTTGTTGGTGAAGAAAAAGGCGATGGTGAGCAGGAAGAGAGCGATAACTGTGGTGAGCAGGGTGTGCAGGCCGGGCATCCTTGCAAATTGCAGGTTGTAGATATAGGCAGCATAGTAGGCAAGAATGAGAAGGGCCACGATGGAGAGCCAGAACACGGCCATGAGCACTGAGCTGGTGTACATGAAGTGGCCGTAGAGAACCTGGAGAAAGAGCAGGGGGGCGACGCCGAAGTTGACGGCAAAGGCAATGGTAAAGGGAAGTTTTTGGGAGATCAGTTGGCTTTCAGCCGGACTTGATTCCTTGAGCGCGTGATTGATACAGGCGATGATGGCCCAGCCCAGCATGATATTCATCACCAGTAGATGGAGGAGAAAGGTGATTGAAAGCAGGATCTGAAACCAGCCCCATGGAACTTGCAAGGCGTCCGGGGTTGGAATAAGGTGTGCGGGAATCATGATGCCTCCATGGTTTTTTTGGCAGAGTAGGGACTCTCTCTTCTGCTATCTGTTATAGGGGATATGAAAAAAAAAAGCAAAAACTAAGAGAAATGAGAAGAATTCTTATTGACATGATTGAGTAAATTTTTTATAGGACTATTAAAGTCTTATTAGTCGTGTTTGAAGGGGGTTGGTATGAGGTTGACACGAGCAGGCGAGTATGCCATCAGATGTATGGTCTATCTGGCCTTCAAAGGTAACGGGGTCTTAGTGGCCAAGCAGGAGATTGCTGTGCAGGCGGATATTCCCAGTCCTTTTCTGGCCAAGATTGCTCAGGATCTGGCTCGGGCTCATCTGATCGAAATCCGCCAAGGACCGAAAGGCGGCTATGTCTTGATCAAAGATCCTGCTCGGATTACCCTGTTGGAGGTTGTTGAAGTGATGATTGGCAAGATTCAGTTGAATGATTGTGTCAGCAGGCCTGGAAGCTGTGCGGCCAGTGGCCGGTGCCGGGTGCATAAGGTTTGGGATGATGCCAGCGCCCTGCTGCGCCACTATCTTGCTGGTGTCACCTTTGCTGAGTTATGCAAGGATGAATCTTGTCTTCCTGTTTTTTCTGTGCATAATAAAAAGATCTGAAGTCAATTTTTTTGACTGATGGACGTACGCTCACGTTGTTGGGGAGGAGAAATTATGTCGCAGCCATTAACAAGGGTTTATACCTTTTACCGAAACGGATTCAGGGACATGACTGTGGGCAGGAGTTTGTGGAAGATTATCCTGATCAAGCTCTTTGTTATGTTTGCTGTCCTGAAGTTGTTTTTCTTCCCCAATTATCTTAAGACGAATTTTCAGACTGATGAACAACGGGCTGATCATGTCCTGGAGCAGCTTTCCAGGCCTGCTGTCCATAATCACTAAAAACAAGGAGGTGTGATCAATGGTAGATGTAGATCTGAGTTTGGTGAACTGGTCCAGGGCGCAATTTGCCTTGACGGCCATGTATCACTGGATTTTTGTGCCCCTGACCCTGGGGCTGTCTTTTTTATGTGCCATGTTTGAGTCCATTTATGTGCGTACAGGTGATGAGAAGTGGAAAGCGATCACCAGATTCTGGATGACACTATTTGGCATCAATTTTGCTATTGGGGTGGCCACGGGTATTATCCTTGAATTTCAATTCGGCACCAACTGGTCGAACTATTCCTGGATGGTGGGTGATATTTTCGGCGCGCCGCTGGCCATTGAAGGGATCTTCGCCTTCTTCCTGGAGGCGACCTTTTTCGCAGTCATGTTTTTTGGTTGGAATCGGGTCTCCAAGGGCTTCCATCTCTTTTCCACCTGGATGGTGGCCGTTGGTTCCAATCTGTCGGCTCTGTGGATTCTGGTAGCCAATGCCTGGATGCAGAATCCAGTGGGCATGGCATTTAACCCGGAGACGGCCCGTTTTGAGATGGAGAATTTCTGGGCAGTGCTTTTCTCACCGGTTGCCATGTCCAAATTCACCCATACAACCAGTTCCGGTTTTCTTTTGGGCTCCCTTTTTGTGGTGACAGTCTCTTGCTGGTATCTGTTGAAAGGCAGGCATGTGGAGATGGCCAAGAAATCCATAGTGGTGGCATCGGTTTTTGGCCTATTGGCCTCTGCCTATGTCGGTTTCACCGGCGATGAGGCGGCCTTTGAGGTCGCGCAAAAGCAGCCCATGAAACTGGCCGCCTTTGAAGGGCTGTATAAAGGCGAGCAGGGCGCCGGTCTTGTTGCCGCCGGTATTATAAATGGTGCCAAGAAGCCTGGGGACTCGCAGGGCCCTTTTCTCTTTGAGGTAAAAGTTCCGGGGCTTCTTTCCCTGCTGGCCAATCGTGCGCCGGGCTCATTTGTGCCGGGTATTGACGATCTGGTCTATGGAAACAGTGAGCAGAAGGTCATGGGAGTGGCCGCGAAAATGAAGCTGGGACAGCTGGCCGTAGCTGATCTTGCTGCCTTTAAGCAGGCCCGTCAGGAGAAGAATGATGGCGCGGCAAGTGAAGCCCTGGCCCGATTCAGTGCCAATAAAGAATTCTTAGGTTATGGCTATCTGGACACCCCGGAAGAGGCGGTGCCGCCGGTGAGTACGGCCTTCTACTCTTTTCATATCATGGTGATCCTGGGTTCTCTCTTTCCTGTGATCTTTCTGGCCCTTCTCTTTTTTACGCTTAAAGGGAAAATCAGTGAAACACGATGGTTACTGCCTCTTGGTCTTCTCTCTTTCTTCCTGGGTCTTGTGGCCCAGCAGATGGGCTGGGTTGTGGCGGAGGTTGGCCGTCAACCTTGGGCAATTCAGGGCTTGATGCCGGTAAAAATGGCCACCACCAATCTGGCGGTAGGCCATGTGCAGGCAACATTTTTCATGTTTTTGGGGCTTTTCACCCTGCTGCTTATTGCTGAGATAAAAATTATGTTGAAGCAGATTTCCATCGGACCGGAGGGCCTTTAAAATGATAGCAAATCTTGATTACGGAACCTTACAGCAGCTATGGTGGATCCTCTGCAGCGTTGTCGGTTCATTGTTTCTGTTCCTGACCTTTGTCCAGGGCGGTAATACCCTGCTCTGGCAGGTGGCCAAAAACGATGTGGAGAGTGCTTTGGTGATGAACTCACTGGGACGCAAGTGGGAGATGACCTTTACTACCCTGGTTCTCTTTGGCGGCGCACTCTTTGCGGCATTCCCTAAATTCTATGCCACCAGTTTCGGCGGGGCTTACTGGGTTTGGATGTTGATTCTCTTCACCTTCATTATCCAGGCCGTCAGTTACGAATACCGGAAAAAACCTGACAATTTTTTGGGCGCCAAGGTCTATGAATTTTTTCTGCTCATTAACGGCACCGTGGGTGTGCTCCTGATCGGTGCGGCAGTTGGGACCTTTTTTACCGGTTCTAACTTTACCCTGAACGTCTATAATCAGGTAAGCTGGACGCATCCCATGCGTGGACTGGAGGCGGCCTTCTCGCTCTTTAATCTTTCCCTTGGTCTTTTTCTGGTCTTTAATGCCAGGGTGCTCGGTGCCATGTATCTGCTGAATAATATTAATTTCTCAGCCATGGATAGTTTTAAGGCACGGCTTCGTAAGGCGGTATGGGTTAACTTCCTCTGTGCCCTGCCCTTCCTCCTCTATGTGCTGGCTTCACTGCTGTTGATGCAGGGATTTGGCGTGGATGAGGCCGGCGTTGTCTCCATGGTTGCCAATAAATATCTCTTAAATCTGCTGGCTATGCCACTGGTCCTTGGCCTGTTGCTTGTTGGTCTTGTGCTGGTGATTCTGGCTGTGCTGGCCACTGCCTTTAAGGGAAGCGATAAAGGGATCTGGTTGGCCGGATTGGGTACCGTGCTTGTTGGTTTGGCGGTCTTTTTTACGGCCGGCTTTAACAATACGCCTTTTTATCCTTCCAAGGTTGACCTTCAGTCCAGTCTGACGATTTACAATGCCTCATCAAGTCCCTACACCTTGATGGCCATGACCTATGTGGCTCTGGGAATCCCTTTTGTCCTGGCCTATGTGGCTTATGTGTGGAGGCAGATGGATTCTCAAAAACTGGCAGCCCATGAAGTGATGGATCACGAGGCGTACTAGTCAGATAACAGAGATCTGGAGCAGATTTGTTGTCCCTGATTTTTAGAAGAAACTTGTTTTACGGAGGTAACTAATATGACTGCTGTACTTATTTTTTCCTGGATCGCCCTGATTTTTGTTTCCTATAAAGGGGCGGTTATTGCCCTCGATAAGGCTGGGCTGTTGTAGAATAAAGGTTGATGAACAACGAAAAAGGAAGGGTACGCCCTTCCTTTTTCGTTTGATGGTACACGTTGATGTATGGAAAGACACATTGAGGTTATTATGGACGGACAATCACAAAAAATCACCCTGCTCGGTTCCAATGTCAAGATCCGCAATCTTCCCATAAAGCAGGTCAGTCTTATGGAAGAGGGGAGTCTGCCTGCCTATGGGTATAATCCTGGTGACCATATTGAGCTGATGGCAGGCGATGTCTCCATTGAGTATGGCCGTCTGGAGCAGTGCATGACTTGGCTTGCCGCCTATGTCGCCGAGTCTGACCTGAATCCTCGAATCCATTCGGTCTCCTATGGGGATCAGAAGGATATTTTCCAGATATTCCGTAAACAGAGCGGCGCGGAAATAGAGCGTGAAGATCATGGCTGGTTTATGGTCAATCAGTATCTGCCGGCAGGAGCTCGGGCCAAGAGTGCGGAGCCGTTTCGGATTGACGACAGCAACCGTGAGCTTTTCAGCAATAATAACGGACTGGTGGTGATCGACGATTCCGGCTGCCCTCCTCATCTGACCGAGGAGGACTTTGCCCGTAATCCGGATGCCTGGGTGATTGCCATGGGCATCAGTGTGGCCCACTGGCGGAGGTGGGCGGAGATGTGCGGGGAAAGGATAACCCTGTTCTGCCGGCTGGCAGATCTTGAGACGACCCGCATGGAGATGGACTGCTCGGTCAACTGGGAGACTATAGTGGCCATGTGTCTGCGGGCCTTACGTACGGAGGAAGTTGGACTCTGGGATGGTGTGACCAGAAAGTTTCGCTGTCACATTATCGTCGAGATGTTTCCGCACGGTATCCTTTATATCGGTCCGGATGCTATCTTTTTCCGTCATCGCAAAGGGTGTCTGCCCGAGAAGAGCTCTCCGCGGCAGCGGGGATCAGTGCCCTGTTATGACACCTTGATTCTTGCTATGCTGGCCATGGATGCCCTCCGCTTTGGTGGCTTTGGCTTCAGCCGTAATTATTATTATGATTTTTCGCAGCGGGTGATGCATAACTGGGCGAGTCTCTATCAACATGGCTATTATTTTAAGGATACCCTGGAGTTTCCCAACCTCGATTTTGTGAAGAGTTATCCCGGCGGTTACGCCTGTTCCTATGTTGATAACGGGCCGGACCCCTCATTCTTTGAGCTTCCTGCCCTCTCCACAGATTTTGAGACCGTGCTTGATCTGGTCTCCAGCCAGATCTGGTCCGCCCAGAAAAAAGCGGCTCTGCGTAAATTTTTCTATCTGGGTAAAAAATCTCCTATGGCCCAGCATACACCCCTTGCCGGTGCACATGGTTATCTGGATGAAATTGTTTCTGTGCTCCATGATCTGAAAGAAGAGGTGAATCGGAAGACTGGATTTCATAACCTGCCGATCTTCAATGTCGGCCATCTGCGAACCACGGATCCGGCGGAGATTGATCCGGTTATCACTCTCCAGAATGTTATGGATTCCTATGTGTCCAAAGAGAGTGTGCAACGGCCTCTCTGTATCGGCGTCTTTGGGCCCCCAGGATCAGGGAAGTCTTTTGCCGTCCGGCAGGTGGCGAAGGTTATTGCCCAAAAATTCCAGGGCGATCCCTTTGATCTGTTTGAATTTAATCTGACCCAGTTTTCTTCACCAGATGAGATTAATTCGGCCATAGAACCGGTGCGGGCGGCAGTAGCCCGGGGCAAGGTGCCCATTGTCTTCTGGGATGAATTTGATTGCCGCTATGAAGGGAATGAATTTGGCTATCTCCGTTATTTCCTGCCTTCCATGCAGGATGGCGTGACCTATGTCAACGGGATTCCCCATTATATCGGCCGGGCTATCTTTGTCTTTGCCGGCGGGGTCAAGGCCAGTTGGGAAGGGATGGAAAAACTGCTCGATGCAGATCAGCCGGAGATGCTGGAAAAGATGAAGACCCTGAAGATTCCTGATTTCATGAGTCGCTTGCGGGTGGTGCTTGATATCGACGGGATTGAGATATCTGACAACCTGCTGCGTGATTCAGCCAGTGCCGATGAGCTGGACGAGTTGCGGCGGGTATTGCTCAAGCGGGCCTTTATCATTGCCCATCAGATGGATACCCATTGGAAAAAGGCAGCGCGTAAGACCTCCGGTCTGCTGCTCCGCTTGCTTCTTGGTCAATACAAGTTCGGTGCCCGTTCCATTGAGGCGGTGATTGAGGCCAGTCGGGCCTCAGATCGTATTGTCTATGGCCTGCCCGAGCTCATTGCCCCTTCTGCTGCGAGAATACATGCCGAGTGGCGGGTGGAGCTTGAACGTCGCATTGATCATCTTCGGAAGAACAAGGGGTTACGGGCGGTGTGGTGAGAAGGATGTCGGGGAATGGAAGGGCTTTGCTTGTTCTATTCCCTTGTCCCTGATTTGTTTACTGGCATCGCAGGAAAACTGTCTGGATCATGAGGCTGAAATCATAGCGGCTCTCCTGATCATCCCAGTTATTGAGCCCGAAACCGATCAGGGGACCGGCTTTTTCCCATTCCTCAATGCCAAATTTCCAGCCCATCCATCCCTGGGGGTACGGGTAGGGATATTCGGGGCCAAAGTAGTCAAAGCGGAATAGCTCCTGTTTGTTGCCGACTTCTTCGCGTGCCATGCCAATCAGCACGTGGTTCGCCCCTTTTTCCCGAGCCTCTTTGATTATAGCAGCCTGAATCTCCCTGCCGGATATTGGTGCCGCGGTGGATGCAATGAGGTGGGCAAATCCCTGACAGGATTTTGGCACCGCATTTTCCTGAAAGCTGACCTCAACACTCTGTGTCGGTGGAAAATGGAGCCCCGTGTAGGATGTTGTTTGGGAAAAGCAGCCCGTAAGAGACAAGGGCAGGAGAAAACAGAAAAATCCGGACAGAAATCTGCTTGATTGAGGTGTCATGGGCATTCACCGGGAAGTTGGCAATGGGTTCTGGATAGTAGAGTCTAACCCTTTTAATGTTCTGTTATTTCTTGTAATTTTTTTACGCGGAGACGGAGTCTCGCAGAGAAAATCATTTGTCTCTTTCAGTTTTTTGCACTTTTTCACGAGATCAATCGTTCATTGTCACAGATGAAAAAAGTGAATAGTTATTTTTTTACCGCATTGTGCCTCAGAAGGCAAAATCTTTCTCTTTTGTTATTTTGGACGGTTATTTTTGCCAGACCCCGCTGCAAAAGGAGTTGAGCAAAAAAAGCCTTGTTCAACTCCTTAACGGCACCTAAAAAATGAGCTCATCAAAGGTGACAATTGAGGGAAATTCCTCGGAGTAGCGTATCGGCAGGCGTGAGCTTGGCCGGGCCACAAAGATGAGAAAGCCCATCTCGTAAACTCTTGCTGAGCGCAGAACCTTGGCGGTATCATCGGCCAGCAGAGTCCGTTTCCGGTCATAATTCAGCATTCCTTCCAGTTTGTCCCAGAAAGCAGGCTGTTCTTTGGCCTCTCCCACCTCTTCCGCACAGACAATCCGGTCAAACCATCCACCGAGCGCGGTCTTGCGCATTTTGATCTCCAGGGTCTTGGAGTGGGCATTGGTGACGAGATGGACCTTCTTGCCGATCTTCCTGATAAATTGCAGAAAGTCAATGACGAAAGGGTGCACCTGGATCAGGTGATCCACCTTGCATTTCAGTTCCGGGATATCGAGCTGGAGCTGTTCCGACCAGTAGTCAAGATCCGTCCATTGCAGGGTGCTCTCAACTCGTTGATACCTCTTCAGCAGTTCCTTCCGGGCCTGTTCGCTGCTCATCTGATTCTGTTCACCAAAGATCTTGGGGACATATTCTTCCCAAAAGAAATCATCGAAGTATTTATCGAGGAGGGTACCGTCCATATCAAGGAGGACGGTGTCGATCTGTCCCCAGGAAAAATCAGGCTGGATCTGGGTTGTGTTGTTCATCAGGATTTCTCCACGGGTGCTGGAATAAGTCGGCCCAGATCAACCAAGATGCTGCGGATTGCGGCAAACAGGCTGTCCGGGGAGGTCAGGCTGGGGACTGGCACTATCAGTCGGCCATCAGGGGTGAGCTTAGGAGACTCCGTTTTTTTGTGTTTACTGCGGGTATTGCCACTGGTCTGCAGGTATTGCAGCAACAACACAGGGTCAATGGGTGTTGTCTTGAGAAAGGAGAAGACCAGCTTGTCCCTGCCCTTTTCCAGTTTACTGATCTTGAGTCTGGCCATTTCTTTTTTCAGGCTGACCACCTGCAGAAGATTACTGGTCTCAGGAGGTAAAATGCCATAGCGGTCAAGCAGTTCGTCTTGCAGATCGGCGTGTTGGGCATCGTCGGCGCCTGCCAGGGAAGAGATCCTGCGGTAGGCAATATAACGTTGGCTCACATCAGGGATGTAGGACTCTGGGATATAGGCCGAGATCTGGAGATTGATCTCGGGGTCGAGTTCTTCAACAGTCTCACTGTTCAGCGTGTCTGGGTGCATAGCACTGGCCTTCAGGTCGGCCACTGTTTTTTGCAGCAGGTCAAGGTAGAGTTCATAGCCGATGGTGGCGATATGGCCGCTCTGGGAAACACCGAGCAGGTTGCCGCCGCCTCGGATCTGCAGGTCGCTCATGGCCAGCTTGAAACCGCCGCCCAGCTCATTGCAGTCTATAAGGGCCCGCAGACGATCTTTGGAGTCGCGGCTCAGATCATCCAGTGAGGGAACCAGCAGGTAGGCATAGGATTGGGTGCTCGACCTGCCGACCCGACCGCGCAGCTGGTAGATCTCAGCCAGCCCCAAGGTGTCGGCCCGATTGATGATAATGGTGTTGGCAGAGGGAATGTCAAGACCTGATTCGATGATGGTGGTGCAGATCAGGACATCGATTTTGCCGCTTACAAAGTCCACCATGATCGCCTCAAGATCCTTGCCGGCCATCTGGCCGTGGGCCACAGCGATGCGGGCCTCGGGTACCAGATCCTGGACGGTTGCCGCCATGCGATGAATCGATTTTACCCGGTTGTGGACGAAAAAGACCTGACCCTGGCGGAGCATCTCTTTGCTCACCGCCTCTTTGATCACCAGCTCGTCGTAGCGGGCGACAAAGGTCTTGACCGGTCTCCGGTGTTCCGGCGGACTGGAGATGACCGACAGGTCCCTGATCCCAAGAAGTGACATCTCCAGGGTTCGGGGAATAGGGGTGGCGGTCAGGGTGAGGATATCCACTTCGGCCTTGATCTGTTTGATCTTCTCCTTATGGCTGACTCCGAAACGATGTTCTTCATCAACGATGAGCAACCCGAGGTTGTTATAGACCACATCCTTGGAGAGCAGGCGATGGGTGCCGATAATGATATCAATCCTGCCCTCGGCCAGATCTTTGATGATCCGTTTCTGGTCTGCACTGCTGCGAAAGCGGTTGATGCAGTCAATGGTCACGGGAAAGCCCGACATCCGCTCCTTAAAGGTCTTGGCATGCTGTTCGGCAAGGACCGTAGTCGGCACCAGGATGGCCACCTGGCAACCATCTTCCACCACCTTGAAGGCGGCGCGCACTGCCACCTCGGTCTTGCCATAGCCCACGTCACCGCAGACCAACCGGTCCATGGGCTGATCCGAGATGAGATCGTCAATGGTCTCGGTAATGGCCTTGTCCTGACCTGTGGTCTCATCAAAGGGGAAAGATTCTTCCAGCTCGTGAAACAGTTCACCCGGCGGGGAAAAGCGCTTACCCTGCCGTATTTCCCGGCGGGCATAGATTTTCAGGAGTTCCTGAGCAACCCTCCACACCTCTTCCTTGACCCGTGCCTTGGCACTCTGCCAGGACTGGGTACCAAGTTTATCAATCCTGGGCTCACGATCAGAAAGACCTTCATAGCGACTGATCAGGTTGAGTCGGTCAACCGGCAGATAGAGTCGGTCGCCTCCTTTATACTCAAGAAGCATGAAGTCGTTTTTGATCCCCTGAATCTCCATGGTGACCAGCCCGTGGTAGATCCCAAGGCCATGGTCACGGTGGACCACTACATCGAGCATCTTAAGATCAGCAAAACGTACAGGGTCGCCTGTTTGCCGTCTGGCGGATTTTTTTTTGCCTTTCCCGCCAATTCTCATCTCGCCAAATAATTCACTTTCAGAGAGCAGGTGCACCTTGTGTTCAACCAGGCTGAATCCTTCATTCAACGGATGCTCACAGATAAAAATGGATTTTCCAGGGTTGGGAGGGGAAGGCTCCAGAGGAGCAAGCGGAGCTGGTAAAAATTGAATAGTATGCTGGTGCTTTTCAAGAAGTTCTGCCAGAGTTCTGGCGTGACGACTTGAGCGACAGCAGAGAATTACCTGATCATCTTGTTCCTGCCAACTGCGAATCTGGTCATTGAGTGGTGCCAGCAGGCCCCTTTTTTTTCGCTGGAGTCCGATATCCTGTTTGAGCAGTTGATGGTTCGTTGTGGTGAAGGCAAGGATTTCTTCTCCTTTGCTGTTGAAGTCGGAGCATAAAAGTTGAGCAAAGCCTGTCATTGCCTCTTCCAGCTGCTCAGGATCCAGGAAGAGTTGTCCAGGCAACAAAGCAGGGGTGTGTTTTTGCTGGGCACTGGCAAAGTTTGCCAGGATACGTTCGTGGACAAGTTCCGTGGACTTCCGACCTGCCTCAGGATCCATGAAAATGAGTCGGGTGTCAGGGGGGAGAAATTCCAGAACTGTTGAGCTTGCTTGCTGTAAGTGCCGGTAAAAAAGAGGGAGAAAAAATTCTATCCCGGAAAAATGATGTCTTTGTTCTATCTGCTCGCCAAGTTGAGCCGTCTGTTCACTGTCCCATTGCAGGTTTTCCGCTGTCTCTGCAAGTTCTTGCAGAATCTTGCTCTCTGCGTCAGTAGCGGCGAGGGGAAAGAGAATATCGCTGACCGGCAGCAGAATGGCCTCTTGCAGCTCCTGCTGAGAACGTTGGGTGATGGGATCAAAGACCCGCAGGGATTCGACAGTGTCGCCAAAAAAATCCAGGCGGATGGGGCCATCCTGAAGCATTTTACCGCTCGTCCCTGCACCGTCCTTGATGCTTGCGACATTCTGCCATCCTTGACCTGCGTTCATTGTAAAAGGAGGAGGGTAAATGTCAATGATGCCGCCTCGTACTGAAAAATTTCCCACTGTCTGCACCAAGGACACCTGCTCATATCCAAGATTAATCAGGCTGCTGATCAGTTCATCCTGGGCGTATTCTTCACCTGTCATGAGCAGTTCTGCAGATCCCGTCAGTATCTCTTTGGGCATGATCCGTCGCATCAGGGCCTCAGCAGAGACAATCAGGATAAAACGGGCTCCTGGATCCAGTAACTGGTAGAGGGTGGAGAGACGGGATGCGATAGTTGCTTGATCAGGAGACAGAGGGGTGTAGGGAGGGATTTCATAGCCGGGATAGGTGAGGACCTGAATGTTACTGAAGAGTCTCAGGTCCTCTTCCAGGGCAACAACCTGATGTTCATCGGCGACGACGCAGCAGCAGTTCTCAGTGCCGGCGAGTATGCTGATAAGCAAGGCAGGGCTGCTGCCGCGTAATCCGGAAACGGTGAGTCTGTTATTGGTCTGTGCGGCTAGTTTCAGGTGGTCTGCAAGTTGGGTTGACATCTTGTGGCGCTGTAAGCCATTGTTCAAAAGTATCTGGAACATTTTGAAATACCGTGACCGGCATAAGGAGTCGTAACGAAATAATTTAAAGTATTACTGTGTCAACGGTGATGGTTGTATCGTAACGGCTCCTAAAAAAAGAGCCGGCTGCACATGTGCAGCCGGCAAAAGAACAATCAAATCTAGGACTGAGGGAAGAGAGAAGTAGAAGCCTAGAAACCACCGCCAATGGAGAAGTCCCAGACTGAAGCGTCTTCATCATCTTTCGGATCGAGGTTATATCCCCAGACCAGGCGTAATGGCCCCATTGGGGAAATCCAGCGGACCTCAAATCCTGTGGATTTGTTGTAGTCTTCAATGGTCCAGTCCATATCCTCGGCCATGTTCTTACCGATGTCAAAGAAGACGACACCATTGAGTCCGGCCTCTTTCATGAGCGGAAAGATATATTCAATATTGCCGTACCACATCTTATCACCACCAATTCGTTCACCTGAGAGTGGGTCAATGGGGCTGGCCTTGCCATACTGGAAACCACGAATCGAATTCATGCCGCCCAGATAGAAACGCTCATAGACGGGAAGCTTGTTGGTCTCGTTTTCCCAGACTTGGCCGACAGAACCTTTCATGTGAAAAACTGTCTCCCATGGCAGGGGGAAGAACCAGCCTGAGGATGCTTCCACTTTTGTGAACTCGGCGTCTCCGGCAAATGGTCCACCAGCATATTTAACACTGACTTGATTTTGTGACCCCTTGCTGGGTGCGGTTATCCTATCCCTGGTGTCACGAACCAAGGCAAACTTAACGGCACTGGTGATGTTGATATCCATGGACTGAAGGATAATGGAAGAGGCAAATGCAGACACATTGGAGAGCGTGGTGTCCTCATAGCTGTAGGCACCAAAGGCCTTCCATTTTTCCCAGACAGGGTAGCCCAGACGGAGGGCACCACCGGTGGATTTCTTGTCGTAATTGTCGTATTCGCGGGTCATATTATAGAGATCCGTACCCCAGGACAGTTTAGAATCGCGAAGACGAGGATCTGTATAGCTCAGATTAAACTGAGTACTCTTTCCACTGATATTTCCAGAGAGTGAGACTCTGTCGCCACGGCCAAGGAAATTGTTTTCGGCAATCTCCGCCATGAACATCAGGCTGTCAACAGAACTGTAGCCCATACCTACTGAGAACTGTCCGGTGTTTTTTTCCTTCACATCAACGAGTACTGTCATCTTGGTGGGATCAAGAGATGGCTCAGGGTGAATGTTTACTTCTTCAAAGAATTCCAGGCGCTGCAGTTGCTCACTGCTTTCACGCAGGGCCTTGGAATTAAAAACACCACCTTCCTGGACCTCTATTTCTCTGCGGATGACATTGTCACGGGTACGGGTATTGCCGCTGATGCTAATCCGGTCGATATAGACCAGCTCGCCTTTGTCGATATCGATTGAGATATCAACCCGGGCACCGGTCTTTGACTTGTTCATGTTGGGCCGGACATCGGCAAAGGCATAACCATGTTCGGCGTAATAATCGGTTATCTTGAGAATATCGTCGCGTAATATTTTTCTGTTGATGAACTTTTCGTTCTGGATGGTGAGCAGATTGCGCAACTCTTGCTTGTCAGTGATCAGATCGCCGTTTATGTCAATAGTTCCTACTAAATAGCGCGGACCCTCTTCCACATTAAAGGTGATGTAAATCCATTCACCTTCTTGTCTGACCACAGGATCGCTGACCTTGACTTCGAGAAAACCATGATTGTTGTAGAAAGAACCAATGGAAGCGGCATCCTGACTCAACTGTTCTGTTTTCACCAGGCCTGAATCGGTAATCCAGGACAGAAGTCCTTTCTCTGAGGTCTGAATGACATCAAGGAGTTCATCACTGTCAAAACTCTTATTGCCGGCAAAGGTGATTTCCTTGATGTAGATCTTTGCCCCTTCTTCAATGACGTATCTGACCACTGCCTGGTCTTTCGCGGGGTAGCTTATCTGAGTCGTTACCTTGGTGTCATAGTATCCCTTAGATTTGTAGAGAGTCTTGATGGCCTCGCCGCTTTTGTTGATGGTGGCGGGATTGACGATGGTGTTGACGTTGACATTGGCTGCCTCTTTCACCTCAGTTTCATCGATCTCACTGATCCCTGAAAACTCTACCTTGCTGATCAGGGGTTTCTCGGTGATTTGAAAGATGATTTTCTTGCCTTCACCGCTCTCTTCGACCTTCACCTTGACATCATCAAAATAGCCCATGGAAAAGACAGCTTTGAGGTCATTGCGTAGGGCGGATGGAGAGTAAAGATCACCGACCTTGGTCTGGATTTTGCGGACAATGGCCCCTGAGTCAATACGTTTGTTCCCTTCTGGCTCGATGGAGGCGATGACCTGCTGCCGGTTGGTGAAGCGGATAATGTCTTTGCTTATCTCCTCCATGATGGAGGAGAGATCTTTGAGAGATTCTCCATGCCGGTAATAGGACTGGGGTGCGGATGATGCAAGCAGGTCGTAGACCTTGTAATCCACACTGACCTGATCACCAATGGCCGTGACGCTGCCAACGGCCACATAGTCCTGACCTGTCTTCTGAGCGATATCGTGAATGTTTTTGATTGCGGGGGGCCAGGCACCGCTGTAATCCAGCATCTGTTGCGCCTGGTCGCGTTCGATCATGGTAAAGCCTTGGGTGGCCAAGGCTGCAACAAGGTTCTTGTCTGCCTCGGTCGTCAGGGCATCGGTGTTGCCTGAGCTGTTGATTTTGGCAGGCAGAAAGGTGGTGTTCTGCTCGACTGCGCTGGCAGGCGTAACCACTACGGCACACAGTATGAGCTGCAGGAGGAGCAGAGACAGCCTGGAGATGGCAGAAAAGGATGGACGGGCCGGAGATATTGATCTTCGTGGGCAGTTCATAAAATTGGTCCTTTCTGAGAAACAGAATGCTTAAGACTCTTAGCGAATTAAATGGTTAGTTGATGATTCTTCTGAGAAACACGAATAAATCCTTTATGCCCGTATCTCTCTTTTGTCGATCTCCTTTTATGGCGATCAACCCCGGCTCAAAATCCGGTGTTACTTTGATAATGCTTGTTGTTGGATCTGTTCTCAGTCGTTCTTGTCTACTTTATCTGCGTATAGTAGGCATTACACTTGAACGGCATGGGAATCAAGCGAAAAAATGTAAAAAACTCATTCCTGAAAAAAATTAATAAAATTATTATGCCATGTTTGAAAATTTTTGAAAAGAGGACAAATGGTTCTGTCGGGAAAAAATTATTTCAATGGGATTGTGCCAGGAGCTCAGCTATTTTATCATGGATAACAATGGCTAGATCCTGTTTGTTCTTGTTGCTGTAGCCGGTAACCACTACGGGATCACCGATCCTGATCGTGATGGTGCCGGGACGGGTCAAGAAGGCCCCTTTCGGCAGGACAGAATATGAACCTATAAAAGCAACGGGAACGATTGGGACTCCTGCCTTGACGGCAAGGAGCATGGCGCCACCTTTGAAGGGCTGAAGTGTGCCGTCGATTGATCTGGTTCCTTCCGGAAAGATAAGGATAGAGGTGCCGGTCTTTATCCGTTCTGCGGCCTGTTGCAGACTTTTCAAAGCCTCTCTGCCGTGACTGCGATTGATGGAGATGGCCCCGGAATTGGTCATGGCGCGGCCAAGAAAGGGGACTTTGAACAGTTCTTCTTTGGCCAGCCAGCGGAAGCTGAGCGGGAAGTAGCCTTGGAAGCTGAAGATATCAAACTGACTGAGATGGTTGGCGCAGTAGATATATCCGGCCTGAGATTGGAGTTTGTCCGCTCCTTCTATGATTACCCGTACTCCGGCAAGCCGGCAAAACCACCGGGCCCATTGCCGGGGGTAGCGTTGCAATTTGTCTTCAGGAAGACGGAAGAGAAAGATAGCAATGAGAATGGCCAGGCTGTAGCAGATAGTGACAATGGGGGCGACGAGCAGGAGTGCCCCGCCACGAATGAAAGAGGAGGCTGTCATGACGAGAGGTCGCGCAACTCGGCAAATGGGCTGATGGAGTCCTGGTGGATACTGTTTAAGAGTGCCTGAGGTGTCTGCTGAAAATCTGTGTCCATGACAGTTGTCTGGATCATCGAATCGCTGAAGGTGGAGATGAGATTCTGATGACTCCAGCGAGTCAGGTAGTAGATGACCAGGGCCGGGAGTTTGGTGTAGATGGTCTCCTCGGGCATGGGATCATGGAAGCTTGATCGGCGCAGTTTTTCCGATGACAGGGTCTGGGTCTTGTAGAAACTTTCCAGAAATATCAATTCGGCGGGCAGGCTTGCCTTCATACCGATCTTGGAGAAGACCTTGAGGAGGATCTCCATGGTTTTTTTGCCGATCGTTGCCACAGAATAGGGAATATAGATCTCGCGCGGTGTTTTGAGCTCAAGGTAGGATTTGATGGTGAGAATGAGGTTGGCCAGTTCTACGGGATCTTTGTCCACAAAATGATAGGTCTCCCCAGAGAATTCCTGACGATTGAGGAGGACGTGGTGGACAAAATAGGGCAATTTGTTGGCATTGGAATAAGAATGCATCACTTTTTTTTTGGTGAAAAGGGCCGGCATGGCCTCATCGGCAATGGAAAAGAACAGGCGATGGAAGCCCTGGATCTTATGATCGTGCTCACCATACACGACTGCCAGACGGATAGAGGTGTAGTCAAGTCCGACTGTCTGATGCATGTGGCGTAAGGTTTCTTCGGCCATCAGCTTCGATTTTGCATAATTGTTCAGGTTTGCCGTCAAGGGAAGATGATCTTCTTCTTTGAGGTCTTCACCGTTTGGCAGGGTGGCGGCCGAGCTGATATGAATATAGGGGATGTGCAGGGCTGCTGCGGCCCGAGCCAGATTCAGGGTGCCAAGATAGTTGACTTCAAAGGCAAGTTGTGAGTCGGAACCAATGTTGGCGATAGCGGTATTGATGATAAAATCGGGACGCACCCGTTTGAGGTAATCGCGGATATCACCAGCATTTCTGATGGAAAGCTTTTTGCTGCTTGGGGCTCGGAGGTCTATGGAATCGGGGGTTACCGTCTTAAAATAGTTGGCAATAGTACCGCCGATGAGGCCGGATCCGCCGATGAGAATACCTAGCATTTTGTTAGGGGGTGAAGATGTTTGCACGACAGCTTACTCCACAATTTATGGACAGATCATGATGATGGAACGCTCAAGAAAATGTCTTTTTGCCCAGTGGGATGGTCACGTCGGCCCACGAGCGGAAATCCTGATTTTGCAAGATACCCTTATTATAAATAGAGATTACGCTATCATGAATTTACAGAAAAAACACCTTTTATGAATTCTTTTTACGTTTTTCATTTTCAACCGGAAGTCGATTATTGGGTAAGAATCTGCTTGAGTGGCTTACGAAACATCAATGATAAAATCACTGGCCTTGATTGTTTTTGTCTCTTTCTGCTCGGTGACGAGTGTTAGGCACTTACTCATGCAGTTGGTTGAGGTCTGCTCGTTCTTGATGTCGGCCCTGATGATGCTTATCTCATCGCCGTTCATTTCAAAGAGTGGGTGGTTATCTTGATTTTAGTCATTAAAAAACCTCCATTTCTTCAAAGAAAAATGTAATATATAAACAGTGAAGGTATCTGCTTGTTCACTGAGTAAAAGGAGTATTCTATTGCGTCTTGTTATTTTGTCTCTTTCCTTCTTCTTCCAATGATTCCATGGAGAGAATGGAGCAGGGGGTGTGTGGAGCTGATTTATCCATCCCGCTGCTATTGCTGCCAGATTGGTCTTACCCGCAGGGGGCAGGTGATCTGCGCTGACTGCCTTTCAAAAGTGCATTATCTGCAATCGCCCCTTTGTTCATGCTGTGGCCGGGAGTTTCCTGACAGCAGTGGTGGCGATCATCTCTGCGGCTTTTGTTTGCGGCAGCTCCCCGTCTATGACAGGGCGCGGTCAGTCGTCCGTTATGAGGATCCGGTTAGTCATCTGCTCCATCGTTTGAAATACGCGGCAGACACCTCGACTTTGCCGGTCCTTACACAAGTCATTGAACCCTTCGTTCATGACCTTGCTCAAGAGTTTCAGTCAGCAAATGATCGGATTGTTCCGGTTCCACTCTTTCCTGCCCGTGTGAAAAAACGGGGACTCAATCAATCATTATTGCTGGCCAGGATTTTTTTCCCGAAGGCGGGAGATGCGCTTCTGGTGGATTCCATGATCCGGACACGCGACACCCCTCCGCAAACCACACTCGATGGTGATGCCCGAAGAAAGAACCTGAGGGCTGCCTTTGCGGTCAGAAATCCGGATGCTATTCAAGGGCGGCGAATTTTTTTGGTTGATGATGTCCTTACCACCGGCACCACCGTTACTGAGTGCGGCAGAGCCCTTCTTTCCGCCGGTGCCGTCGAGGTCTACGTGCTAACGGTTGCCCGGGTGACCGGGTAAAAGTGCAGGAATGATCCTCTCTTGGTCATTTGTTTATAAAAGAACTTGAAAAATAAAGAGGTTCATACCGGGAATGAAAAAAGAGAAAAGTGGAGGACAGCAGAAAAGAAGGTTCAGGGTTGAGTATTTTTTTCTCTTTTCTTCTCCTGATAGTAAGCTCCAAAGGTCAGATCCAGCCCTAGAACATGGTTTTTTAACCAGGCGCTTAGTTCATTCTGGATAGCGTGAACAACGCTTGGGTTCAGCCCTGTTTGTATGAACTCTTCCTGGATCTCGGTAAAGCGTAGTGCGAAAGAGCGATGCGCCTCAAGCTGTTCAGAAAGACCGGGGTAGGAAGATTGCTCCATGTAGTGCTCTTCCATGGAAAAATGCCTGGTAACGTAAAATCCCAGTTGGGTCAGGAAGTTGTCAATGGCCGCAGGTCTCAGGCCTTTAGTCAGGGCTGCGCTGAGTTCGTTTTCGCAGAGAAAGAGTTGCTTATGCTGGGTGTCAATTATGGGAATGCCAATCTTGAATTCATCTTTCCATTGCATAACTATAATTTTTACTCTTGAGGGTTGTTTAAGGGAGATGAATACCTGTATCTGGCCAGCTCTTCCAGGAGATCGAGGGCCAGGGCTGCACCGGGGAGATTGACTCCCAAATCCTGCTGCAAGCGCAGGGTGATCTGGATCCGCCTGATCTCAAGGGCTCCAAAAGACCAGTTTTGCGGGCTGTTGCCTACAGGGGAAATGACTCCTTCGTCTATCATCTCGTGGATCGTCTGGGCGCTGATTCCGCACAGGGCACAGCACTGGCGCAGGGAGTACGAGGTGTTTTCATCAAATACCGTGTATGTCACTATCGTGTCGGTCATGGTTATACTCCTAAGCCGCTGCGTGGGTTTGTCGGCATGAGCTGGGCCATCTGTTGGTATAATTTTTTCTGGGCGTCAGTCACTGGTTCCGGAGTGATGATAGTCAGAGTGACATATTGATGACCGCTATGGCTGGTAGAAGAGAGGCCGCGTCCTTTCAACCGTAATTTTTTGCCGCTCTGGGAGCCGGGTGGAATCTTTAACTCCACTGTTCCACCCAGGGTGGGTACGGAGACGGTTGCCCCCAGCGCTGCTTCCCAGGGGGTGACCGGCAGGGAGAGGTGAACATCTCGTTTTTCCATGGTGAAGATTCTGTGGGGTGCAAAAGCGATTTCCAGAAAGAGATCGCCATTGCCTGCCTGCCCCGTGCCGTGACCCCCCTGGCCTTCAAGTCTGATCTGCTGTCCTTCGATGATCCCTTTGGGGATGGAGAGGGCTATGGTGTGAGGGGACGTGGATACATGACCATTTTGATCCATAACCGGACGGCTCAGGGTGATGGTTTTATGGGCGCCCAGATAACTGTCTTCGAGATTGATCACGATCTTGGCATGGACATCGTGGCCTCGGGCATGAAAAGTGCCTTGGGAACGAAAGTCAGGTCGGGCATGGGAAAAACCACCGCTTTTGCCAAAGAGCGATTCGAAAAAGTCACTGAACTGCGAGGCGTCAGCCTGGGTAAAACCGCCACCGCTGAATTCAAAGCCGGCATCCCAGTTGGGTGGCGGCTCAAAGTCCTGGCCGGCCCGCCAGTTGCTGCCGAATTTATCATAGGCTGCCCGTTTTTCAGGGTCCTGGAGGACCTCATAGGCCTCGCCAATTTCCTTGAACTTTTCTTCCGCGTCATGGCTTTTGTTGACATCGGGATGGAACTTTCTGGCCAGTTTGCGGTATGCCCGTTTGATCTCGTCCTGGGAGGCATCTTTTTTCAGATCCAGGGTCTGGTAATAATCCTTGAATTTCATTATGCTTTCCTTGCCTGATCTCAAAGGGGTGGTGGTGAAAAGAGGGTGGAATTCCATTCCCTCTCAATTGTATCTTCACTTGACACAACTTTATGTTACCGCATACTATACTTTAAATTAAAGGGAAAAAAATCACCATGAAAGAGATAATTTTTCTCATCGGTTTCCGGGCCGTGGGAAAAACAACGATTGGCAGGGCATTGGCGGATTGTCTCGGTTTTAACTTCATGGATACTGATCTCCTTATCTGTGAAAAGAAAGGGGCCACGGTGAAAGCCATCGTTCAAGCTGAGGGCTGGGATGGGTTTCGCCGCTGTGAACAGGAGGTCTTGCGGGGGCTTATTGATCAGAGGCGATGTGTGATTGCCACCGGTGGCGGCGCGGTTCTCCATCAACATCTGTGGCCGCTCTTAAAGGAACATGGCCATGTGGTCTGGTTGACCGCGGAACCTGATATCCTTTGTCAGCGGATACAGGCGGACTGTTCCAGTGATGCCCTGCGTCCCTCACTGTCCGGAAAAGCCGTGTGTGCGGAGGTGCGGGAAATCCTTGCCCTCAGGGAGCCTTTGTACCGTGAGGCCGCCGATCTAATTGTTGATACGGCTAAATTAAGCGTACCAGAGATCCTGGATAAAATAATTACGAATTATGAATTCGTAATTCGCAATGCGTAATTGTTATAAGTTGAGAGGGAAAGAGAATGGCAGGAAATACCTTTGGTAAATTGTTCCGGGTGACCACCTGGGGGGAGTCGCACGGCACGGCAGTGGGTGCGGTGATAGATGGATGTCCGCCAGGAATTATTCTGGACCCCAGGGAGTTGCAGCTGGAGATGGATCGAAGACGGCCGGGACAGGGCGGGGCCTCCAGCCCGCGCAAAGAGCCGGACAGGGTAGAGATCCTCTCCGGGGTTTTTATCCGTGCAGGCGAGGAGCTGCCGCGCACGACCGGCACTCCCATCTCTCTTGCCATCTATAATAAGGATGCTCATTCAAAATCCTATGACGGGCTGCGGGATATCTTCAGACCGGGCCATGGCGATGTGACCTATCTTGCCAAGTATGGCATTCGGGATCATCGTGGCGGCGGTCGGGCCTCGGCTCGGGAGACGGCGGCCCGTGTAGCAGCAGGCGCAGTTGCCAAGCAGCTCCTGCTCAAATACAAGATCGAGGTCTGCGCCTATACCGTGGCCTTGGGTGGAATCCATGTGCAGCAGCGTGATCTTTCCCTGATTCAGAACAACAGCTACTACTGTCCGGATGCAGAGGCGGCGGTGAAGATGGAGCAGCGGGTGCAGGAGGTTCGCAGCCAGGGGGATACCGTGGGCGGGATCGTCGAGATCGTGGCTTCCTGCCCGGCAGGACTGGGCGAGCCGGTTTTTGACAAGCTTGAGGCCGAGCTGGCCCATGGGCTCATGTCCATTGGTGCGGTCAAGGGGGTGGAGATCGGCGCCGGTTTTGCTGTGGCTGACATGCTTGGTTCGGAGAATAATGATCCCATTGGTCCCTCTGGTTTTCTCTCCAATAATGCCGGGGGGATTCTGGCAGGCATTTCCAGCGGGGCCTCTCTGGTGATCAGGGTGGCGGTCAAACCGATTCCTTCCATTTCCAAGGAGCAGCAGACTGTAAATCTGGCCAATGAGCCGGTGACGGTCAAGGTCGGGGGCCGTCATGATATCTCCGCCATTCCCAGGATCATTCCGGTCTGTGAGGCCATGGTTCGTCTTACCCTGGCCGACCATCTGTTGCGGCAGATGGCTGTGGATTGTCAGGAGGGGTGAGTTGCCATGATCAAAAAACGTGAAGTTACTTCTATGCCCGTCGCTCTTCATCCGTACCCTGCTTCCGGACGTGAATCTATCCGCACCATCTGGATGCTGACCCGGGAGTATGGCAATCTGGCCGGAGCCGGCGGGGTCAGGGATGTGGCCCAACAGTTGGCCAAGGCCCTGGCCGGCTGGTCCGGCCGTTCAGTAAGTGTGGTCATGCCACGTTATGGATTTATGGACCCGGCCTCTCTTGGTTTTATTCCTCTTGCTGATCCCAGGTTCCCTGAACGCTCACTGCAGTATGAGGTGGATCTGAATTACGCTCATGTGGAGCGTCGGGAAACGATACGGGTCTGGACCGCCAGGATAGACAGGGTGACCCTGTATCTTCTGGAAGCTGACCGCTTTGCTGACAAGACGGCTGTTTATGCTTATACGGCCGCAGACGAGGCCGTAAATCCTGCCCATAAGGCGGGGGAGGGCCATGATGATTATTTTGCCGTGAATATCCTGCTCCAGAAGGGGGCGCTGGATCTCATGCTGCTGCTTGGTATCTGTCCCGATATCATCCACTGCCACGATGGTCATACTGCGGTGTTGCCCGCGATGATCCGAGAAAACAGCGGATTGCGTCATTTTTTCCGGGGAACGGGCACGGTGGTGACTATCCACAATGCGGGAAAGGGCTATCATCAGGAGGTGGCGGATCTCTCTTTTGCCCGTGCCATTACCGGTTTGCCCTGGAAGGTCATTATGGGCAATCGCCTGGCCGATTGTTTTGATCCCTTTTTAGTGGCCGCCCACTATGCGGTGATGAATACGGTCAGTGAACAGTATGCTCGTGAGTTGCAGGAGACGGATGATGATCGCTTGACCGGCTGGCTTGGCCATACCCTGCTGGAGCGAGGGGTGACATTGAAAGGCGTGACCAATGGTATAGACCCGGCAGAGTTTGATCCGGCAGATCCAGGAAAGAGCGGGGTTGATACCCCTTTCAATCCCATGGCAGACGGAGTGTTGCAGGGAAAGCGGGTCTGCAAGGAGGCCCTGTTGCTGGAACTCTCCCGCGACCGGAGTGTTGGGGGCATTCCCCTCATCGGGTCCCTTGCTTTCCGGCCTGACCTGCCCCTTTTTACCTTTATTGGCCGTCTCAATGAGCAGAAGGGGGTAGGTGTGTTGCTCGCCGCGCTGCGGGCGGTTTTAAAAAAGAATACAGCGTTTCAGTTCCTGCTGCTGGGCAGTGGCGGCCATAATGAAGAGTGGGAATTGACCCGTCTGGCTGAAAAGGAGGAAAATCGGGGCCGGGTCTGCATTCTGAAGGGTTTTCATCCATCCCTGGCCAATCGGATCTATGCGGCGGGAGATTTTTTTCTGATTCCCTCCCGTTATGAGCCTTGCGGCCTGACGGATTTTATCGCCCAGATTTTTGGTAATCTGCCCATTGTCCATCATGTGGGTGGTCTGGTCAAGGTCCAGGATGGGGAAACCGGTTTTTCCTATATCCAGCATACCCCGGCTGCATTGACTGAGGCGATGCAGAGGGCCATGGTCCTCTATTATGAGGACCCCTCCAAGATTAGGGAGATGCAGCGGCAGGCGGTGATGCGGATTCATGAGAGGCATACCTGGAAAATGGTGATGAAACAATATCTGCAACTGTATAAAGAGGCGAAAAACGGCAATGAGCAAGTGCTCATCAATAACTGACAGTTGAGTTGAGTCAAGGAGGCTGGATATGACCGTAAAAATAGGTATTAATGGTTTTGGACGTATTGGTAGAAACATCTTTCGGGCCATCAGCAAAGATCCTGAATTTGCCGTGATCGAGGTTGTGGCCATCAACGATCTCACCGATAATGCCACCCTTGCTCATCTACTTCAGTATGATTCGGTCATGGGAATCTATGAAAAGAAGGTGGAGAGTGATGAAAATGGAATCATTGTTGATGGTCATCACATTGCCGTCTCCAGTCACCGCAATCCTGCTGATATCCCCTGGGGGAAAATGGGAGTGGAATACGTTGCCGAATGTACAGGGATATTTCGCGACAGTGACTCGCTTAAGGCCCATATCGATGCCGGGGCCAGGAAGGTGATTCTCTCCGCTCCTGCCAAGGGTGATGTCAAGACCTTTGTCATGGGAGTTAATGAGGATGAGTATGATCCGACCCTGCATCATGTGGTGTCCAATGCCTCCTGTACCACCAACTGTCTGGCACCCCTGGCCCAGGTCATTCTTGATAACTTTGGTATCAAGCGGGGCTTGATGACCACGATTCATGCCTATACGGGTGATCAGCGCCTCCTTGATTTTCCCCATTCCGATCTGCGTCGGGCCCGGGCCGCGGGGCTGTCAATGATCCCCACCAAGACCGGGGCTGCTGCTGCCGTGGCTCTGGTTATCCCGGCGCTGAAGGGTAAATTTGACGGTCTGGCAGTACGGGTGCCCACCCCCAATGTATCGCTTGTCGATGTGGTGATGGAGGTGGAGAAGGAGACTACGGTTTCCGAGGTGAATCAGGCCTTGAGGCAGGCAGCCAACAAGTATCTGGGATATACGGAACTGCCGTTGGTCTCCATCGATTTTCAGGGCGACTCCCATTCATCCATCATTGATGCCCAGTCAACCAAGGTGATCGGGACTACGGTCAAGGTGATGAGCTGGTATGACAATGAGTGGGGCTATTCCAACCGGATGTTGGATCTGATCCTCCATATGGAGGCCAATAAGCCTTTGTAGGCAGGAGCTCTTCAGTATGGAGGACTACTGCACGTTGTACGCCCTGCGGGTTACCCCAACCTGCGTACGTGAAGAAAGATTTTTTTTCTGCATCTCCGGCGGAGAGAAGAAGGTAAACAAGGCGGCAACGAAAAGGACAGAGAAGTATGAATAAAATTCCAACAGCAGCAGAGATAGAATCCGATGCCCTCAAGGCCAATCTGGCGGAGACAGCCGCCGCAGCCGGTGAGGTGGTCATCGATCCTGAGCTCCAACTGCTGCTTGATATTGTCTCCGGGTACAAGGGGATTCATTCAACCCTTGAACATCTGCTCTATGAGATCTGCCATCCCTATCGGAACTGGTCCCTGCTCATCCCCCAACTCCGCAGCTTTTGTCTGAAAAACAGCAGTTATTATCAGCGCCATGCCCAGGGGGCGGAGGCCTTTTCCCTGTTTACTCAGCTTTTTCTCCAGGCCATGGCTGATTCGGTTAAAAAGGGAACCCTGCTCATCCAGATCATCGAGGCGCAACTGGCCTGGGTGGAGAAGCTGCTCTCGCTCTTTTCCGTTTCTGACCTGCAGCGTTTTGGCCTGGCCCTGAATGACTATTTCCAGCGTCTGGCCACCTTTGATAAAAGCGATCCTGTGATCATGATGTATATCACGCAGGGGCAGCATCCCATGAAAAAACTGGCCCTGCGTCTTCTGGCCTTTTCCGGGGATGAAAAGGTGATAATGCCGCGGGAGCCAGGGACGCAAGGCATGGATGCCTCAGTGTCGCTCGCTCCAGGGATGGATAAAGAGCGTCTGGCGGGAGCGGCGACGGCCTTTGATTATCGACCTGTCTCCAAACTTATGCGTATCATTCTGAACCGGAATTATGATTACTGGTTGCAGGAAGATGACCCGCTTCCCTGGTTTCTTGGCCGTTGTGGAGTCCTTTGTGAAGACTTCCATTCCGGCCAGCTCTTTGCTGCGATTTCCCATGACAGCATGCACCAACATAAGGAGAGGCTTGCGGCCATCGATATTGAGACCGATCCCTGTAAGGGCTTGGAGGAAATCCTCAGTCTGCCGGCTCATGTCGATATTGTCCGGCTCTATAAGGAGATTCCTGCCCGTCTGGCCAGCGTCGAGGAGAGTGGAGAGGGGCTTGATGCTGATTCCGCCCTGCCCTTGAACCGTTTTACCGAGAATCAGAAGTTGCTGTTCCTGTTCCGAATCATGGATACCAAGGGACTCTATCTGATCCATGAGGAGACCCTGCGCGAGATCAACCGCAGCCTGGTGCAGTTGATCCGCCAGCAGAGCTTTGAGGAGATCGAACAGTTTCTGCTCACCACCTTTCAGCTGCTGCGGGCCAATGTCCGCAAATATCCCCACACCTCACTGCAGTGCATCCAGGTGCTGGGCGGCGAGGTCTTTGACCGGGGCAAGAGCAAGATGGTGGAGGCTTTCTTGTGGGAGGTGGTGCGTTTTGGTTTTCAGTATGCCAATGTCATGGGCGTTGATGAAGACTGGCAGCCCCTGACCAATCCGGCCCATCTGGCCAATATCCGGGTCTGGCTCAATCTGATCATGCAGGAGCCGAAATGGTGTTCCACCCTGTTCTCGGCGCTGATCATCAATCTGAAACTGACCGGCACCTGCGTCAAGGATACGGATCTCTTTCAGCGGGATATTACCCAGCTCCTTAATCATCCCATCGAGCCCATCTATAATCTTGCCAAACAGTTCACCAAGCTGATGCCGGTCTTTTTCAATGAGATAGGGGCGGAAGGCGAACTGCGCGATGTCTCCACCGAGCTTGATGAGATCCATAAACGACATGATGTGCTCATTCATTTTTTGCGTAAACAGAGTCACGTAGAGAGTTCCAATCTCATCGTCGGCTTTATTCAGGCCATCTTTCTCTTTTGGAAGACTAAGGATAAGGAGCCATTGCTCCCCTTCCTGCCTGAGGAAGTTTATACGGAAGTTTCCAGCTCCGGCCCTTTTGTTGATGACCAGCATATCCTTTCCCAGCGTATCTGTCAGCAGCTGCAGTTCCAGTCCATGAATGATCTTCTCTCCTGGAAGCGTGAGGATCGGCAGCAGTATCTGGAGGCGCAGACCGATCTGGCGGTGGCGGAAAGGCGGCGCTTTGATTTGCTGGTGCAGATGTTCAAACTGCTGCATCAGAAATATAATCTTGGGTTTCAAGAGCTTCGATCAGAGCTGCAGCAGGCCGCCCAGGAGGGATTTCCCGAGATGGAGAAACTGCTGGCTGAGCTCGAAAATTGTGATACGGAAGGGTGTCTGACTGCACTTTTGAATACCCTGGAAGGATTGAAGGACACTATTTTATCCACGGAGCATTTTGCGGCCAAAGAGGACATTTATTATAAGCGTCATATCGCCGTTGATATCCCCTCGGTCTATGGTCGATACGCAGAACGGAAGTTTGACAGTCTGAGCCTTACCTTCCGTTTGGAGAATCTGGCCACTATTTATCTGGAAAAATTGCCCGAGACCGTCAATCTCTCTTTTATCACCGAGGTTACTTTTTACCGTATCGTCAAGTGTCTTAAGCTGTACATGCAGGCCCTGCGAATTGACGGCATCTCTTCCCGGCGTCTGGACACGTATATGCTGCTGCTCCGCAGTTCTTTACGGCTCAAACGTTTTTCCTATACCCAGTATCTTGATATCTTCCGGGGTCTTTCCGAAGGGGTCAAGGATGTTATTTACTCCTTTTATACCAACATCCATCAGAATAATCTTTCCATCATCATTCCCCAGATCGGTGAGAAGAACCTGCTTACCAAGTATCGTTCCCAGTGGGATGAACACGATCTGGTGAACACGGTTCATCGCTTGTCTGAATCCTTTCTCCGGGACCTGATTGCTTCCACCTTTGGTCTGCAGCATCTGGATAATTTTATCACCCGGATCATCGGAACCCTGGAGATTCAGAAAAATATGCTGGATCAGCGGATGCTTGATCTGCTCATGACCTATAATCCGGAGAAGGCCATCTCCCTGCTCCACCGGGTGACTCCCTACACCCATGACCTGATCCATCTGGGCAACAAGGGATTTAATCTGGTTACCCTCTATGAAGATAACAAACCGGTGCCGCCCGCCTTTATCATCACCACCGAGGTCTTTCGCTGCCGGGAGGTCATTTATGGTTTTGCCAAGGCCAGAGACGAATTCATGCATCGAATCCGCACGGCCCTTGATGAGATTGAGGCGGAGACCGGTAAGATCTTTGGCTCCTCCGAGCGCCCCTTGCTCCTCTCCATCCGCAGCGGGGCTGCAGTTTCCATGCCGGGGATGATGGCCACGATTCATAATGTGGGGCTCAATGAGGAGATCATTGAGGAGTATGTGCGCGCCCATGGTGAGGAGTATCTGGCCTGGGACAACTACCGGCGTTTTCTCCAGTCCTGGGCCATGACCTCCGGGATGCAGCGTGAGGATTTTCAGGATCTGATGAACCGGGCCAAGGCCAGGCATGGGGTGAACCTGAAGAGGGAGTTTACGCCCGAACAGATGCGGGAGCTGGCCCTTGAGTATCAACAGCGGGTGCGCAGACAGGGATTGGGGATCCCTGAAGATCCCTGGCTGCAACTGGTGAATGCGGTGGCCATGGTCCTTGATTCATGGCAGACGGTCAAGGCAGCTGATTATCGGCGGATCATGGATGTCTCGGATGCCTGGGGAACAGCGGTTATCGTCCAGGCCATGGTCTTTGGAAATCGTAGTGATAGCGCGGGCTCCGGGGTACTGTTCACATCCCATCCCTATCGTAAGGTGCAGCGGGTGGCCCTGTGGGGTGATTATGCCTACGGTGATCAGGGCGAGGATATCGTCTCGGGTCTGGTCACCAGTCTTCCGGTCTCGGTGGAGCAGGCTGAGCTTGATGGCCGTTCTGTGGATGAGACCCTGGAGAGGCGTTTCCCCCTGATCTATGAACGTCTGCTGGCTATCTCCCGCGATCTGGTCTATGAGAAGCGTTGGGATCCGCAGGAGATTGAATTTACCTTTGAGGGGCCGGAGCCCGAGCAGCTCTATCTCCTGCAGACCCGCGACATGATCACCATCAAGAAGAAGGAACATCTCAATGTTTTTGAAGAGACGCCGGAGCTTGAACAGTCTCTCTTGGGCAACGGGATCGGTGTTTCAGGATCGGCGCTGGCCGGACGCGCTGTCTTTACTGAGGAGAATATTCTGGAGTTGCGGGCCTCCGATCCGCATACGCCTCTGATCTTGATTCGTCAGGACACAGTGCCCGAGGATATCAAGGTCATTGATATGGCGGAAGGGCTGTTGACCTCTCGCGGCGGCCAGACCTCGCACGCCTCAGTTGTGGCCGTCCGTCTTGAGAAGACCTGTGTAGTCGGCTGCAAACAGCTGAAGGTCTATGAGGCAGGAGAGTATTGTGAGATCGGTAGCCAGGTGATTCGCTTCGGTGACCCGGTCTCCATTGATGGTCGGAAAGGCCTGCTCCTTGCGGGGATGCATCCCATTCATGAGGAGATGCATATCCTTCCGCTTTAGCAGATATTGTCGGGTTTTAATCCGGCAACCGCGATGCCATTATTTCAAGGAGGGGACTCTATGCTCTTCAAGGTTTTTCCAGTGGCTGAGCTGGCTCGCCTCCATGCGATCCTGGCCGCAGACAGGATTGTCGGGCCGGTGAAAAAGGGGGAAGATCAGTATGGACGTTCCCTTTATGACTTTGATGTGGTGCATGATTTTGTGGATCTGCACCTTGACTACGGGCAGACCATCCATTCGGCCAAGAATTACTTTCTTCCCTATCGTGAGGATCTCTGCACCTTTACCTTCCAGGGTGAGGGGAGCGGGGACGGCGGCGACTGGCACAAGGAAGTTGATTACGGAGTCTATGCACCGCTGGTGCTTTTTGGGCTGCATCCCTGTGATATCAATGCCTTGAATAAATTGGACAAGGTTCTGCTCGGCGGCCGTTATCCCAACCCATTTTATGGGGAGAAGAGGGCTAACATGTTTATTGTCGGTCATTCCTGCAGCCCGCAGCCCTTCTGTTTCTGTAAGTCCATGGGAACGGACTCGGCCATACGAGGCTTTGATCTATTTCTCACCCGAATGGATGATCTTTATTTTGCCGAGATCCTCTCTCCCCGAGCCTTTCACCTGCTTGAGCAGATTGATTGCCACGACCCCGACAGCAGTGAGCATCGCCGGTATATGGATTTGATGGAGGTAAGGGAATCTCTGTTTGTCGCCCATGTCGATACCTCAGATTTGACCAAGATCCTTGACTTGGAGTTTCAGGCCCCGGTCTGGCAGGAGTGGGGGGAAAAATGTCTCTCCTGTGGGACCTGCGCTCAGGTCTGTCCCACCTGCTACTGTTATGGGGTGGAAGAACGGGTGGATATGGATTTTACCCGTGCCTATAAGGAGAAACAGCTCTATTCCTGTAATCTTCTCGATTTTGCCGCAGTTGCAGGCGGGCATAATTTCCGGCCTGAGAGCCATACTCGCCTGAAGTATCGTTACTACCATAAACACCGGGGTTTTGTGGAGGCCTTTGAAGAGTCCTTATGTGTGGGTTGCGGTCGCTGCGGTCAGTCCTGTCTGGCACGGATCACGGTGCCGGAAGTTATTGCCAGTGTCCGGGCTACTAAGCCGCTGTAAAATTAACATGGCCATTTAATTTCCCAAGGCGGCATAAGGTGCCGTAACGAAATAGATATAAATGGCCATGTTATTTCGTAACGGCTCCTAAGGAGTAAACTGATGAATACTAACCTTGAGTCTGTCCAGCCTGTGTCCGGTGAGGAGTTTGAGTATTCCTATAAGGCTGAGATTACCAATGTCTATCCCCTCACCAGGATGGAAAAACTCTATCAGATTCAGCTTGTTGACCCAATGGAGCGTGAGCGCTTCATCTTCAGGCCGGGGCAGTTTGTTATGCTGGAGCTGCCGGGCATCGGGGAGGCCCCATTCTCTATCACCTCCTCTCCTGTCCGTCATGGTGATCTTGAACTGTGCATCAGGGCGGTCGGCAATATGACCAAGTTTCTCGATCGGGTGGGACGGGGAACCAGGGTCGGGATCAGTGGCCCTTTCGGCACCCATTTCCCGGTGGAGAAGATGGAGGGGGAGGATATCCTCCTTATTGCCGGTGGCCTGGGGATTGCACCGCTGCGCTCTCCCATCCATGCGGTGCTGGAAACACGCAGTCGCTATGGTCAGGTGGATATCATCTATGGGGCGCGCCGACCTTCTGAGTTGCTTTTTGGCTATGAGTACGCCATGTGGCGTCAGTTTGATGTGGGGCTTGACATCATTGTTGACAGGGAGGAGCCGGGATGGCAGGGGCCGGTGGGGTTGATTACCGAGATTTTGAAGGAGCGTATTGCCAAGGGGCAGACTGATCGCTTCCGGGAGCGGACCAGTGCTATTGTCTGCGGCCCGCCGGTCATGTTCCGTTTTGTCTGCGACCTGTTGATAGCTGCTCAGGTACCGGTGGAAAAGATCTTTGTCTCTCTGGAACGGCGGATGCACTGTGGCCGGGGCAAGTGTTGCCGTTGTAATATTGGTTCTACCTATACCTGTCTTGATGGTCCGGTCTTTGATTACTGGTCGGTGTTGAATCTGAAAGAGGCTATTTAGGTACCGTTACTCAGAGAGCAAGGGCTTTTTCTTGCTCTCTGAGTTTACGGCACCTTATACCGCTTTCCAAAAACAGCCAGTCTCTTCCGGCTGATTTTGGGAGTGGCGTCTTGTGGATAGCAATATACAACTGGCTGTTAATGATCGATTCGATATATGAACCATATAAATTATTCTTGAATAGGGCCTGAGATGACGAAGGGAAAGACATTTCTGGGAGTTCCGGTGGCCAGGCCGAAGGTGGCTTTTTTTGAGTTGAGTTCCTGTGAGGGCTGCCAACTGCAACTGCTCAATAACGAGGCGACCCTGCTCGATTTTCTCTCACTGGTGGAGATCGTCCGTTTTCGCGAGGGGATGAAGGAGGCGGGTGATGATTATGAGATCGCCTTTGTCGAGGGTTCCATTACCCGGCTTGATGAGGAAGAACGGCTCAGGGTGATTCGCGATCAGGCTAAGATTGTGGTGGCCTTGGGCAGTTGTGCCTGCTTTGGCGGGGTCAACCAGTTGAAGAATCGTTTCAACGATTTTGAGTGGGTGAAAAAAGAAGTCTACGGCTCTTTTCCCATCGAGAGCCAGGAAGTAAAACCCATTTCTGCGGTCATTAAGGTGGATCTCGAGATCTACGGCTGTCCGATCAAGAAGGAGGAGGTGGAACGCATTGTTACCGCTCTGGTGCTTGGCGAGCAGGTTCATCATCCGCAATACCCGGTGTGCATGGAGTGCAAAGCCCGCGAAAATATCTGTCTCTTTGATCTGGGTGAGCCCTGTCTTGGCCCGGTGACCAGAGCTGGCTGTGATGCCTGGTGTCCTTCCAACCGCCTCGGCTGCTGGGGCTGCCGGGGGCCGGCACCCGAGGCGAATCTAGGCCAGTTGCAGATCATCATGGCGGAGAGGGGCATCTCCCAGGAACGGATGATCGATCGGCTGGAATGTTTTGGCGGCTTTGGTGCTTTTGTCGCCGAGGTCAAGGGAAAGAAAGGGGAGCCAAGATGAAGATCTCCTGTGATATTGATATCAAACACCTGACCAGGGTGGAAGGGCACGGTAATATCCGTATTGTTATTAAAGATGGAATGGTGAAGGAGGCCCGCTGGGAGGTGGTGGAGACCCCCCGTTTTTTTGAGGCCATACTGGTAGGCAAGCATTTTGAGAACGCGCCTTATCTCTGCGGGCGGATCTGCGGGATTTGTTCCATTGGTCATACTCTGGCCTCGATCCGGGCCGTGGAAAACAGCTTTGGGATCAGGCCGAGCCAGCAAACACAACGGTTGCGGCTACTGCTCAAACACATGGAGACCCTGCAAAGCCATATTCTCCATATCTATTTTCTGGCGGCCCCTGATTATCTAGGAGTTGGCAGTGTCCTGCCCTTGACCCAGAGCCATCCGGAGGTGGTGCAGCAGGCCCTCCGCCTTAAACTCCTGGCCAATGATATCTGTGACGAGGTGGGTGGCCGCAGGTTGCACCCCACCCGCACTGTGGTCGGTGGTTTTACTATGTTACCGGACAGATACCGGTTGGGGCAGTTCAGGCAGCGCCTGCAGGCATCCCTTGCTGATCTTACGGCCAGCGTGGATCTGTTTGCCACTTTCACCATCCCTGATTTCCAGCGGCAGACCGAGTTTGTTTCCCTCAAGGGCGATGGCGATTATCCCTTTATCGGCGGTGATCTTATCTCGACCGATGGGGTGGTGAAGCAGGAGCAGGAGTACGCAGCCATGACCAATGAATATATGGCCGACTATTCCACCTCAAAGCTGAGTCGTCTCTCCCGGAACTCTCTGGCTGTAGGTGCCTTGGCCCGGATAAATAATAACTTTGCCGGATTGCTGCCTCAGGCCAGGGCAATTGCCGAGGAGTTTGGTCTTGTACCGGTGATTCATAATCCCTATATGAATGTGGTCGCGCAACTGGTGGAATGTGTGCAGGTGGTGCTGGAATCAATGCAGTTGATCGAGGACCTGTTGGCCGAACCCTGGCAGGAGCAGCGACAGCCGGTTGAGCCTCGGGAAGGGATCGGAGTGGCGGCGGTGGAGGTCCCCCGGGGAATCCTCTATCACTGTCTGCATATTGATGAAGCGGGCAGGATTGTTAAGGCAGATTGTGTGATCCCCACCAGCCAGAATCACGCCAATATCCTCCATGACATAGAGGAACTGGCCCTGTTTTGTGTGAGGCAGGGAAAAAGCGACAAAGAGATTGGGTTGCTGGCGGAGATGCTGGTACGAGCCTATGACCCCTGTATCTCCTGCTCAGTACACTGATGCCAGCTTGCCAGGGAGATGTTCGTGTGGAAAAGCAATATTCCACACGAACATTGGAGGTGGAGATTATTTTGCAGAACAGCAGCCGCGTGTTTCGGCGACTCCCAAGGCTTTCAGGATCATGGCCAGAGGGCAGAACTTGGTGAAGCCGAACTGGAAGAGATTGGCCCCCACAAAGGCGGTGAAAAAGAGCCAGTATGGATGGTGAAAAAGGGGGCTGGCCTCAACTCCCAGGGCTAAAGAGAGGAGGATGAAAAATCCGGCGATGGTATGAACCCAGTCTGTGATGATCATGGTGTTTTCCTTTATGACTATTTATTTAAAAAAGAGGAGGCTGTTTTTGTTTTTCGTGTTTTGTCATAGATATCATTTATGACTCTTGAAAATATTACCTCTATAGAGAATTGTCCACCAGGTATATTCAATAATATGCCTTTCCACTTTTTTCTATTCTCTTTCTATTCACTTTCCAGCACTTCCCGTACCTTGAGGGCCAGGTCATTTGTTAAGAACGGCTTCTGGATGAAGTTCGCTTTTTCATCCAATATGCCATTGTGGGCGATAATATCGGCCGTATATCCCGACATGAATAGAATCTTGAGTTCCGGATAGAGGGCTAACAGTTTTTCGGCTAGGTCCCGGCCGTTCATCTCGGGCATGACCACGTCGGTCATGAGCAGGCAGATTTTCCCGGTATGCTCTCGGGCCAGACGGATGGCATCGGCCGGTCTGTTTGCGGCCAGTACGGTATAGCCAAGGCCTTCGAACATCATTGTGGTCATTTTCAGAATGGCTGGTTCGTCTTCCACCAGCAGGATGGTCTCCTGGCCTCCCAAGGCCGCATCCGCCGTGATTTTTGGCAGCGTCTGCTCGGCCTGCCCCACATGCCTGGGCAGATAAATTGTGAACGTTGTCCCTTGTCCCGGTTCACTGTAAGCATTGATGAAACCATTATTCTGATGGACGACGCCATCTACCGTGGCCAGGCCGAGGCCGGTTCCCTCGCCGACCCCCTTGGTCGTGAAGAAGGGTTCGAAGATGTGGGCCAGCGTTTCCTTGTCCATGCCGCAGCCGCTGTCGCTCACGCTGAGCAGCACATACTCTCCGGGGCTAGTGCCAAGGTGGTTGGTGCAGTAGTCCTCGTCGATGGTGCAGTTTCCTGTCTCGATGCTGAGCTTGCCAACTCCTTCGATGGCATCCCGGGCGTTGACGCACAGATTGGCCAGGATCTGGTCGATCTGGGAAGGGTCCACCTTGACCGGCCACAGATTCGTCGCCGGTTGCCAGTTGAGAGCGATGTCCTCACCGATGAGACGGCAGAGCATAGTAAGCATCCCTTCCACGGTCTTGTTGAGGTCCAGCACCTTGGGCAAGACTGTCTGCTTGCGGGCGAAGGTCAGCAGTTGGCGGGTAAGGTCTGCAGAGCGCTGGGCCGCCTTGAGGATTTCCGCAAGGGAGGCATGGAGTGGCTGAGCCGGGTCCACCAGCTCCATAGCAAGTTCCGTGTGGCCGATGATGACGCCCAACATGTTGTTGAAATCGTGCGCCACACCACCTGCCAGGCGACCCACTGATTCCATCTTCTGGGCCTGCTGCAGCTGCCTTTCCAGGTTTACTTTTTCCTCCATCTCTTTCCGGGCGGTGCTGAGGTCATGGAGAGTCATGAGTATGCTCATCGGGCGCTGTTCCTGATCACGGACTATTTTTACCGTGATGTCAAGTGGCCGGCTCATAGGATTGTCAGGATTGTCCGCCTCCATGACAATCTGAAGGTCGCGTTGTTCTTCCTGCGCACGGCATACGGGGCAAGGGATGGGCTCTCCCTGCGGATGGATGAACTCGACAATATGGTGGCCGATGGTGGCTTCTTGGGTGGTGCCGGTGGCCAGATAAAAGGCCTTGTTTGCCCGGATAATATGGCGTTCGAGGTTCAGCAGATAGATGACGTCATCGGAGGCGTCCATGGCAGCAGACCACTCCCTGGCTGCCTGTGCCAGTTTCTGCTCTGCCTCTTTACGGTCGGTGATGATAAGCTCAATGCCATTCCAGCAGATTGAACCATCTGTCATTCTTGTAGGAGTTGACACCAGGGAAGACCAGCGTGTTTGTCCTGAGGGATCCTTTATCGGGACTTCAGCCGTAAATGTTGAAAATGTTCTTCCTGCCTCTTTCTCGGCTTCTGTCAATGATTTTATATAGTTTTCATCTACTCTGCTGTAGATGAGCGTTGCATCGGCCATCACTTCTTCGGGTGATACGCCATAGAGTTGTTTTACTGAATCGCTTACATAGGTGAATGTTCTCGTGCCATCGGGCCTGATTACAACCTGATAGATCATGCCGGCAGTAAAATTATTACTGATGGATTGTATGCGGGATTCGCTTGCCCTCAGGGCTTCCTCGGTGCGCATGCGTTCGACAAGCTTCCACACCCCATCCATCAACAGGGTGAGCTGGGTGATATCTGTTTGGTTATAGTCTTCTGTCTTGTTGGCCACACCCAGCACGGCAACTATTTGTTTCTCCAGAAAAATCGGAATGGTCAGGAACTTACTGAGTGCAACATGTCCCTGGGGGTAGCCCTTTTTCAGAGGATTTTCAGCCTGGAAGTTATTGACAAGGATTGGTCTCCGTTGTCGTACCGTCTCTCCCCACAGGCCGCAGGTGTCCAGTTGATAGCGGGTAGGTGGCTCAATAATGGAGCACTCCTTCAGTGCTTCCTTGGACCAGCTGTTAAGGGTAAACTCTCGTTTGTCCTCATCGTAATAATAGATATAGCCGAATTTACTGTCGGTGAGATGGATTGCCTGTTCCAGGGCATAGTCCAGCAGCTCCTGTTGATTGGCGGCCTGGAACTGGAAGATATCGGCGAGACTTTCCAGTCGTTGCTGGTTGAGGAGGATGAGGTCTTCGTTGGCAACGAGGGCGTCGAGCATACTGTTGAAACCCTCCCCCAGGAGAGCGATCTCGTCATGGTGAGAGATCTTCATCCGTTGATCCCGTCGTCCGTGTTTGATCTGTTGGGAAATCAGGAGCAACTTGTTGAGACCTGAAGTCAAGCGGTTGCCGAGCAGCAGGGCAAAAAGCGAGCCCATGACAATGGCCAGCAGAGTGTAGAGGATGCCGTTGCGGGAAATGATCACCAGATTGTCCGTTATCTTTTCCTGACCCTGGGCTATTCTGGCCCATCCGATATTTTTTCCGGTGCCGGCCAAAATAGGAGCGGCAACGTCGAGGAGCTCCTGATCGGCATGGATGACCTTGATTTTTGATTCGGCACCGTGGAGTGTACGGCTTTTGTCATCGGCAAGATATTGGCCGATATGGGATTCGTCGGTGTGGGCCAGCACCTTGCCGTTAGTGCTGATGATCATGGCGTAGCGCAGGCCGGGATATTGGCCGACGGCACGAACGATCTCCTGCAGTCCTATTACATCATTTGCCAGAACCCAGGAACTACTGTTGAGAGCCAGGGCTTCGGCCAGATTTGTTGTCTGTTCCAGGCTCTGCTGCCGCAGGAAATCACGCTGCCGCGATACCAGATCAAAGACAAAGAAGGTCATCAGCAGCAGGTGAACAAGGGCAACCCCGCAGATCAGCTGGTAACGTATTTTAGTGGGCCAGAGCCCTTTTACGATGTTGAGCAGTGATGTCATCAGGTTTCTTGTGTCAGTGGACCGTCTCGGTATACTTTTTCATGAAGTCACGGACCGGTTGATAGGTTGCCTCTGTTGCACTCTCGAAACGCATGAGAGGGAGGGCGCTCAGCAGTTGACGGCCTTCTTCATGGGTGTGCAAGTTTAGGAGAAGGGTTTTTACCTTGTCCACCACTTCCGGTGCGACATCATCCCGGGCCACCAGACCATTGTTGAGCAGTGGTGGAGACTCCCATTTTACCTCAAGATCAGCAGCAATTTTGGGATTGCGTTCTACAAAGGACTGCCAGGGAGGAGGCCAGGTGGCGCCGGCAGCACTTTTCCGCAGATAGACATTCATGATCGACGATTCCTGGGATCCGGAAAAGAGGCGCGTAATATCTTTATTCACATCGAGACCGTGGGTGTGGAGGTAATAGAGGGGCATCATGGTGGCGGCCAGGGCAGTGGGCGCCGGGAAACTGACGATCTTGTCTTTCAGGTCGGCAACCGTGCTGATCTTGCTGTCCTTTCTGACGATGATGATACCGCGGAACTTCTCATCTTCGCCCATCTTGGCGAAGATATGGTAGCCGTGCTGCAGGGAGTTGAGGGTCTGGTATGGATTGGGCAGGGCGAAGTGGAAATGGCGGCCGTAGAGTTTTTTGTCAAACTCTTCATAGGAGCGCGAGGCCTCCAACTGGATGGTGAGCTCGGGAAGGTTCCGGTTCAGATATTCAACCAAAGGGCCGTAGGTTTCATAGAGACGCTGCGGGTTGTGGAGCGGATGCACTCCGAATATCAGGACGGCCTGAGTGTTGTTCGGAGTGCTTGTATAAACAGGGCTGTAGCACTCTTTTTTATCGGTGTCACAGGCGATGAGGAAGAGCGGAAGCAGAAATGCGACAAGCCAGGAGATCAGGGACAAAGGTCTTTTTGGCGGGAGTATGGCCAATTTTTCGGAGTACCCGATTCTCATGCTGATATTTTTTTGGCTGCAGGCTCATTGTGGTATTGTTCTTGAATTTTAACCTGTTTTTCAATAATGCAATAATTCATGAGAATATGTCAAGCAAAATGGAAGTGTCCGGGCGGATCTCATCGGCAGGTGTGGATTGAATCTTGTACCAACGTTCTTCGCATGGTATAATTATTCGTTGTTTTTTTGTCAGGAAATATGGATGAAATATTTGATTTTCTGTGTACTTTTGTATCATGACTGCTTGTTATGTTTTTTTGATTTTTTTTAACGTGTTCCCCTTGAGGTTGGATAGATGAAATTTCGCTTTCCTGTCGTCATTATCGATGAAGATTTTCGCTCCGAAAATGCATCTGGTTCCGGAGTTCGAGCCCTGGCCGAGGCCATTGAGAGTGAAGGGATGGAGACCATCGGTATCACCAGTTTTGGTGATACCGCCATGATTGCCCAGCAGCAGAACCGGGCCTCCTGCTTTATCCTCTCTATTGATGATGACGAATTTTCCGATGAAGATCAGAAAGATGAGGCTATTGGCAAGCTGCGTCTCTTTGTGGCGGAGATCCGGCGGCGCAATGAGGATATCCCCATCTTCCTCTATGGTGAGACTCGGACGTCAAGCCACATCCCCAATGATGTGCTCAAGGAGCTGCACGGATTTATCCACATGTTTGAAGATACCCCCGAGTTTGTGGCCCGTCACATTATCCGTGAGGCCCGGATTTATCTGGATTCCCTGGCACCGCCGTTTTTCCGTGCCCTGACCGGATACGCGGCCGATGGCTCCTATTCCTGGCATTGTCCTGGCCATTCCGGCGGTGTCGCTTTCCTGAAAAGCCCGGTGGGGCAGATGTTTCATCAGTTTTTTGGTGAAAACATGCTGCGCGCCGATGTGTGCAATGCGGTTGATGAGCTGGGGCAACTGCTCGACCATACCGGTGCAGTGGCGGCCTCGGAGCAGAATGCGGCCCGTATCTTCGGCGCGGATCATCTCTTTTTTGTCACCAACGGCACCTCAACCTCCAACAAGATCGTCTGGCACGCCAATGTCGCTGATAATGATGTCGTGGTGGTCGATCGCAACTGTCATAAGTCAGTCCTGCATGCGATCATCATGACCGGCGCGGTGCCGGTCTTTCTCATGCCCACGCGCAATCATTATGGCATTATCGGGCCCATCCCGAAATCCGAATTTCTGCCGGAGACTATTGCCGCCAAGATTGCCGCTCACCCTTTTGCCAAGGATCTGTGCGCCAAGCCGCGGATGTTGACCATTACCCAGTCAACCTATGACGGGATTCTCTATAATGTTGACACCATCAAACAGATCCTGGGTAACAGCGTGGTGAATCTCCACTTTGATGAGGCCTGGCTGCCGCACGCGACATTTCATGAATTTTATAAGGGTATGCATGCCATTGGCCGTGACACCTGTCGATCCGAAGGGCCCATGGTTTACGCCTGTCAATCGACCCATAAGCTGCTGGCGGGCTTGAGTCAGGCCAGTCAGATCCTGGTGCAGGAATCGCCAACCTGTCAGCTGGATCGGGACCGCTTTAACGAGGCCTATCTGATGCATGTCTCCACCAGTCCCCAGTATGCGATTATTGCCAGTTGCGATGTGGCCGCGGCCATGATGGAGCCGCCGGGTGGAACCTCGCTGGTTGAGGAGTCCATCCTTGAGGCCATGGATTTTCGCCGGGCTATGCGCAAGGTGGATGACGAGTTCGGAGACTCCTGGTGGTTCAAGGTCTGGGGTCCGGAGGAGCTGGCTGAAGAGGGCATGGGAGAGCGTGAAGACTGGATTCTGCGGGCCAATGAACCCTGGCACGGATTTGGAAATCTGGCCGATGGTTTCAATATGCTGGACCCGATCAAGGCCACGATCATTACGCCGGGGCTGGCCGTCAGCGGTGATTTTGCCGTCACCGGGATTCCGGCGGCGATCGTGACCCGCTATTTGTCAGAGCATGGCGTTATTGTCGAAAAGACCGGTCTCTATTCGTTTTTCATCATGTTCACCATCGGTATTACCAAGGGGCGCTGGAATACCCTGGTGGCAGCGTTGCAACAGTTCAAGGATGACTATGACCGGAATGCACCCTTGTGGCGGGCGCTGCCAAGCTTTCTCAAGAAATTCCCCCGCTATGAGCGCATCGGCTTAAAAGATCTGTGTGATTCGATTCATGACATGTATAAAGAGAATGATGTCGCGCGCTTGACCACCGAGATGTATGTCTCGCACATGGAGCCGGCGATGAAGCCGGCTGATGCCTATGCGATGATGGTGCATAATGATATTGAGCGGGTTGAGATCGATGATCTTGAAGGCCGTATAACCAGTATTCTCCTCACCCCTTATCCTCCCGGGATTCCCCTGCTGATTCCAGGCGAGCGGGTAAATAGGACGATCCTTGAGTATCTGAAATTCGCCCGCAGTTTCAATGAAAAATTTCCTGGATTCGAGACCGATATCCACGGCCTGGTGAAAGAAGTGAAAAACGGTAAGGTTGTCTACTCGATGGATTGCGTGAAGGCATAGTCACCTGGAACATTCCCCCAGAGAATCTAAAACTGTAGGGATCTAAGCAAAAGCGTGGCGTTTCAGATGGTATTGAAACGCCACGCTCATTTGTTGCTATGAGTTGCAATGAGTGTTCAGAATATGCTTTAGAAGCCCTCGCAAACGTTTTTACTACGTTAAGGCGAGATCGAAGCGGTCAAGGTTCATTACCTTGTTCCAGGCTGCCACAAAGTCATGGACAAACTGCTTCTGCGAGTCTGCACTTCCGTAGACCTCAGCCAGGGCGCGGAGTTCGGAGTTTGAACCGAAGACTAGATCGACACGAGTGCCGGTCCACTTGGGTTCGCCCGTTGAGCGATCATGACCCTGAAACAGGTCTTGGTCTTCCGAGGTTGCCTTCCATACCGTGCTCATGTCGAGCAGATTCACAAAAAAGTCATTGCTGAGCGTTTCTGGCCGATTGGTGAAGACACCGTGTTGGGACTGGTCACAGTTGGTATTCAAGACGCGCATACCGCCCACGAGAACCGTCATCTCAGGCGGGGTCAGCGTCAGCAATTGGGCCCGATCCACCAGCAGCTCTTCTGCCGATACGGCGTATTTGGTCTTCTGGTAGTTACGGAACCCGTCTGCAGCCGGTTCGAGTACGGCGAATGCCACCTCGTCGGTTTGCTCCTGGGAGGCATCTGTCCGTCCCGGTGAGAAGGCAACCGTTACCTCGTGACCACCTTTCTTCGCAGCCTGCTCGACACCTGCGCATCCGCCCAGGACAATCAAGTCGGCAAGGGAGACCTTCTTCCCGCCTGACTGGGTGCTGTTGAACGCCTGTTGGATTCCCTCAAGGGTCTGCAGCACAGTCGCAAGTTGCTCAGGCTGGTTGATCTGCCAATTCTTCTGCGGCGTCAGACGGATGCGGGCACCGTTCGCACCGCCGCGCATGTCGGAGCCACGGAAGGTAGAAGCCGACGCCCAGGCGGTGGAGACCAGCTGGGAGACAGACAGGCCCGAGGCAAGGATCTTGCTCTTCAGTGTGGCCATATCACTCTCATTGATCAGCTCATGATCGACTGCGGGTACCGGGTCTTGCCAGATCAGTTCCTCCGCCGGGACCTCCGGGCCGAGATAGCGCGAGCGGGGCCCCATGTCGCGGTGTGTCAGCTTGAACCAGGCTCGAGCAAAGGCGTCCGCGAATTCGTCGGGGTTCTTGTGGAAGCGCTTGGCAATCTTCTTGTATGCCGAGTCGTATCGTAGCGAGAGGTCCGCCGTGGTCATGATGGTGGTCACTTTTTTTGCCGGGTCGTGAGCGGCAGGCGCCAGATCCTTTTCCTCCGGATCGACCGGGACCCACTGGTTGGCCCCAGCCGGGCTTTTTACCAAATTCCAATCATAGCCGAACAGCATGTCGAAATAACCCATGTCCCACTTGGTCGGGTGCGGCGTCCAGGCGCCCTCGATGCCGCTGCTGATTGTGTCATCCCCCTTGCCGCTGCCGAAGTTGCTCTTCCAGCCAAGGCCCTGCTCATCGATGGGGGCGCCTTCTGGCTCAGGACCCACATGCGACGCAGGGCCGGCGCCGTGGCATTTGCCGAAGGTGTGGCCACCGGCGACGAGTGCAACCGTCTCCTCGTCGTTCATGGCCATGCGTGCAAAGGTCGTTCGAACGTCCTGGCCGGATGCGACCGCATTCGGTTCGCCGTTCGGCCCCTCCGGGTTCACGTAGATCAGACCCATCTGCACGGCAGCAAGCGGGTTCTCCAGGTCCCGCTCACCGGAATAGCGCTTGTCGCCGAGCCAGGTGTCCTCGCTGCCCCAGTAGATGTCTTTTTCCGGCTCCCAGATGTCCTCACGCCCGCCGGCGAAACCGAAGGTTTTGAATCCCATCGACTCCAGGGCGACATTGCCGGTGAGGATCATCAGGTCGGCCCAGGAGATCTTGCGGCCATACTTCTGCTTGATCGGCCAAAGCAGGCGGCGCGCCTTGTCGAGGTTGACGTTGTCGGGCCAGCTGTTGAGAGGCGCAAGGCGTTGATTGCCGGACCCCGCGCCGCCGCGGCCGTCGCCCATGCGGTATGTGCCTGCGCTGTGCCAGGCCATCCTGATGAAGAGCCCCCCGTAGTGACCCCAATCGGCTGGCCACCAGTCCTGCGAGTCGCTCATCAGTGCACGGAGGTCCTTTTTAAGGGCATCGAGGTCCAGACTCTTGAATTCTTCGGCGTAGTTAAAATCCTCGCCCATCGGATTGGACTTAGGGCAGTGTTGGCGCAAAACATCCAGATTCAACCGGTTCGGCCACCATTCGAGATTCGACCTGCCGCCCACTACGTGTTTGCTAGTCTTTCCCGTTATCGGGCACTTCTTTTCATCACTCATAAAGTTTCCTCCTGTTGTTGTATGAACCTAGTCATTGTACTGCCAGTTGTGCCTGGAATTCTTGAGTATAGTCAATGCGAGCCTTTTCTTTTTGATATTATTGAGTTTTTCGCAGATCCCAATATATCGGAAAGAAAAAAGGCTTTTCACGTTAATATGTCATTAATTTAATGGGTTGACGTGTCTTTTGTCCTGTTGCTATCAGCTCCGAAAGTTGAGTCATTCCAAAACCATTCAGACCGGCACCGATAAGCTCAGCAAGCGGCGACAACGGTGCCGGCTTGAATGTAAGCCGGAATTACCAGTTTTCAGCCAATAATTCAAAATGGGCCTGGGCATGATCGCAGGCCGGGCATTTTTCCGGGGCCTTGTCTCCTTCATGAAGATAACCGCAATTTTGACAGCTCCAAGTGACCTTTTCCTCTCGTTTGAAAACACGGCCTGCCGCGATATTGGCCTTTAAGTCATTGTAACGTTTCTCGTGCTGCCTTTCAGCCACGGCAATGGCCTCAAAGATCACGGCGATTGATTGCAGGCCTTCTTCTCTGGCCACCTTGGCAAATCCAGGATACATGATAGTGTGCTCGTAGTTTTCGCCGCCAGCCGCCTCTGTAAGATTTTCGACCGTGGTGCCAATGACCCCGGCGGGAAAGGTGGCACTGATCTCAACCTCGCCGCCTTCCAGTAATTTGAACAGACGTTTTGCATGCTCTTTTTCCTGATTAGCCGTCTCCTCAAAGATCTTGGAGATTTGCACATAGCCCTCTTTCTTGGCTTGGGCCGAAAAATAGGTGTAACGATTACGGGCTTGTGACTCGCCGCAGAAGGCGGTCAGGATGTTTTTTTCGGTTTTGGTTCCTTTCAGACTAGCCATTTTTGGATCTCCTCTGTTGATGGTTATTAAGTGATTCAGGAACATACTTTCTTCCCGAAAGATATTTTTATACTCTTTTTGGTATATCTCATTTCTGGCTTTGAACCAAGGGCCGGAACAAAAAAGCAATGTAGTAAAAATATGTACCTTGTATTAAGAACTAAGTCGTAATTATTACTATCGATATGCAAAAAAAAAGAGCCGTGGCTTACGCTGGCTTCTTTCCTGCCTTAACGTCCTGGCACTTCCGGCATGTACCATGGATGGTCACATTCTTGTTTCTAATGGCACCCCATTGGCGGAGATCTTCCGGCAATGGGGTACTGTCAAAGGAGTTCCAGTGAAAATCCATTATTTCCTTACAGCTATCGCAGATGACATGATGATGTTGGCTCATCTGCGCCTCGAAATGGGCCTGACTGTCTACGGTCTGCACTTTTTTCACCAGATGATGCTGCTCAAAGGTGGCCAAGGTGCGATAAACCGTATCCAGGGAAAGAGTAGGCAGACTCTTTTGTAATCTTGTGTGCAGCGTTTCAGCGGATGGGTGGTCTGTTGCCCTTGCCAGTTCACGATAGATCTCCAGCCGTTGATGGGTCAATTTAAGGTCGGCCGTCCGGCACGTCTCCTCAAAGGTTTCCATCTGTTGTTGCAACGAGCTGTCAGGGGCTAAGTTTTCAGACATTTTTATTCTCGGTAAGAATTATTCTTATTTGCATAATATACTTATCGTGGAACTTGTCAATGAATTTTTTATATTCTCTACCAGTCCAGTTTCAATCTGCTTGCCCGATTTTGATATCCGCATTTTCTGTAGTATACTTTTTTTATGATCCCCAAGATCTTGCTTCTCTTCTCCATTGAATGTGTGCAGGTTTTGATATCTGTTCAGTGAAAGAACGAATCGTTCTCTCTTCAGATCACTGATTGTCTCAGGGGGGTGTACGGCCATGATAAAGAAGATCGTTCACTACCTCAATCAGGAAAGACATCTGCTGTTCACTGTCGTGTTGGTCATGGCAGGGCTCGCTGTTTTCTTTTATCTTGATCTGGACAAGCATGCCTTGCATTTCCTGGAATGGCTTGAGTTGCAAGGGGCGTGGGCGCCGCTGCTATTTATCCTGGTTGACGCCCTGGTCGTTGTTCTGGTCCTGCCGGGAGTCCTTCTCACCATGGGTGCCGGTTTCATGTTTGGCATTGTCCCTGGCGGGATCTATGTGATTCTGGCCACCACCGTGGGGGGAAGCGTGGCTTTTGTGATTGCCCGCCGCTTTCTGGCCACCACAAAAATGGCCAGATATTTCCTGTATAATCCCCGTTTTCAAACAATAACCAATCTGTCGCAGCGGAGGGGCTGGGGTGTTGTTTTTCTCACCCGCCTGATTCCCTTTTTTCCCTTTAAACTTTCTAATTATTATTTCGGTCTTGCCGGCTTTTCTCTCCGTGATTTCTGCGTGGGTACCTTCTGGGGCATCATGCCCATCACCTTTTTTAATGTTTATCTGGGTTCCCTGGCTGCCGACCTGACCATGCTGCGTTCGCAACGGATGGACAGAACACCGCTCCAGTGGCTCTTCTATGGACTCGGTTTTCTGGTTGTGCTTGCTCTGCTCATCTATTGTACCCGTCTGGCGCGCAGGATGCTGGAGACCTATCTGGCTGGAGGAAAAAAATGATGTGGTTGAAATGGTTTCCCTGGAGATATGTGGTGCGCCATGCTGCCCGCAGCCATGGCTTTATAGACCCGATTGCCCTGCTGGCCAGTCTCCATCGTTTTGCCCAGCCCTCCGAAGTGGGCGAACCCATTGAACTGCTGCGGGCCGGCGTGGTCCTCCATGCCCGCGGTCTCATCAACAGCAGGATTATCCAGCATAACCTGGACTGGTTGTGGCCTTACTGGGTGGAAAGGCAGTTTGATCCTGGCGACGATGCGTTTATTCCCCGGGCTTTCTCCATTACCCATATCAATCTTAGCCATAGGAACTGGACTGCCGTGGGCGTTCCCGATTTCTCGGAACTGCCCCTTGTTGATCCCCGGGGGCTGGTCACCCCTTTCTGGGATGGCTGGTCCCTTGATTACTGGATTGTCACCGACGATCACCGGCGCCTCCTGCCCTCTCGCTTAAAGTGTGTGACCCAGCGTCTGGACTATGCTCAGGGGCTGGCAGTGCAGACTGAAATGGCCCAGCAAGACCTGCTCCTCCACTCAAGGGTGCAAGTGCAGATGCAGTCGGGCATCCCCCAGTGTCTTCTGGATATACGGGCGGAGGCCGGGGGTGGCGGCTGGTTGGTGCTTTCTCTACGTCCCTATAATCCTGAAGGAATCAGTTTCGTCCATGATCTTGCCCTGGCGCGGGACCGGAAGGGCTGGACCGTGAACGGGGAGCAACAGGTCCTTTTCAGTGATCCTGTCGAACGCCATCATATCTCCAGATATCGTCGGGGGGATGTCCTGCTCCATCTTGATGACCCGAAAGAAGAAGAGAAAGGGGAGTGTCGTGTGGGGATGTTGACCGGTGCAGCACTCTTCAGAATTCAGCCGGGAAAGCCGAGGATGCTGTCTGTTAACATCCCCCTTGATCATCACCGGACGAACCATCCAGTTCATGTGGTTTCCTGGGAGCGCAGCCTGGAGGGACACTGTGCGTTACGTATTCCGGATCAGCGTCTGCAGTACCTCTATGATGTGGCGCTGCGGACCGTGATTCTGCACTCCCCGGATGAGGTGTACCCCGGGCCCTTTACCTACAAGCGATTCTGGTTCCGTGATGCCGCCTTTATTATTTACGGGCTGCTCTGCAGCGGCTTGATTGACCGGGCAGAGCGGGCCCTGCATCTCTTCTCTAAGCGCCAGACCCGTGCCGGCTACTTTCTTTCCCAGGAGGGGGAATGGGATTCCAATGGTGAGGCCCTGTGGATCTTCTGCCGTTTTTGTGAGATGACCGGCAGGCCGCCGCATTCCGACTGGCTCGATTCGATCCGCCGTGGCGCCCGCTGGATTGTCCGTAAACGGACGGATGAGGAAAAGGAGTCTCTGCACGCCGGTCTCTTACCGGCTGGGTTTAGCGCTGAACATCTGGGTCCCAATGACTATTATTATTGGGATGATTTCTGGGGAGTTGCCGGTCTGCAGGCTGCCAGCCGGCTAATGCACAGGGCCGGAGACAGCAAGGCCTCGGCAATCTTTGCCGAGGAGGCTGACTTCTTTCTGGGGGCAATAGAGCGCAGTCTGCGACAGGTGGCTCTCCGCCTGCATCAAGAGGTGTTGCCTGCCTCGCCGTACCGTCGTCTTGATGCCGGCGCCATCGGTTCTCTGGTGATCGGCTATCCCCTGCAGCTCTGTGGTCCCCAGGATCCCCGGCTGCTCAATACCGTTGAGTTCCTTGTGGGTAACTGCATGGTCCAGGGTGGTTTCTTTCAGGACATGATCCATTCAGGGATCAATGCCTACCTGACCCTGCATATGGCCCAGGTGCTGCTGCGGGCCGGCGACCCCCGTTATCTGGAGCTGATGCAGACGGTGGCCGGGCTGGCATCACCGACCGGCCAGTGGCCTGAGGCCATTCATCCCCGCACCCTGGGCGGCTGCATGGGGGATGGCCAGCATAGCTGGGCTGCGGCCGAATGGATCCTGATGATCAGGAACTGTTTTGTGCGCGAAGAGGGCGATGGACTCATTCTGGGGGCAGGAGTTGCGCCGCAGTGGCTTGAGGGCCAGGAATCGCTCTCTTTTGGCCCGGCCCCCACTTCGTTTGGTACTATTGTGGTGAGCATGGAGCGTGTTCAGGAAGGGCCGGGGAAGAAGGTGCTGGTATCATGGCAGGGAGAATGGCATGGGGAGGTGCCGCCCATTGAGCTGCGTCTGCCCGGTTTTGTCGCCCGGTCGGTCAGTGCGGGAGAGCAATCCATTGAAATGGAAAGGGAGCCATCTGCATGAATATCATGATGATGACCAATACCTTTACCCCGCATGTTGGCGGGGTGGCCCGTTCAGTGGAAAGATTCACCGCTGCCTATCGACGGCAGGGGCACAGGGTTATGGTGGTGGCCCCGAGTTTTGAAAAGATTCCCGAAGATGAAATGGATGTTGTGCGCATTCCGGCCATCCAGCATTTCAACGGCAGCGATTTCTCAGTGGTCCTGCCGGTTCATGCCCCTCTTACCCTGGCCCTTGAGAGGTTTCGCCCGGATATTATCCATTCCCATCATCCGTTTCTCCTCGGGGGCACAGCGCTGCGTCTGGCCCGCCGTTATGGCCTGCCGCTGATCTTTACCCATCATACCATGTATGAGCAGTACACCCATTATGTGCCGGGTGATTCCCGGGCCATGAAGCAGTTTGTGATTCAGCTTGCCACCAGTTATGCCAACCTCTGCGATCTGGTCTTTGCCCCCAGCCAGAGTGTTGCCAAGGTCCTCCAGGGGCGTGGGGTGCGCACCCCCATTGAGGTGGTTGCCACCGGTGTGGATGTCCAGGTCTTTGCCCAGGGCTCAGGCCCCGGCTTTCGGGCGGCGATGGCTATTCCTGCCGATGCCCTGGTCATCGGCCATCTGGGCAGGCTGGCTCCGGAAAAGAATCTGGAGTTTTTGGCCACGGCCGTTGCTGCCTATCTGCAGACGGACAGCCGGGCTCATTTTTTGCTGATTGGCAGCGGTCCATCTGTAAAGATCATTCAACAGATCTTTGTCAGGGAGAATCTGACTCCTCGTCTGCACCATGTCACCCTGCTTGAGCAGCCCCTGCTGGCCAGCGCTTATCAGGCCATGCATATCTTTGCCTTTGCCTCCAGGAGTGAAACCCAGGGCATGGTTCTGACGGAGGCTATGGCCGCCGGGGTGCCGGTGGTGGCGCTCGATGCCCCCGGGGTCCGTGAGGTGGTGGTCGATAGCGTCAACGGCATGCTGCTCTACGACGAATCGGTTGCTGCCTTTGCCGCGGCCCTGCATTCCATGGCCAGCTTGCCCGCTGAACAGATCGCTCTGCTGCAGGAGGGAGCCCGGCGCACTGCCCGCGATTTTTCACAGGAAGCGACCGCAGCTAAGGCCCTGGCCCTCTATGCAGGTGTTATCGGCCAGAGAGAGGAGGGTAAACTCCATTCTGTCTATGCTCAGGAGGAATATGGGGTATGGGAGGAGTTGCTGCGCAGGGTCAGGATCGAGTGGGATATATTTAAAAATGTCCTTGATGCCGCTGATGCCGCTCTCCATAGCGGAGGTCCTCAAGATAAAAAACAGCCATGATCTTGCGTTTTGAGCTCTTTTTTAGAAAAATTCGCCGCCTGATAAGCCGCAGTGAACGAGCCATCCGGCTTTTGTCTCTGCCGAAATCTGAGGAAGAGAGTCTCTCGCCCGGCATTGTCATGATCCAGGTGGACGGCCTTTCCCACAGTCAGCTCAAGCAGGCCCTGAAAAAGAAAAAGATGCCCTTTGTCCGCCGCTTGCTGAAGAAAGAGCGTTATCATTTCCATTCTCATTATTCCGGTCTTCCTTCCAGTACCCCGGCGGTGCAGGCCGAACTTTTTTATGGGGTGCGGGGAGCAGTGCCTGCCTTCAGCTTCCTCGATAAAAAGTCAGGACGAATTGTACGGATGTTAGACCCTGATCGGGCGGCAGAGATCGAAGGACAGCTGGCAAAAAAAGGCATTCCCCTGCTCATTGGCGGCAGCGCCTACTCCGACATCTTCACTGGAGGGGCCGAGGAATCTCATTTCTGTTCATTATCAATGGGGTGGGGAGACCTGATTCGGGCTGCCCGGCCTTTTTCTCTTCTTCTTCTCCTGCTCTCCAATGCTTATAGCTTTGTCCGGGTCTTCATCCTCTTGATCGTTGAGTTTTCTCTGGCCATCGTTGATTGTCTTTCCGGCCTTATTGACGGTCATAATCTGGGTATGGAACTCAAATTTGTGCCGACCAGGGTGGGAATCTGCATCCTTCTCCGGGAATTGATCACCATCGGTGCCAAGATCGATGTTGCCAGGGGGCTGCCGATAATCCACCTCAATTTTATCGGCTATGATGAACAGGCCCATCGCCGCGGCCCGTCGTCCCTTTTTGCCCATTGGGGGCTCAAGGGGATAGATGATTCCATTGCCCGTATCTGGCGGGCGGCGAAACGATCCACCCGCCGCAGTTATGAGATCTGGATCTATTCCGATCATGGCCAGGAGAGGTCCCGCTCCTATGTCAAGGAATATGGCAGAACCATAGAGGAGGCGGTCTCCGATCTCTTTGCCCGCTATGAGGATGAGTGGCGTGTTCAAGCTGGTGGAAATCATCGGGGTATCCAGTCGCAGCGGGTCAGATTGCTCGGAGGCAGACGGATTCAAAAACTGTTCCAGGTCTTCAAGGAGGAGGGAGGGGAGGCAGAGACCCAAAGCGTGGTGGTGACCGCCATGGGTCCCTTGGCCTTTGTCTATACGCCCTATGAACTGGATACGTCCCGTTGCGATATTATGGCAGCCGAGCTGGTGGTAAGTGGCCATGTCCCGCTGGTGCTGGTGTGTGACCTGCCTGGCCGGGTCAGGGCCTGGACCAGTGATGGGATGTATCTCCTGCCCGACGAGCAGGAAAAGGTCTTCGGCCCTGATCATCCCTTTCTCCAAGAGCTGTGTGCTGACATGATAACCCTCTGTCAGCATCAGGATGCCGGTGATTTTGTTTTGTGTGGCTGGCGCGCCGGTGCGCCCTCGATCACCTTCGCCATTGAAAACGGCTCCCATTGTGGAGCCGGGCCGGAAGAGACCGGCGCCTTCGCCTTGCTGCCGGGTGATACCGTCCTGCCGAAGAAAGGAAATACATATCTGCGTCCCCATGATCTGCGCTACGCCGCCTGTAGGATTCTTGACCATCCCGAGAGAAGAATGGCGCCCCGCCCCATGAGGTCCGCAGGCCAGGAGAGCCTGCGGATCATCTCCTATAATATTCATAGCTGTCTCGGTATGGATGGCGTGGTCGCCCCGGAACGCATTGCCAGGGTCATCGCCCAGCATCATCCCGATATCGTGGCCCTGCAGGAAGTGGATGTGGGCAAAGGCCGGACGGGTGGTGTTGATCAGGCCAGGATTATTGCAGAGTGTCTGCAGATGGGACATCATTTTTATCCCACTGTGCGGCTGGAAGATGAACTCTATGGGGATGCCATTCTGACCCATCTCCCCATGCGGCTGGTCAAGGCCGGGCCGCTGCCCGGTCTGCCGGGAAGGCCAAATCTTGAGCCGCGGGGGGCGCTGTGGGTCGTCATTACGGTGGGTAACCGGGAGGTTCAGTGTATCAATACCCATCTTGGCCTGTTCCCCAACGAACGTCTGCTCCAGGCCGAGGCACTGCTGTCCAGTGAGTGGCTGGCCCATCCCGACTGCCGGCTTCCAGTGCTTATGTGTGGTGATTTTAATGCCACGCCTGGCTCCCCTGTCTGCCGGCTGATACAGACCCGCCTTGTGAATGTTCAGTCCCTGTTGGAGATGGGCCTCGATAAACAGCCGATGAATACCTTTTGCAGCCGCTATCCCGTGGCCCGTATCGATCACGTCTACCTCAGCTCGGGGATAGAAGTGGTTGATTGTGAGGTGCCGGCCAATGAACTGGCTCAGGTTGCCTCTGATCATCTACCGCTGGTTGTAAGCTTCCGCCTGAAGTGAGACGATCATAGAGAGCACTTGCGGAAGATGAGCTGAGCAGGTAAAAAGAGTTGCCGGAAAAATGAATCCGGCGCTGAGCGGTGAGTGGGCGGACCCTCTCTCGGCGTGCCTGGAAAAAAGAAAACGGGAAAAAGCATGATGACAACAGAAATTCCTTTGCAGGATCGTATTATTGTGGCCCTTGATGTGGAAAAAGCGGAGCAGGCCAAAGACCTGGTCAGGCGCTGTGAATCCCATGTCGGCTTCTACAAGGTGGGGCTGCAGCTCTTTATGGCCAGCTGGTTTGAGGTGGTGGACTGGATCATCGAGCGTGGCCATAAGGTGATGCTCGATCTGAAATTTTTTGATATCCCCGAGACGGTGAAACTGGCCGTGGAGCAGGTCAATAACCGCGGGGTCTCCTTTGCCACCATCCATGGCAATGATCCCATTATCAGGGCGGCGGTGGCAGCGCGCGGCGATATGAAGCTACTGGCAGTGACCGTGCTCACCAGTTTTGGTGAGGAGGATCTGCGGGCCATGGGCATGACCCAGTCCATTGAGGATCTGGTCTATTTCCGGGCCAAACGGGCACTCGATCTTGGCTGTGACGGGGTGGTCTCTTCAGGATTGGAGGCAGGCCGCTTGCGGGATGGCCTAGGTGAAAAACTGCTCATTGTCACCCCCGGGATCAGGCCCGGGGCCAATGTGACGGACGGCGAAGATGATCAGAAACGGATTGTGACCGCGGGCAGGGCCATTGCCGCTGGGGCCAATCATGTGGTGGTCGGACGGCCGATCACCAAGGCCGATGACCCGATCCGGGTGATTGAGGCCATGCAGCAGGATATAATGCGATTGGCCAGGTGATGCGAATGGCGGAGACGTTGCTTATGCCCTGAATGCGGCCACTGCAAACCAGATGAGTTGCAGGCTGGCCAGGGCATAGATGCCGGCGATCACATCATCCATCATGATGCCGATGCCGCCATGGATGCGCTCATCAAACCAGGAGCAGGGGAAGGGTTTGATGATGTCAAAGAGACGGAAGAGGAGAAAGCCCAGGACCCAGGCCGCCGGATGATCGGGGGCGCAGGCGAGGGTGATGAACATGCCCAGGATCTCATCGATGACAATGGGGCCGGCATCTTCCTGATCCAGCAGTTTTTCGGCAGAGCCGGAGACGAAAAAGCCGAGCGCAAAGAGCAGGAGCAGCATGAGCAGGTAGGCAGGCAGGCTCAGGTTGCGCAGAAAAAGCCAGGGGATGATGGCCACCATGGAGCCCCAGGTCCCCGGACACACGGGCAGTCTTCCTGCATAAAATCCTGTTGCCAGGGCGATAATCAGACGATCCATATTCATTCCTTCCCTTCTTTTTTTATTTCTCTTCCCAGATACACTTCCCGGTAGACCTGCTGCAGTGGGACCCCTGCGGATTCGGCAATTGCTCTGCAGGCCTCATATTCCGGATAGATCATTGTGCCGGACGGGGTCTGCACCTTCTTGGCCACAAGCCTCCCCCATTGGCTCTCCAGAGTCACCTGCTCACGCTCCAGGGTAATCCTGGCCTCCGTGCGGAAGCGCAGGCCGATGGCCGTGGTCTCCGAGAGGATGGTCTGTTTCAACTGCAGGGAATGGGCCGGGGAAGAGATGACCCGCAGCAGCTGTCCCGGCCGCCCCTTTTTCATCAGCATGGCGGTCAGGCTGACATCGAGCGCACCCTGCCTGAGCAGGAGCTCGCAGAGATAGGGGAAGCCTTCACTGTTCCAGTCGTCCAGGTGGGTCTCGATGACCTCAACGGTCTCGGATTTCTGTATCTCCCGGCCGATAATCAGGCGCAGCAGGTTGGGCTGGTGGTTGCTCAACTCCTGGCTGCCGGCCCCGTAGCCGGTGACGTCGATGGTCATGTCAGGTAGCGGCCCAAAGCCTTGACTGAATGTTGTAAGCAGGGCGGCCCCGGTGGGGGTTACCAGCTCCTGGGCGAGGTCTACGGCATAGACCGGAACTCCTGTCAGCAGTTCACAGACGGCAGGCGCCGGCAGGGGCAGGTGGCCATGGGCGCAATCCACAAAGCCATGGACCCAGGGCAGGGGTGAACTGACCAACCGTCCTATGCCCAGATGATGCAGGCCGAAGGTGACGCCCACCACATCCAGGATGGTGTCGATGGCCCCCAGCTCATGAAAATGGATGGTCTCCATGGGCTGGCCATGGACCTTGGCCTCGGCGCAGGCCAGTTTCCGGAACACCGCAGAGGCCTGATCGATGATGATCGGCGAAAGATCGCTGGCCTGCAGGATATCCAGGATGGAGGCCAGATTGCGAAAGTGCTGGTCTCCCCTGGCGCTGATTGCGACCTTGGTGGCCTTGATCCCCGAGTCTCTGGTGCTGGTGACAGCAAGATCGAAGGGGCCGATGTCCAGTTTGGCCAGTTCCCGGCGCAGGAGTCCTTCGTCCAGCCCCGCATCGAGCAGGGCGGCTAGAAACATGTCACCGCTTATTCCTGAGAAACAGTCGGTGTAGGCAATCATCAGGGGCTGGGTGGGAGTGGGCATGGCATAATCAGGGGTATCTTGCGGGCGGTAGAGGACGCTTATTCCCGCGTGAGCTGCAGGCCTGGCGTCAGGGGGTGGCCGCACAGATAGGCCTCAACCGTCATCCGTTTTTTTCCTTCCGGCTGGATCTCTTTGATCAGCAGACAGTCTTGGGCGGTGGCGATGAGCAGTCCCTGGTGGTCGGCCAGGATCAGGGTCCCGGCTGGTTGTCGGCACTCTTTGTGGATAATCTCCGGTGCAAAAAAACGGAAACGCTGCCCGTCCATAAAACTGTAGGCCGCAGGCCAGGGATCGAGGCCGCGAATCAGGCAGTGCAGCTCCTTCGCCGGTCGGGTCCAGTCGAGGCAGCCATCTTCCTTGGTCAGCGGCGGGGCCTCGGTGGCGAGTGTGTGATCCTGCCTGGTCGCGATGAGCCTGTCCTTGCGTAGCAGGTCAAGTGCCTGAAGCAGGGTGGTCCCCCCCAGTTCCGCCAGTTTGGTAAAGAGGCTGCCTGCGGTCTCGTCCTCGGCCACCGGGATTGCTGCCGGCAGCAGGATGTCTCCGGTATCCATGCCCACGTCCATCTGCATGATGGTGACACCGGCCTGGCTGTCGCCCTTGATGATTGCCCACTGGATGGGGGCGGCCCCGCGGTGTCTGGGCAACAGTGAACCATGGATGTTGATGCATCCCAGTCGGGGGAGCTCCAGGATGGAAGCAGGCAGCATGCGGCCATAGGCGGCCACGATGATCAGATCTGGCTCGTAGCTCTTCAGGGTATTTAAAAATTCTTCAGTGCGGATCTTGGTGGGTTGCAGTATCGGGATTCCTGCCTCTTCAGCTGCCACCTTGACCGGAGGGGGGGCAAGTTTTTTGCCGCGGCCCTTGGGGCGGTCAGGCTGGGTGACCACGGCCACTATCTTGTCCGGCCCATTCAGCAGTTTGTGCAGGGCAGGAACAGCAAAGTCCGGGGTTCCCATGAAGATGATGCGGAAGCTGGTGTCTGCCATCCTTTACGTCCTTTCTATGCCTTCTTTTCGGCCAGCATCTTCTGGACCTTTTTCTTGTACAGGGTGCGCTTTAAGGCGCTCAGGTGGTCGAGGAAGAGGATGCCGTGCAGGTGATCAATCTCGTGTTGGAGGACAACGGCAAAACGGTCTTCCGCTGTTATCTCCTTGGGTTCGCCGTCCAGATCCTGAAAGGAAACCGTGACCTTTTGGTAACGTTTGACATTGGCGGTCAGCTCAATAACACTGAGGCAGCCCTCCTCGTCGGTCTGTGTCCCTTCATGGCCAATGATCCGGGGATTGATCATGACCATAACCTCCTGCTCCTCCTCGAGCTTGGCCACATGGACGATGACCAACTGGATCGACTCGCCGATCTGGGGCGCGGCCAGACCAATACCGGGTGCGTCATACATGGTCTCGGTCATGTCGGCGACCAGTTTTTTAAGTCCTTCGTTGAAAACGGTGATCGCTTTTGCCTTCTGACGGAGGACAGGGTTCGGAAATTCTAGGATTGTACGTATGGCCATGGAATACAAGGTATGTGTTGAGGATCTTGGGAAACTCCTTCGACAAAGGTGGAAGGATGAGTTTATTTTCTATATTATTTTTAATAATAATCAGTAATGTCCGCAACAGCAACAGGCAGTCTGCATATTGCTGTCCTAGGGAGCGGCAACCACCCGGTTACGACCTGATTTTTTTGCCGCATAGAGCGCATCGTCGGCCATCTGTAACAAGGCTTCTGCATGCTCTACTTCATCATACATATAAGCGACCCCGAAACTGACTGTGATGTTAAGAGTCTGGCCGTCAAAGGTTACTTCCGTCTGCTCAATGGCCTGGCGCAGCCGCTCAGCAAGACTACAGGCTATCTCAAAGTCGGCCTCCGGCAGCAGGCAGCAAAATTCTTCACCGCCGTAACGTGCCAAAAAATCGGTATCCCGAATCACTGAACCCATCAATGCGGCGATATGTTTTATCACGACATCACCGCATTGATGGCCATAGGTATCGTTGACATTTTTGAAAAGATCTATATCGCACATGATCAGGCTAAATGGGCGATTATAGCGTTTGTGGCGGCTGAATTCCTCCTGGAGCTTGGTATCCAGGAATCGTCGATTGTAGATCCCGGTCAGGCCATCCTGCATGTTTCTTTCGACAAGCTTCCTTTCGTAGGCGGCAATCTCGGTAACATCCTGCACGGAAAGATAGATATGGCTGACGACGTTGCTTTCATCCCGTAATGGTCCCATGGTGCAGCTCTGCTGCATGTGATTGAACTCGGAACCGAAGGTGCTGTCCGGTTTGAAGGGGAACAGATAACGATGCAGCTTCTGGGAGAAAAAAGAAAAGTTGCCGAACTTGAAGACCGATTTGCAGTTGCGGAGGAATTTCGGGTTATCCAAATTGGGGAAACAACTGAAAATCGGAGAACCTATAATGTCTTCGGCCTTGATGTTGCTGTGCAATTCCATCCAGCGGTTCCAGTGTCGTACGTTCAGGTCTTTGTCAAGGACGACGAGGCCGACATTGATCATGTTGAAGATTTGCTCAAAAATCATTCATACTGCTCCATGAATAGATTCAAGGCCTTCTTCAACCATTGGAAAGATTCGCTGCTGTTTATCAAAAAAAGATAACCGCTGATATTCCGGTCACTAAACTGGAAAACAGTCCGCATGACGGTCGCCAGGCTGTTCGGCTCAAAGATCTCACACGGAATGGCGTTGCGGGGATGATCCTCGATAATGATCCGCGGCGGAGAAAAACTGACCTCGTCATCAAGCAACTCAACCACCTTGCCGACACAGGCGCCGATCAGAATATTAGATACTTCCAGAATAGATTCTTTCTCAAGGGCCGCCATGCTGACGTCCTCGCCATAGTCCTCGACGTTATCACCGAATAGGTTCAACAATTCCCGGCCGGCACCACTGGGAAAAATCAGCAAAGCCACGCCCTTAAATCTACCCAGGTAACTCTGCTCCACAATACTGATAATATCGTGATCAGATATCTCGGTGGAGATAAATTCTGGCAGATCCACCACCTTCAAGGTGCGAACCTCGGGCACATTCAAGACCACATAGGTATCAATCACCTCGGCCAGATCGGCTGAGGCCCTGCCAAAGGCAATGTTCATCAACTCCTGAAGGATATCTTGCTCATCTCTGGAGAGCGCCTGCTCAGCTGCAATGCTCATAACTTTATCCTTTCTTCTGCCCGGTTCCCTCGACCAGTCGTAAAACCTCGGCGACCGCCTCGGGAGAAAGAGGCTTCCGGAGCAAAGTAAAGGCCCCGGAGTCCATCACATTACTAATTGTTTTTTTCTGCACATCCGCAGTCTGCACAACGACCACGGCATCTTGGTCTACTTTGAGTATTTCCTGCAGCGCCTGCACACCATCCATTACCGGCATGGTTAAATCAAGAAAAACCAGATCCGGTTTGACCTCTTTGAATTTTTCCAGACCGGCAAGTCCGTCACCCGCTTCAAAGAGCTCAAATTCCCGGTCTTTTGGCAGACATTTTTTGACAATTTTTCTGGAAATCGTCGAATCGTCAACAATCAGGATTGTATGTATCATTAAATCTGCCTCACTTGATTGTGGATGGTAGCGGGAAAATCCCCAGCCACACTATCACTTTCCACAGGTGTCGGAACCTTAGCATATCTTTTATGCATTTTACTTCATAAATTCCTTGATAATTATTAAATGTAACAGAAATCTAAATAATTGTCGGCAAAAATAAGTAGTGCTGTACGGTAATGTCCGCATAGAAAATTGCAGAGCAGTTAAGTGAATTTTCTTATGGTTCTTTCATAAATTAGTTGTAGCAACGCCTCGGGTTGTTGAGATTGTGGTGTTGCAGTTGTTATATCCACAAGGGGCCAAGAGAGGGTAAAGATTCAATCTGTTATTATTGTAGTCGAGAGAGGGAAAAGTGATGTCCCGGCCATCAACGCTTAAACCCCAGACCTCAATGTGGTGGGGAGCTGAAGCCTTTAGTCTCAGTGCGAAAGAGTTCTTTTAGGTTTCTCCAAAACTTTTACAGAGAGTGGCCAAAGAAGAGAATGATTGCCACCGTGACGATGGCGATGATCAATGTTCTCAAGCCGGACCAGAGCCAAAAGGTCTTACTGATCTTTCCCAGGAAGACTCCCATGGAAAAAATACAAATCAGGGCAACGACCATGGCATTGATAAAAGGTGGTGAAGGCAAGGCCTGAAGCTGTTCTGCAAAAAATAAGGGTAAGAGGATCAGCAGAGATAAGAGCAGCGGCGAGAGTCCATTAACGAGTGCCACCAGCAGCGGCAGATATCGGCTTGCCTGCCCATAATCGCTCTCTGTCAGATCGACCACCAAGGCCTGTTCCAGCTCACGCAGTTCATTTTCCCGCTCTGCTTTCTCACTCAGGTAGGCACTGCTCAGGCCGCTGATAAAGAGGGCGATTGCCGCGCCCAGGCAGGCACTGATTGCCACCGGCAGTTCTGTCATTCCACTTGCGTGAAAACCGGTCACCATGCCCAGCATGGTCAGTGCGCCATCAAAACCGTTGGTGATCAGATAACGCCGGGCAATAGTCCAGGCCCGGAGAGAATGGAGCACCAGGTGTTTATTTTTATGGAAGATCATAGGCAATGGCCCGGCGAGTCAGGTTCAGTGACATACGACACAGCTGAGGGTTTTCCAGTACATGAGCATTTCCTCACATTGAACTGCTTGCAAGAGGCCTGAAAATTTATGTCGGGCCCGTCCCATATACTTCAACTTCATCAATACTGTGAACAGATGCGCCCATTTTCTCGATGGCCGCCTTGATATCGTCAAAATGGATATCCGCGCCTTCAATGGTCACCATGGTGCTTTCCGTCTTTTTATCAACCTCGATAACCGTTAAAGTTATATGGTAATCTGGACCGAGACCTGCCAAGGCAGAGGCAAAGTCCAAGGCATTGGGTTGGTGTGGTTTGAGTACATCAAGTACCAGTCTTCGTATTTTTGTCATGAGGCATTCTCAAAAGGTATACATCTGTTATTGGGCTCAGGAAATGACCACTTTCTGAATTTGCTTCCTGAGCCCCTCATTACTCTCTAATAGTGACCAGGCATGTGCATTATTCGCTAAGCCCCAGACCCTTTCGTTTTTCTCTGATCCGTTTGTCAATGAGTTCGGCCGCCTTGAATGGATCCGGCTCAATGCCGAAGCAGGCGCCGAGGAGCTGGTCGAGTCCTTCCAGGGCCAGATTGGTCACCAGCTCGGAACCGGTGATATTGGGAGGGTGTCCGAGATGGGTGTAGATTCCGGAGGCGACACAGTAGGTGCCTATGGCGGCGGCCTTCTCCGAATACCATTCCGGCGAGGAGCCGGCCAGGGGCAGGTCGGAAATATCCACACCCAGTTCATTGGCAAGGAGGGCTGCAAGCTGCAGGATTCGCGCA
>JAHJKP010000046.1 GCA_018821985.1 Pseudomonadota bacterium
ACAATATAGCCAAGAAATGGACCTTGCCAATCAGGGACTGGAAGGCAGCTTTGAACCGCTTCTCCATTTTGTTTGGCGACAGAATGCCGGTTTATTGAACATTAAAAAATGTCATTTACACAAAATTATTTACAGGCCCGGAAAATAAGGGTTTACCTCTTCCCGTCAATACTTTTCAGGTACTGAAAGATATCGGAATTTGAGGAGAGGACAAGAGAAGTCTTGTCGCCGATTATCTCCTGATAACTTTCAAGGGTTTTGGTAAATGAATAAAATTCCGGATCCTGGCTATAGGCCTTCCCAAATATCTTTGTTGCTTCGGCATCGGCCTTGCCTCGTATGCCGATGGCGTCACGTTTGGCCGTGGAAGTAATCACCTTTAACTCACGGTCAACCGTGCCGAGAATCACGGCCTTTTTGCCTTCGCCGGTGGAGCGTTTTTCCGCAGCAATACGTTTTCTCTCTGAGATCATGCGGTCATAAACCTTGATACGCACAGACTCAATGTAGTTGACCCGTTTAAACATGACATCGATGAGCTCGATTCCGTATTGTGGAGTGGCCTTGGCGGCTGTTTCAACGATATAATTGGTAATCACGTCACGGCCACGTTTGGGTGCGGCTCCGGGGTCTTTGTCGATGGCGGTCATCGTCTCAGCAGTCCAGTCAGAGCTGCGAATAATTTCAATAAGATCATTCTTGTTCACCATATCGCGCACCGTGCCGTCAATGATATCGTCGAGCATGGATTGGGCCCGGGCTTCGGTCTTGACTGCCTGCATATATTTCAGGGCATCAGTGATGCGCCAGCGAGCGGTAACATCAAGATATACATAAGTTTTATCCCCGGTCGGGATCTGGTTTGCGTCGCCATCCCAGATCTGGATTTTTTTGTCAAACAGATTGACATGCTGGACAAAAGGGACTTTCAGGTGCAGACCAGCGGATGTTTTTGGGGTACTGACCGGGGCGCCGAACTGGGTGATTACCGCCTGCGTTCCCTCCTCAAGAATAAAGAAACCATCATAGATGACCACAATAGCCAGAAGGACGAGACCTGCCAGGAAAAATTGAGCTATTTGTTTCATGTTAGTTTCCTTGTTGTATTGATTTGGGGCTTGTCACCCCTTGAGTGGCGGAGAGGTTGAGCAGGGGTAACGGCGACTTCTGATCTTCATCGATAACATAGACAGAAGCTACTTCAGGCATAATTGCCTGCATGGCCTCCAGATACATCCGTCTACGCGTGACTTCAGGGGCGTTTTTGTATTCCTTGAGGATATCCAAAAAACGTCCAGTTTCACCCTCGGCCTCATTGATTCTAGCTGTGGCGTAGCCATGGGCCACTTCAACCATTTTTTTTGCATCACCACGGGCCTTGGGAATAACCTTGTTGTAGGTTTCTTCTGCCTCATTGACCAATCGTTTCATGTCCTGGTCTGCCTCGTTGACCTCATTGAATGCCGGCTTGACAGGCTCAGGAGGATTGATATCTTGAAATTGGACGGTACCGATTGAGATTCCTGCCTCCAGCTTATCCAGTTGTGCCTGCAGTTCTTTTTTTGCATCTGCCGCCAAGAGATCCCGATTGCCGAGGACATAGTCAAAATCCATATTGCCGACCACTCTTCTGGTGATACTCTCTGAGATGTCGCGTACCGCCTGGCGTACGTCTTTGACTTTAAAGAGAAAGTTAAGGGGGTCGCTGACCCTGTACTGGACGATCCAGGCGACATTGATCACATTGGTATCAGCAGTGAGCATCAGAGATTCCATTTCAAATCCGCTTCGATCAAACGTGCTTTGCTGTCCAGGGGTGCGGCTGCGAAAACCAAACTCTTCTTTCCGTATCTCTTCTACGTCAACTTTGTACAAAGTGTCGATCAGGGGAAGCTTGAAGTGTAGTCCTGATTGGGTGGTGCGGGAGTATTGTCCTAGGCGGAGGACAACCCCTACCTCACTTGGAGAGATCTTGTAAAAAGAGGCATAGATACCCTGAAGGATCAGGATGGCAAGGATGAAAGTTAGTAATTTACCGATCCCGGCTATGGGGTTGCCAGGCTGAGAGGGAGTGCCCTGCCCTGAGCTGCTTAGATTCGGTTTTTTTGCGTCCGAGAAGTAGTCTTGTAGCTTTTTAATGAAGAGGGCCACCCATTCTTCAGGGGTCTGGGGATTTTTTTTCTGACCCCATGGAGGTTGTTGATCCTGGTTAGACATAAAGTTGTTCTCCTGTTTTGACTGTAGAGGGGAGTGATGTATGTTTTGGTATCTTATTAAAAAATGTTTGCAAAGACTAAGTCTTTCCTGAAGGATTGCAAATCAAAATGATAAATCTCCGAGTAAACCGATGTTTAACCTTACGGAATAATTGGAATCTTTAAATGAGGTAAAGAGCTGTAACGAAATGATCTGAGCTCTTAAGATACAAGGGGAATTCATATTGTCAAGGAAACTTGGCTGTAGGGTTATGGGTGGAGGGCCAGTATCCAGCTGCCAAGGAGCAGGGATAGAAAAAGGAGGAAGAAGATACATTGGACCACAAGAGAGTGGCGCATGCTGTGGAGCGGTTCGCCTCCCAGGAGGAGTCCAAAAATCAGTCCGCAGATCAGCCCGAAGAGATGGGCGCCGAGGTCAGTGTGTTCGCCGGAACTACCAAGAGTGGCCAGAAGTGCCGTCCCTGCCATGACGGGTATGAGAAAATGATAGCCCGTGATTTTCTTTCGGGCTCGGTGTGTGAGGATGGCCAGCATGCCGATGAGGGCAAATACTGCCGTTGAAAAGCCGACAAAGTTATGATCTGGGCCATGAATCAGGACGTTGGTCAGGTTCCCGCAACCGGCGGTGAAAAGTAGGAAGAAGAGTCCAAGGCCAGTACCGGTAATTCGACAGAAGAAATGAATGAGCCACCCTCCAATGAAGCAGTTACTCAGGAGGTGGACAGTATTGGCATGCAAGGTAAGGGCTGTTATCAGGCGCCACCATTCTCCCTCTTGAAGTATGCGTTGAGCGTTTCCTTCACCTTGTATAAACCAGAGGGAGTGATCTTCCCATGGGCCGGTTATGGAAAAGAAGAGGATTAAACCACCGATCAGGAGGAGGGTTGGGGGCTGCAGGAGAGGTGTGAAATCATTGTCTGGAGACGGTGGTGGGGAAGGCCAGTTTTTATTTTCTGTGAAGTAGCTTTCAAGCTCATAGATTGCCCTCAGTTCATTGTCAGCGTTTACCCAAAGCTGCCAGCTGTTGTCGCTGGAGTGAATATGGTGCGGAATCTGGACCGCTGAAAGTAGCAAGGACCAGGTGGCTGCAGTCTCTTCCCGGTTGGTTGTGAGGATATGGTGATCTAGTGTTGTTTCAGTCTGGAATACCATATCTGTTCCGAGAAAATAAAGGAGCTCATGGAAAAGGCAAGGATAGGAGGTGCTTTTATAGCGTGCACTTTAGCCATTGAATGCTCTTTTGGCAAATAGTGGGGTTTGGTTGAGGTCGTTTAATCAGTGGCGGGGGGCAATAGGAGAGTGGAGGAGTTCATCAGGATTGCGGGAAAGAGCGTTTCATGCTATACGGCAGAGGTTGTGTCTGCGGAAGTTATTTGTAGATTGAGGGAGCGAGAAGATGGGGTAGCAATAAAAAAAGGGTTACAACCTTTACAGATCGTAACCCTTTACTCAATTTGGTACCGTAGAGAAGACTCGAACTTCCACGAGGAAACCCCCACTAGGACCTGAACCTAGCGCGTCTGCCATTCCGCCACTACGGCACTACGATGTGCAATATGCTTGTCTGGACGAAATTTGTCAAGACTTTCTTGCTAGCAGGCTAAAAAAAGAGAAGGACGTAGGATGTAATGGAAATTTTCAGAGAACTTGAGGCTATTGAGAGCACCTATCCTTATGCCTGTGTCACCATCGGCAACTTTGATGGGGTGCATCTTGGTCATCAAATGTTGTTTGCGGAGGTGGTGCAAAGGGCTTACCGTCATCACGGGACCAGTGTTGCCATTACCTTTGACCCTCACCCTTTGCAGGTGCTTCGACCAGAGGGGATCAAGCTTATTTCCACCTGTGCCCAAAAAATCGAGTTGATCGACCATGCCGGCATTGATGTTCTGGTGATTGTTCCTTTTACTTTGCAGTTTGCTGCCACTTCGGCCGTTCATTTTGTTGATGAGATCCTCAAAAGACGTATAGGGGTCAAAGAATTGGTGGTCGGATATGATTATGCCTTTGGGAAGGGGAGGACTGGCGATATCAATTTTTTGCAAAAGCAGGGGCAGGAAAAAGGGTTTCCCGTGACTGTGGTTGATGCCCATTATGAAAACGGGATGCTGGTCAGTTCAACCAAGGTGCGAGAATTGATAGCGGAAGGGCGTATGGCTGACGCCAGAAAGCTGCTCGGCCGTTTTTACCAGATACGTGGTGAGGTTCAGGTCGGTAAACAGCGGGGCAGCAAGGAAATAGGGTTTCCCACGGCTAACCTGCACCTGGAACCGGAAGATCTCATTCCCAAGATCGGTGTCTATGTGAGTCAGGTGATTTGTGACGGTAGATGTTACGGGGGAGTATTGAATATTGGTTATAATCCTACCTTTGGTGAAGAGAAGCTGGTTGCTGAGACCCATATTTTTGATTTTAATCAAGATATATATGGAAAGCCCATTAAGGTAAATCTGCTGCAATTTCTGCGTGGAGAACAGAAGTTTTCAGGTGTTCAGGAACTTGCCGCTCAGATAGCTCGTGATGTGGTTCAGGCCAAACAGGTGCTGGCGCTGCAGCAGAATGAATTAACCTTTTCCTGTGAAGAAAAGTTTAATAGCTGAATGGAAACCCTGGGAATTTATTTGATAAAGAGAAAATGTTGTATTGATACTACCCGGTATTTGTTCATTCTTTGGTGGCATTAGGCCATCTCGGTGCCCGTTTAACAGCTCACGGAAAATGGGTTGGAATTATTTGTTTCTTTCTTTGATTTTGGCATATGCCAATGGGGATTCTTTGGTAGCAGCTAGAATCCGTTTATCCATTTGTTAATACTCCTTGAGTGGATTTTCTTCTTGCAAGTGTGTTGAAGGTGTCTATAGTGTAAGCGATTTTGTGACTTGGCAAAAGAATCTTATTTTTGCAGTTTTTTTCATAAAGTCATCTGTCCGGTTTGCTGCAGTGAATTGAAGGTAACCATAAAATAGAGATGGTGGCTGTCATACAGGTGTCTGATAAACGGATGTTTGTGGATGAGAGCGGCCTGTCTGATGAGAGTATAGAGGTGTGTTATGTCAGAACAGTTGCAGGAAGATTTACCAAAGATCATTGAAGAATTTGAGAAGAAATGTCAGCAGAACCCTAATAACGTGATGGCTCATCATCATCTGGGACTGGTTTACCTGAAAGCTGGCCGTGTGGATGACGCCATCAAGATGCTTGAGCGGGCCATTGCCATTGATCCTATGAGCGGTGAGAGTATGATTAATCTTGGGGCCATTTATTTTGGCAAGGGTGATCTGGCCAAGGCCCAGGAACTGAATGAAGAGGCGATCAGGGTCATGCCCGAGACTGCTCAGGCCCATGCCAATATGGGGTTGATCTGGCAGCAGCGCAACGAACTTGATAAGGCAATAGCAGCGTATGATAAGGCTATTCAGTATAATCCCAAGCTGGCGACTGTATGGATGAATCTGACCTCGGTACTGACCATGAAGGGTGAGGATGAACGGGCTCTGAAAGCGGCGCGTAAAGGAGTGGAGCTTGATCCTGATTCCCCTCTGGGCCAGAATAACCTGGCGGTGGCTCTTTTCTTCAGTGGAGAGTTCACGTTGGCTAAGGAACATTTGGACAAGGCCAGCGAGCTGGGCTATTCTGTGGATCCCAATTTTGCGAATCGACTGAATCAAGAGTTGGCATGATGGGTTCCCTGCAAGGTAAAGAACGATCAGTAATAAATTGATATGAGCAAACAACGATTAACAACACCACCGTGGTGTCCCTTCTGCGGCCAGAAAGTAGGACGGGCAACCGATGGTATAGAGCGGAAGATGCATGAGTTTAAGGTGGGGCGTTGCGGATGTGGCGCGGTCTATAGCTGCGATCCTACTGGCCATAATATCGGATCGGCCATTGTGGAAACTCTGGTCCTGGCCTGTGATAACAACTGGGATTTTGCCTGGGATCTCCTTCCTGAGGATGATTATCTGACTGGCCGGGTGGAAGATTATGATGAGTTGACCCATCAGGTTGTCAATACCAAGAACATTGATGGCAGACCGGTGCGAGGGGTCCTTTATTTTGTCCGTCTGCATACAGCTATTACTGAAATTTCGAAGCGGGTCAAAGAAAAAAAATCTGCCCAGGCCCGCCAGTTGAGTGGTGACTCAGAACAGGATCCCATTGCTATGGAACCAGTTCTTGATCCTAAGCGAAAAAAAAACAAGGCCACCAAGCAGGATGTGACGCGATATACCGATCTTGGCGATATTGATACCCTTGTCCGCCTCTGTTTTGATGACAAGAAGACCCTGCGTCTGTTGCAACGATTGTTGTATCAGCCGGACGAGGAACAGCGATGGCGGATTGCCTCGATTATCGGCCAGGTATCTTCCCGGGTTGCCACCAGGGAACCCGGCCAGGTATCAGAGCTCATTCACCGGCTTTTTGAGGCCTGTTCTGATTCCGCTGCCACCCCCTGGGGTATGGTGGAGACCCTGGGAGAGATCATCTCCGGGCGGACCGATATTTTTGGCGCCTTTACCCGCCATCTCCTGAATTATATGGGGGATAGTTCCACACAGATCCAGGTTATCTGGGCGCTGAACAAAATTGCCAGGGTACGGCCGGATCTGATCCGTGAAACCCCTTTTTTCAATCTGTTTCATTTTATGACTCATCCAGATCCTGCCATGCGCGGTCAGATTGCTCGTCTGTTGGGTCGTATCAAGGCGACAGAGGCAGCGATCCAGTTGATGCCGCTCACTGAGGATATGGCGGAATTATCGATCTGGGAAGATGCAAAATGTATTAACTATACCGTTTCAGCCTTGGCCCGGGAGGCTGTGGCCAGGATTCATGAAGGAGATGTTTAGCCATGACCAATACCACTTTACAACCTATTCAAAATATCGCCCCGGTGGATCAGAAGAAAAAGTCCTCTGATCCTGCCCAGGCACAATATGACGAAGGAAAGGAATTTTTAGAGAAGAACGAACTGTCCCAGGCAGCCCTTGCTTTTCATAATGCCCTCCTCGCTTTTGAGGAAAAAGGTGATGAGAACGGGATCGCCAATGCCTCCAATCAACTGGGTAATGTCTGTCTGCAGCGCGCAGAATATGAGAAGGCATTGGCCCATTATCAGCGGGCCTGGGATATCTGTGAAAAAAATGATGATCCCATGAGCCTTATGGCCCTTTCAAAACAGCTTATTCTGGTGCATCAGGGGTTGAAACAGTATCCGGAGGCCGTTAAGCTCTGTTTTGATCTGTTGGACTCATATAACCGGAATAATAATCCCAAGGGGGCTGTGGAGACCTTGGAACTGATGGTTGACGTCCATATTGAAGCGGGTAATAAGGCCACGGCTGCCGATGGGTATCGGACGATCGCCTCCATCCATGCCAGGTATAAACACAATAATATTGCCGAGCGTTTTCTCAAAATGGCCCAGGCGCTGGAAGAGGCAGTCTGAGACAGGTTGGGAACCGTAACGAAATAATCATTATATTTTAGACTAGTTTGTTACGGCTCTTTATGCCGATCGTAGCATTTCAATGGTATGATCATTTTTGAATAATGGCTCAGGGGCGGATTATGTTTACAGGCATTGTCGCGGGTACAGGCATATTGCGCGGGAGACGAGGTACGGGTGGTGGCTTGGCCTTTGATCTTGAGGCCGGATTTGATATTGCTGATCCGGAAGAAGGAGAGTCCATTGCTATCAGTGGTGTCTGTTTGACGGCCTATGCTATACTGGGCCGCCGTTTTAGCGTGGATGTGTCTCCGGAATCCTTGACGCGCACCACCCTTGGAGAACTTGGCGTTGGCGGTCCGGTCAATATGGAACGAGCCTTGCGCGTGTCCGACAGGCTGGGAGGGCATATTGTCTCAGGTCATGTTGATTGTGTAGCCACGGTGCGGGAGCGGCGCACCATAGGTGCCTTTACTCTTTTTTCCTTTTCCTTGCCTGAACAATGGAGTCGCTATGTGATTGAAAAAGGATCAGTCACCATTGATGGGGTCAGTCTGACCGTGAACAGTTGCAGTGCTGGGCGATTTGATGTCTCGATTATTCCGCACACCTTGCAGGTGAGCACCCTTAGTCTATTGAAGATCGGTAGTCGGGTGAATATTGAGGTTGATATTATCGGTAAATATGTGGAAAAGCTCCTTGCTGTGCAGCCCTCTCCTTCTTCCGGGCCGGAGCAAGGAATAATTAATCCTGCCTTCTTGGCAGAGCATGGTTTTTTTTGACGCCCTTTTGATGCTAAGCGGCTGTAATAAAAAAATAACCACCTGAGTAAGCAAAACGGTATCAGGGGCTGTAACGAAATGATCGTAAAAGATAAGTGAGGCTGGCTTGTTTCGTAACGGCTCCTCAATGCTCCTTCATGGATGAAGGGGTGAGGGATAGTTTATTTTAACGCAAGGTACTTGATCATGGCAGTAAGTCCAATTGAGGAAGTAATACAAGATATTAAGGCCGGGAAGATGGTCATCCTGGTTGACGATGAAGATAGGGAAAATGAGGGAGACCTCTGTATGGCCGCTGAGGCGGTGACACCTGAGGCCATTAATTTCATGGCCAGGTATGGTCGGGGGTTGATCTGTCTGACGCTGAGTCCGGACCTTGTGGACAAACTGCAATTGCCGATGATGGTAAGTGAAAACACCTGTCCCTTTGGCACCGGTTTTACTATCAGTATTGAGGCCCGCACCGGGGTATCTACCGGTATCTCGGCAGCGGATCGGGCCCGTACCATCCAGGTTGCGGTTGCGCCTGATGCCAAGCCTTATGATCTGGTTAATCCCGGGCATGTTTTTCCACTGCGAGCCCGGGCGGGCGGGGTGTTGGTTCGTCTTGGCCAGACTGAAGGGTCAGTGGATCTTGCCCGTCTCGCGGGCTGCAGCACGGCAGGGGTTATCTGTGAGATTATGAATGATGACGGAACCATGTCCAGGATGCCTGATCTGGAGAAGTTTGCTGCGGAGCATGATCTGAAGATTGCCACCATTGCCGATCTGGTAGCCTATCGCCTGCGGGAGGATGTTCTGGTGCATCGCGCGGTTGTGACCCGTGTACCCACGGAGCATGCCGGTGAGTTCAGGGCTGTAGTGTATACCAATGACGTGGACAACCTGGAACATATTGCCCTGGTGAAAGGGCAGATTGATCCCGAGAAAAAGGTGTTGGTCCGCGTTCATTCCGAATGTCTTACCGGAGATGTCTTTGGTTCGGCCCGTTGCGACTGTGGGTCACAGTTGCATGCGGCAATGCGGATGATTGATCAGGAAGGCACTGGCGTTTTGCTCTATATGCGGCAGGAAGGCCGGGGCATTGGTCTTGTCAATAAATTGAAGGCGTATAATCTCCAGGATGACGAGGGAATGGATACAGTTGAAGCCAATATACATTTAGGTTTTAAGGCCGATCTCCGTGATTATGGTATCGGGGCTCAGATCCTCCGTGATCTCGGGGTCAGAAAAATGAGCCTGCTTACAAATAATCCCAAGAAGATCATCGGCCTTGAGGGTTATGGTATTGAGGTGGTGGAACGTTTTCCCATTGAGATGGCGGCCAGTGTGGAGAATAGGAGCTATCTGCAGTGCAAGCGGGACCGGATGGGCCATCTGATGGAAGTTGAAGATGAATAAAACGGGTAAAATAAAGGCCTCTTGATTTGAGAGGCCACTCTATATATACAAGTAATGAAGGTGGTAATGCTATGGCAAACATGATTGAAGGAAACCTGAAGGCGGATGGCAAAAAATTCGCGATTATTGTCGCTCGCTTTAATTCTTTTATCTCGGAGAAGTTACTGGAAGGGGCTCTCGATACTCTGGTTCGTTCCGGAGCTTTAGAGGAAGATATCGATGTTGCACGTGTTCCCGGTGCCTTTGAGATTCCCCTGATTGCCAAGAAAATGGCCTCGTCTCAGAAGTACGATGCGGTGATCTGCCTTGGTGTAGTTATTCGCGGTGCCACTCCCCATTTTGATGTGGTGGTTAATGAGGTTTCTAAGGGCTCTGCCCAAGTGGGTCTGGAGACAGGGGTGCCCGTTATTTTTGGTGTATTGACCACGGAAACCATTGAGCAGGCCATTGAACGCTCCGGTACCAAGGCAGGAAATAAAGGTGCAGAGGTCGCTGTTGCCGCCATAGAAATGGCGAACCTCCTTGTTAATCTTCAATAACTGTTTCATTTACTGAAGGCAGTATGTATCAGTCACCACAAAATATTTGAGAGATACGAGAAAGCCGTCGTCATCGACTGTATTTCAACTGTTTTGTGGCTGAATAATTCAATATTTGTAACATTACGTTAACGATATTGATAAACTCTTCGCACTTCATTGTTTTATTTCATGGGAATACGTCGAAAATCACGTGAGGCTGCCATGCAGTTTCTTTTTCAGGAGGAGTTTTTCCCTGATGGTGTACAGTTGCAAGACGATTTTAATGCACGTTTTGAACGGTTTTGTGCCCTCTATTCGGTACAGAAGCTGGCCCTCCCTTATGCCCTTGAGTTGCTGCGGGGAACTATGCGCCATCTTGATCGTATTGATGCCTTAATAAGGGAAAGTGCGAGTAACTGGCGCATGGAGCGGATTGCCCTGACTGATAGAAATCTTTTGCGTATCGCAGTGTACGAGATGCTGTTCAGCGAAGATGCTCCTGACCAGGTGGTCATCAATGAGGCGGTGGAAATCGCTAAACGGTATGGAACCGAAGATTCGCCTCCCTTTGTTAATGGTATCCTTGATGCGGTGCGTGTTGTGATCCGCGGCAGTGGTTCTGGCCAGGGAGAATTCAAGGTCGCTCCAAGCACGGATGACCAAAAAACGGCGGGCGAAAGAGACGAGGCGACGAAAGATGACTCTGACCCGTGTGTAAAAAACTAACCTGCACCTCCTCATGAATCAAACACCAATCAAGACAAGGCCTGGGCTGAAACAGGAAGCGGTTGCTGTTTGTGGAATTTTTCTTTCTTGTTTCCTTCTTATCAGTCTGTTGTCCACTTCTCTGTCCACCGGCTCAAACTGGGGCGGTGAATTAGGCCGGATTCTTGGCCGGTTCCTCGTGGAATTTATCGGTGTGGGCGCCTATCTGCTGGATGTACTTCTTCTTTTCTGTTCTTTTCTTTTTTTTGGTCCTCGCATGACCTTTGATCGTTTGCCGCAGATAACGGCGGGTTTGACCGGTGCGGTCATTGCAGCCTGCGGGCTGTTTTCTTCTCTGTCATTACAGGGCGTTGTGAGCGTGGACGCAGGCGGTTTTCTTGGAAAGACTGTTCTGGACCTATTGCGTTCAGTGATTGGTGGGCCAGGGGCCGTGCTTTTCTTAATGTTGATCTTTGTTATTTCCATCATGCTCGCCACCCGCCTTTCCCCTTATAGCTTTGGCTCTTTTTTCTGGGGAGCGTTCAAAAATATGAGGGTGAATCGGGAGATTCGCCAGAACGAGAGGCGACAGGGAAGTCTTGTTGAACAGGTCAGGGAAAAGAGATCAGGAAGGAGGGAAGAGGCAGCGGGCGAGACTGTACCTCTCCTTTTAAGCGGAGTTCCGGTTGTCAAGGAATCACGTATGACGCCAGAGACTTCAGGGGGTGATGAGACCTTTGCCCTGCGACCGCTTGCCAGGGGGGAATGGCATCTGCCGCCATTGTCCTTGCTTGAGAAACCAGAGTTAGTGCAGCAGAAGGTAGATAAGGAAGAGTATTACAAAGTATCCAAGCAACTGGAACAAAAGCTGATTAATTTCGGCGTTTCAGGCAAGGTAGTTGGGATCTCTCCTGGTCCGGTGGTAACAACTTATGAGTATGCTCCGGCGGCCGGAGTGAAAATTAATAAGATTGTAGCCCTGGCCGATGATCTTGCCTTGGGGCTGAAGGCGCAATCAGTCCGAGTTGTGGGTTCGGTTCCAGGCAAGGCGGCTCTTGGTATTGAGATCCCTAATAAAGACCGGCAGGTGGTGTATATTCGGGACCTCTTGACCACTGAAAAATATCGGTCCTCAGTGGCGAAACTTTCTATTGCTCTCGGTCTTGATGTGGTTGGCAATCCAGTCATTGCTGATCTGGCCAAAATGCCGCATCTATTGATTGCTGGCGCTACAGGTGCGGGCAAGAGTGTCGCCATTAATACCATTATCTCGTCGCTGCTCTTTAACGCAACCCCTGATGAAGTGCGGCTTTTGATGGTCGATCCTAAGAGGATTGAGCTGTCTGGTTATGAAGGGATTCCGCATTTGCTGCATCCGGTGGTAGTGGAGCCAAAACTTGCATCGAGGGCTTTGCAGTGGGCGGTGCGGGAAATGGAGCGCCGCTACCGATTGCTTGAAGAGGCAAAGGTGAAAAATTTTGATTCTTATAACGAGACTGGAGGAGAAAAATTACCTTATATCGTCATTATTGTCGATGAGCTGGCTGATCTGATGATGGTTGCATCTAAAGATGTCGAGGCCTCCATTGCCCGATTGGCCCAGATGGCCAGGGCCTCGGGAATGCATCTTATCCTTGCGACTCAGCGGCCTTCCGTGGATGTGCTGACGGGGCTTATCAAGGCAAACTTTCCCACTCGTATTTCCTTTAAAGTGGCCTCCAAAATTGATTCAAGAACAATTATAGATAGTGCTGGCGCTGAGCATCTTCTGGGTTCTGGCGATATGCTCTACTTGCCGTCAGGACGACCTTTGCAAAGGATTCATGGTGCGTATATCTCAGAGGCCGAGACGACACAGATTGTTGATTTCCTGAAAAAACAGGGAAGCGCCAGCTATGATGATTCCGTTATCGCGGAGGTGGAGGAGGAAGATGGAGTTGCTCTTTCGAATGATGATGAGGCAGATGAACGTTATGATGAGGCAATCGCCATGGTCTGCGAGTCTGGGCAGGCTTCCATTTCAATGGTTCAGCGTCGTCTTCGGATTGGGTATAACCGGGCCGCAAGATTGATTGAAATGATGGAAAAAGAGGGCATTGTCGGTCCGGCTGATGGTGCAAGGCCAAGAGAGGTCTTGGTCAGGAAATCATATTAAGCTCAGCAAAGTTCCGGTGATTAATTTTCTTGACAATTAATCGGCAACAAATTATAAGATTAACTCTATTAAAAATGAGTGAGCGTTCATTTTGTTGATATGATGAATTGGTTGATAAAATAGTGTGTTATTGTATGTAGTTGAGTGCTTGTAAGCTGCCTTCTTGTCTCTGATGTAGGGGGGTTGTGGAGTATGTTTGTTGTGTAGGAGTTAAGTTGGCCCAGTCGGTTCTGGGTCGCAAAAGTAAAAATGAACTGAGGAGGTAGTTTTATGCCAAGTTATGTAGATCCTTCCAAGTGCGATGGTTGCAAGGGCGGAGACAAAACAGCGTGTATGTACATTTGTCCCAACGACCTGATGGTGCTTAACAAAGAGGAGATGCGTGCCTACAACCAGGAGCCAGATGCCTGCTGGGAGTGTTATTCATGTGTAAAGATTTGTCCCCAGGGCGCAATCTTTGTTCGTGGCTATGATGACTTTGTACCTATGGGTGGACAAGTTCATCCAATGCGCAGTGCTTCTGATATCATGTGGACAGTTAAGTTCCGTAATGGTAATATGAAACGCTTCAAGTTCCCTGTTCGTACCACTTCTGAAGGTGCTGCCAACGCATACACGGACCTCAAGGGTGCTAATCTGGATGATGAGTGTTTGGCTCTTGAGTCCGCTCTTCCAACACCAAAGAAGTAATTCCTCGTATATTTGAGAAGAATTGCACACAAACTCTTTTAATATTTTAGGGAGATTTAAATATGGCATTACCAAATAAACCAAATGGTGAGATTGCTGCCGTGGTGAATCCAGAGATCGTCGAGCATGATGTTGACGTTCTTATCGTTGGTGGCGGTATGGCTGCTTGCGGCACTGCTTTTGAGATCAAGAAGTGGGCACCAGCTGACATGAAAATTACCCTCGTTGATAAGGCTTCCATGGAGCGTTCTGGTGCTGTTGCCCAGGGACTTTCTGCTATCAATACCTATATCGGCGAGAACCCAATTGAGAATTACGTGAAGATGGTTCGTAATGATCTCATGGGTGTTGTTCGTGAGGATCTGATCTATGACTGTGGCCGTCACGTGGATGAGTCTGTGAAGCTGTTCGAAGAGTGGGGCCTCCCAATCTGGAAGCTGGATGCAGATGGCAATAACCTTGATGGTGCTGCTCCTGCCAAGAGCCTGCGTGAAGGTGGTACTCCAGTTCGTACCGGTAAATGGCAGATCATGATCAACGGTGAGTCTTACAAGTGTATCGTTGCCGAGCCAGCCAAAACCGCACTTGGTGCTGAGAATTGTCTCGAGCGTATCTTTATCGTGAAGATGCTTCTTGACAAGAACAAGCCTAACCAGATCGCTGGTGCTGTTGGCTTCTCCACCCGTGAGAATAAAGTTCATGTTTTCCGTTGCAAGACTGCTCTCGTAGCTTGCGGTGGTGCTGTTAACATTTTCCGCCCACGGTCAACCGGTGAGGGTAAGGGTCGTGCCTGGTATCCAGTATGGAATGCCGGTTCCACCTACACCATGTGCGCCCAGGTTGGTGCTACACTGACCATGATGGAGAATCGTTTCACCCCAGCTCGTTTCAAAGATGGATACGGTCCTGTTGGTGCCTGGTTCCTTCTTTTCAAAGCTAAGGTACAAAATGGTCTTGGTGAGTTCTATGCCAACAGCCCAGCAGTAAAAGATGAGCTTGAGAAGTTCATGCCTTATGGTGCCTCTGCCGTTACTCCTACCTGTCTTCGTAACCACTTGATGCTCAATGAGTTGAAAGCTGGACGTGGTCCAATCTACATGGCAACTGATGTTGCTCTGAATGCCTTCCTTGATGCGAAAAAGGCTGGCGGTATGGACGAGAAGGGTGTGAAGAAATATTGGAAACATCTTGAGTCTGAGGCTTGGGAAGATTTCTTGGATATGTCTGTTGGTCAGGCTGGTCTCTGGGCCGGTGCCAATATCGAGCCTGAGAAAGTAGGTTCCGAGATTATGCCAACTGAACCCTACATGCTTGGATCTCACTCCGGTTGTTGTGGTATCTGGACCTCTGGTCCAGAGGAAGATTGGGTTCCTAACGTTGCCAACCCATCACGTGCGCACAAGTACAAATGGGGTTATAACCGTATGACCACCGTTGACGGACTCTTCACTGCTGGTGATGGAGTTGGTGCATCAGGTCATAAGTTTTCTTCCGGTGCCCATGCGGAAGGTCGTATTGTTGCCAAGCAGATGGTAAAATTCTGCCGTGACAACGCTTCCTTCAAACCAGAGCTGAAACAAACTGTTCAGGAACTTGCTGATGAGATCTACGCACCAGTTAAACTGTATCATGAGCATGTTGGTGCTTCTACCTCTTCAAACGTGAATCCTAATTTCTGCAAACCCGCAGGTATCATGATGCGTCTGATGAAGGCTACCGATGAGTATGGTGGTGGTGTTGCAACCTATTACATGACCTCTGGTAAACTTCTGAACATCTGCCTTGATCTTCTGAAGATGCTTCGTGAAGATGCTGCCAAGATGGCTGCCGGAGATTTGCATGAGCTTCTTCGTGCTTGGGAGAACTATCATCGTATCTGGTGTGTAGAGACCCATATCCGTCACATTGAGTTCCGTAAAGAGTCCCGTTATCCAGGATTCTATTATCGCTCAGATTTCCCAACCTGTGATGACGAAAACTGGAAGTGTTTCGTTAACTCCACCTTCAATCCTGAGACCCAGGAGTGGCTGTGTGAGAAGGTTGAGTGTATCAACATCGTAGAGACCGATCCTTGGATCTAATATTTTAGAACCTGGTTTCATGATGTAATAAAAAAATCTCCAGGAGTCTTCGGATTCCTGGAGATTTTTTCTATATATTGTGGTTGATTCGGGCCAAAGGTTTTTAAAACCCTTTGATCTGGATGAACTACAAAAAATCTGGGATTGTTAACTCTATTTTTGTGTAGTTTGGTGCTGATTTTTTCAGTTTTTTCTGCAGATTGTTTTTAGTAACACAACAGGTTGACTGGATCAAGTTGGTTAGGAATTGATGTCTTTGATGCTCTTGCTCACGCTAGGGTGAGCTGAGTTAAAGACCTTCAAAGAAAATATTAAGAGTACTCATGGAGGAATGGTATGACTGACGAGCAAGGCACTTCAGGTGCGATTTTGGTCGTAGGCGGTGGTATCAGTGGGCTGACATCGGCTCTTGAAGCCGCTGAAGTCGGAAATGATGTTTTTCTGGTCGAAAAGAACGCCTACTTTGGTGGTCGTGTAGCACAGCTTAATCAATATTTTCCTAAGTTGTGCCCCCCAAGTTGTGGATTGGAGATCAACTTTAAACGGATAAAGGATAATCGTAAGATTCGTCCCTATACCTTGACCACTGTTAAGTCTGTAACTGGTGGTGCAGGAAATTATGAAGTGACATTGGAGACAGCGCCACGGTATGTCAATGCCAATTGTACTGCCTGTGGTGATTGCGCTGTTGCTTGTTCTGATGAGATTGATAACGATTTCAACTTCGGCATGAATAAAAGTAAAGCTGCATTTCTTCCTCATGAAATGGCCTTTCCACGCCGTTATGTGATTAATAAAGCTGCCTTGTCTGCGGCTGGAGCAGCAGCGGTAAAAGCAGCCTGTAAGTATAATGCCGTTGATCTTGAAATGCAGCCAGAGACCAAGGTGATAAAGGTTGGAGCTATAATCTGGGCTACCGGCTGGACTCCTTATGATCCAACCAAGATGGAAAATTTGAAATTCGGACAGTCTCAAGCCATTGTAACTAACATGATGATTGAGCGGATGGCCGCACCTGGTGGACCTACAGATGGTGCAATTGTTCGTCCCGGAGATGGAAAGGCGCCAGAGTCTTTTGCCTTTGTTCAATGTGCAGGTTCCAGGGATGAAAACCATCTTGAATTCTGCTCCTATATCTGCTGTATGGCCACTTTCAAACAGATGACCTACATCCGCGAGCGCTATCCTGATGCCAAGATCTATGTCTTCTATATCGATCTCCGTACTCCTGGTAAATATGAGAAATTCAGGGAGAAGCTGATGGCAGATCCGAATTCAACCTTCATCAAGGGGAAAGTTGCAGAGATTATCCCTGAAGCTGATGGTGGAGTTACTGTCGTTGCAGAAAATGCTGTAACTGGTGATAAAATTAGACAGAAGGTGGATATGGCAGTTCTTGCCACCGGAATGCAGCCATCTTTGGCAGTGCAGGGCGCTCCAGTCGCCTTGGCCATGGATAACAGTGGTTTTATAATCTCTGATCCAGAAAAGGGGATGATTGCAGCCGGATGTGCCCGTAAAGCTGCAGATGTTGTCACCACTAACCAGTCATCTACTGCTGCTGCCTTAAAGGCAATTCAGGTTTCCAGGAGGTCATAATCGATGGATAAAAAGTATTGTGCCTATATATGTACAGGTTGTGGCATTGGTGAGGCTCTTAATATTGAAGAGTTGACGAAGGTAGTAACCAGTGAAATGGCCATGGATTGCAAGGATCATTCATACCTCTGTGGAGCAGATGGTCGTGCATTTATTGAAAAAGATATGAGTGAGAACGGTGTAAATACCGTAATGATCTGTGCTTGCTCTCCCCGTGTCATGCAGAACGAGTTTAATTTCGGAGACGACAAGATCACTGTTCGAGCCAATCTCCGTGAGCAGGTTATTTGGTCAGCTGGTGTTGCTGAAGAAGGTAAAGAGGATGCCCATCAGGAATGGTTGCAGGAGACTGCCAGTGACTATGTACGCATGGCCTGTGCTCGTGCCAAAAAGACTGAATTGCCTGAAGCGTTTCAATTGGAGACCCTGAATAAGGAAATCATGGTCATGGGTGGTGGTATTGCCGGTATGACGGCAGCTCTCGAAGCTTCTAAGGCTGGAAGCAAAGTTACTATTATTGAAAAGACTGATAAACTCGGTGGCAAGGCTCTTGGTTGGGCCAAGCAATTTCCGACAAAGCTTCCTTATGCTGATCTTGAACCCAATTCGATTGCTGCCATGGTCGCAGCTGTTGAGGCCGATCCCAATATTACAGTGAAGACTGGTACTGAGGTCGCCCGTATAGGTGGCGCTCCAGGAGATTTTGGAGTTACTCTTAAGGTTGCTGGTTCAAAAACTGAGTGGGATGCTCCTGCTAAAGTTGGTGTTGATGAGCAGGACCTTATCAGCCAAGGTAAAATGGAAGATCCCAATGCTGGTCTTAAACCTTATGCAGAAGGCAACCCTGAAGCCCAGAAATTTGGTGCTGTTGTTCTGGCCACCGGTTGGGTTCCAGCTGATGTTTCTGAATACACTCATCTTGGCTATGGTGTTAATGAGAAGGTTGTTACCAACGCTCAGTTTGAAAAGATGGCTAAGGATAATCAGCTTTCAGGCATTAATTCCGTTGCCTTTGTCATGAGCCCGGGTGGTGAGGAGCATGATCAGGATTTTCCTTATTGTAACTCTGTAACCTCTATGGTTGCATTGAAACAGGCAAAATATGTTCGTGAAAACAACCTTGATGCCAAGGCCTATATCCTCTATCAGCACATGCGTACTCCCGGTCATATGGAGCTGTTTTATAAGGGCATTCAGCAGGATGATGGCATATTCCTGACCAAGGCTGCGGTAACAGGTGTTGTGGCTACAGGCAACGGCTGTACAGTTACTGCAAAAGACACCCTTTTGGGTGAAGACCTGAGTCTTGATGTTGATCTGGTTGTTCTGGCCGCAGGTATGGTGCCCACGACTAAAATTGAGAATACAATCAATCTGGCCTATCGCCAAGGACCTGCTTTCCTTGATCTCGGTCTCTTTGACGGTTATGCCGACTCTCATTTCATCTGCTTTCCATACGAAACTCGTCGTACCGGTATTTATACCTGTGGTGGTGTTCGGAAGGCCATGAACATGGAGGAAACCATCGATGATGCCACTGGTGCAGCATTGAAGGCTATTCAGTGTATTGAGTCTGCCGATCGTGGTGTGGCTGTACATCCTCGTTCCGGTGATAAGACCTATCCAGAGTTTTTCATGCAGCGTTGTACTCAATGTAAACGTTGTACAGAGGAGTGTCCTTTTGGTGCTCTTGATGATGATGCCAAGGGAACTCCATTGCCGAATCCAACGCGTTGCCGTCGATGCGGTACCTGCATGGGGGCTTGTCCTGAGCGTATTATTGGTTTCAAGGATTATAATATTGATCTCATTGGATCAATGATTAAGTCAATTGAAGTTCCTGAAGATGATGAAGATAAGTTGCGTATAGTGATTTTTGCCTGTGAAAATGATGCCTATCCTGCTTTGGATATGGCAGGTATGAGACGTAACAAGCTCAATCACATGGTTCGTATAGTTCCGGTTCGCTGTCTTGGGTCCGTCAATATGTCTTGGGTCCGTGACTTGCTCTCTGCTGGTATGGACGGCGCCATGCTTCTTGGCTGTAAATATGGTGACGATTATCAGTGCCATTTTGTAAAAGGTTCTGAAATTGCCACTAAGCGTATGGAGAACATCGGCGATTCTCTTTCAACCCTTGGACTTGAACCAGAGCGTGTACGGTCTGAACAAGTTTCAATTACAGAGTATGATAAGATTCCTAACCTCATTAATGATTTTGTTGATGAGATTGTTGAACTTGGTCCTAATCCATTTAAGGGCTTCTAGTCCTGTTTGAGGCGATACTGGTGCTCACTCTTGCCAAATGAGATGAACACCAGTATCATGTTTCTTTTGATTGAAGAGATTGAGTTCTCTTCTCTAGGCCTAAACAAAAGATTTGATAATATAACAGGAGGGGAAGAATGAATGTTCAACCAGATTTAGAATTTATTAAATATCTTAAAAGTGCTGGTGGAGACACTCTGAAAAAATGTTATCAGTGTGCTACCTGCTCCGTTGTTTGTCCTCTTTCTACGGATACTAAACCTTTTCCACGCAAAGAGATGATCTGGGCGCAATGGGGATTAAAGGACAAGCTTGTTGCTGATCCTGATGTATTTCTTTGTCATAATTGTGGTGATTGTACCGCCTATTGTCCACGTGGTGCTAAACCCGGTGATGTCCTTGGTGCGATAAGGGCCTATGCCTATACCTTTTATGGATGGCCTTCAGGGCTTGCCAAACTTGCTTCAAGCTCAAAAGGTTTACCAATGTTGATAGCAATACCGACTGTGATCATTTTTGTATTATGGTTGGTTTCAGGTGGAATTTCTATTCCTTCTGCCGAACATTTTTCTGCTCATGGATACCAACAATTTTTTGGTCATTGGGATTTTCATTGGTTGTCTAAAAATGTCTTCATTATTGATCTGGTCATGCTCTCTGCTGCTGGTCTGGCCGTTGTCTCGGCTTTTAAGGGCGTTTCTAGTATGTGGAAGGGGATGGAAGAAAACGCTGGGATCAAAAGTGAATTCAGGCCTACGATAGTACAGTTTGTGTCTGAGTTTCTCTGGCCTTCAGTGCTTGAAATCGTCCAACATACACGATTCAGAGAGTGTAAGGAGAATCTTGATCGGGTACAGGGGCATAAACCATTAATGCTTTCATTTATCGGCCTTTTTATTGTTACAGCTTGGTCTGCAACAGCAAATGATGTGCTTGCTCTTATTCCTGCCCTGAGTTTTCTGCATGGCCCAATGTCTGTTTGGAATCCAGTTAAAATTCTTGCTAATGTCTCAGCCGTTGCCATGGTTGTAGGTATAGGGATTCTCTGGATGAATCGCTCAAGAAAAGAGGGTGAAAAGGGTTTGACTCCTACTTTTTATGATTGGTTTTTGATTTGGGAAATTATGGCTGTTGGTGTAACCGGACTCCTTGCAGAAATTGCTCGTTGGGCCGGATTGGCCGGACCTGGATACATTATTTATTTTATTCATCTGGTATCCGTGATGATGCTTTTTATGTATATGCCTTATACAAAGTTTGCTCATCTAGTATATCGAACTTTTGCCATGGCTTTTGAAAGATACAGAGAGAGTTCATTTGGTAAAAATCCCGTTAATATGTAAATTTTTTTAATAAGTGTCTTTCCGGTTGTAAAGGCCGTGTCTTTTTGGCATGGCCTTTTTTTATGCGTTGAATCTCTCAATGATAAGATTCTTAATCATTATTGAAAAAGAGCAACTGCCTTTTTAGAGTTGAGTCTGTTTTATTTAAATCAGCTTGGTTGCAGAAGAACAAAAATAGCTATAAATAAAAAAAAGATTGCTTTACTCTTTTATTCTAGGTATATTTGTTGTCTTTGTATGCTGGCGTAGCTCAACTGGCAGAGCAGCTGATTTGTAATCAGCAGGTTGCGGGTTCGAGTCCCATCGCCAGCTCCAGCTGAAAATGACATGTCCTTAATTTTCTCTTAAGGCGCAGGTCGTGAAGTAATAGCGGTAAGGTTGTTATAGTTAAAGTAGGTTGTGAATGGAGGGGTTCCCGAGTGGCTAAAGGGAACAGACTGTAAATCTGTCGGCAGCGCCTTCGGAGGTTCGAATCCTCCCCCCTCCACCATCTCTTTATCGTTCTGCATTTAGGTATTAGGCGGGAATAGCTCAATTGGTAGAGCATCAGCCTTCCAAGCTGAGGGTTGCGAGTTCGAGTCTCGTTTCCCGCTCCAGTAGATTTTTTTTCAATTGTACAGATAAGGCCCACATAGCTCAGTTGGTAGAGCGCATCCTTGGTAAGGATGAGGTCACCAGTTCGACTCTGGTTGTGGGCTCCATCTGGATTGCTATTTTAACCAGTTTATGGTCAGGGAGACGACGACTATGGCAAAAGAAAAGTTTGAGAGAAAAAAACCACATGTCAATGTTGGTACTGTGGGTCATATTGATCATGGTAAAACAACCCTGACCGCTGCGATAACCCGTGTACTTTCCACCAAAG
>JAHJKP010000047.1 GCA_018821985.1 Pseudomonadota bacterium
CGAGCGTTTGTTGGGCCCATTCTCAGAATTGGCCCTTGACGGAGCTACCATCGGAGGAAAAACTATTAAATGACCAAAAATAGAGACAGGTAACACTACAATTTCAAAGAAAAAATAGGATCTATTACGTATATAGACTGTGAATGTCAGATTAAGTGTGACGGTTTTCGCCTTAGCTATCAGATTCGATCTAAGATTCTACAGATAAGCAAAAATTTGCAATAAACCAAGCAGGTGAAGCCTGCTGACGAGACCATCAATTTTATTGACGCCCAAATTCCATACAGGTCACATTTTCTCCAAATCCCAGAACCAGAATTTTTTCCCCGGCTGGAATCTCAGATGACTCCATAAGATGCACCGCCATCACTGCTGCAACCGCAGAGGCAGAGGCAAATTCTCCAGTAAATTCCCGGTAATGGATGACAGGGATAGTGATCCCTGATTTCTCCAGGAAGCTGTCCAGCTGGGCCTGCCCTTCCTTTGCTTCAGCAGCCGGGATGCCGGCCAGGATCATTCTGCAATTTCTTTGCAGGGGCTCTTTGCCGCCCGATGCTGTAATCAGTTCATCAATAACCTGAGTGGTCTTTTTGCGAAAAAAGGTGAGCTGCAGTGAGAGCTTTCCCGGCATGGCCTGGCGACAGAGATACAAGCAGCCTCCTCCATCGGCAAGGGGGGTGGCTGGCTGGAGGGAGGGGTCGAAAAGCGGCGAAAACTGGCTGTGGGCTTCATCAGCGGCCAGAACAAAGGCGGAATTTGATCTGTCATCCCTGTCCAGGAAAGTGTCTGCAGCAAGCAGGGCCTGTTCAAAAGAATAATCGCCACCGCTGCTGGTGATATTGGCCCCTGTTGCCTCGTGCATAATGGCTATCTGTCCTGCCGCACTGTTGTGTACCGAGCCTACAAAGTCAATGGGGCTGGGAAACTGTTCCTGGCTCTGTTGCAGTTTGTCCAGAAAATCATAGGTCTCGGAGAGGGATCCCCAGCCGCTTCCCATAAAGACGCAATGCGGGGAATGGTCAAGGCCGGAATCCTTGCGGGCAGCATCAGCCAGGGCCAGGGCGATTCTGGAAAAGCGCTTGAGTCTTCGCACCTTCCGTACCGGAAGTTGCTCTGAAATAGTCTCCAGGTCAAGGGTCCCGGCCATTGTCTCCCTTTGGCAAAACCTTTCCAAGCTTTGTTGCGTGTGTCCTGCTCCAGTGATACACGCCTTACCGAGGAGAGTCAGGCATCTGCTTTGGCCGGCAGGTTCGGGAGAAGAAAAGAGGTCAGGCTGAGCAACGATAAGACACGCGTTATTGCCGCCAAATCCCAACGAGTTGGAGAGTACCGTTGAGATGGGCAGGTCGGCAGGCTGGAGGATTGGGGTCAGCTGGCATTCGGGGTCAGGTTGCCGACATCCGGTGTTGGCCGGTACAAACCCCTTTTGCAGGCAGATTGCGGCAATCGCTGCCTCTATGGCCCCAGATGCGGCCAGCCCGTGTCCCGTTGCCCCCTTGATTGATGAAAGTGGAGGCGGCTGCGGGAAGATTGAGCGTACTGCTTTGGATTCAGCACGATCATTCTCCGGAGTACCGGTACCGTGCAGGTTGATATAGCCGATATCCTCTGCCTTGAGAGCTGCATTGTCTAAGGCCTTCTGCATGGCTCTGGAAGCGCCTTTGCCCTCTGGATGGGGCGATGCCGGGTGGTAGGCGTCGCAGCTCAGGCCGCAGCTCAGAATCTGGCCCAGTGGTTTTTGGGGTTTTATGGTGCTGAGTAACAACATGGCAGCACCTTCAGCAACCGACATGCCTTGTCGGTTTTTGTCAAAGGGTCTGCTGCCAAGGGGGTCAACAAGCTGCAGGGAATGAAACCCGAAATAGGTTAAATGGCAAAGTGAGTCGACGCCTCCGGCAAGAATCCATTCCGCCTTGCCGGATTGCAGCATTTTCAGGGCCATGCCGATGGCAACGGTCCCGGAAGAACAGGCGGTGGATACCGTGAGTGCCTGTCCGCTGCATTGGACTTCCCTGGCAACCTCTTCCGCAACCGTGGTCAGTCCGTGGTATCTATAGTTATGAGCGTCCCGATCCTGAGCTGCCAGCAGTTCTTCTGTGGTGAGGATGCCGCCGGTGGTAGAGCCAATGATTACCGCATCAGGCGGGTGGGTGCAGCCTTCCATGGCTTGTCTGGCGGCGGTAATGGCCAGACGGTGTGTTCGCGGGAATGTTAAATCCGGGAGGTTCTGTACCTGCCCGACTGGCAGGGGAGGAGGCTGTTGAATGGCAAAAACATGTAAGGGGCTAATGGCTGATTCGTTCTTTCTGAGAGCCTGCTCAGTGGCATCAAGCCCATAGCCCAACGGGCTGATGATACCAATTCCAACAATATAGACGTTTCTTTTTTTGCTGCTCAAGGAGATTATTTGGGAGAGTTTTTACGGATATAATCAGCGAGTGAGGAAAGGGAGGAAAAAATCTTTTCGGCGATTTCTTTGTTGTTGATAATCACGCCGTAATCCTTTTCAACCATGACCACAATTTCCAGAACATCAATGGAGTCGATACCTAGCTCCCCGCCCACCAGCTGTGCGTTTTCGTCAAACTCTTCCGGAGTAACATCTGTCAGGTTAAGGATTTCAATAAGTCTTTTTTTAAGTTCTTCTGTTAAGTTATCCATGGCCCTATTATTGTAATATTTATTACCTTATCGGCTGCTGTGAAGAGCGGCGGGGAAATTTATTATCACTGTCTCATAACGAACTGGAAAGATGAACAGTTCGTTTCAGTAATCAAGAGTATATATGAAAAGAAAAAAAATAACGACTGGAAATATTTGTCATATGCTTTGCTGGAAGTGCAAATATTTTTAGGATAATCAATGCCAGAATTGAAAATACTACAGCCATCAATATCGAAGTCGATTAGAGGCGATTTACCTATGAAGAGGAAGATTTTCAAAAAGTGGTGCCCAAGATTTGTAAAACTAACTGACTAAAATACCTCGCCAAGAAAAAAAGATTAAAGGGCGGAGAAGGACTTGTCGAGGTCAACGATTCTGGAAGTGCCGTCATAATCTCTGGTTACCACCTCTTCAAGTTGAGAGATCCTTTTTACCAGGGTTTTCAGTTTATTCAGGTTGCTTTTGATACCTTCCATTTCTCTGTACGGTTCAGAGTCCTGTTCAAAATCGTCCTGAAGAAGTTCCAAGTTGCCCATGGCCACAAACAGCGGGCTGTTCATCTCATGGGCCACCGTTCCGGCCAGAGCCTTTATCGATTCCAGCTTTTCTCTGGCATGGGCCTTTTGTCTGTCCTGTAAAAAGCCTGTGGTGACTGCCACGATGTTAAACAGGCCGATCTCCAGAAGTCGATCCAGGTCATCTGGAGTAAAACCTCACCAGTGGAACGCTGAATATGTGAGATAAAAAGCTGTGATGCTCAGGGCGGTAATAACTGCCCAATGCAGACCATACCAGAATGCACTGAGGATGATCGGTAGAAAATACAGCTCTCGAGCCACTATGTGTCCTTTCTCAAAGTCGCGGGAAACAAGGAGGTGCAGTCCACTGATCCCGATGACATAAGAACAATGGTCAGCAACCTTTGTTTGTCCTGGGGTTGTTGAATATTCGTAAAAAACATCTTTGTCTCCGCAGGATTATTTTATCTGGCAGCATTCAGCGTTTTCTGCATGTGCAGATATTCCTTGTGGCTTATTTTTTCCTCAAGCGTTACTCAAAAAAATAAAAATGACATTAAAGGCTTTCATCCTCAGAGCCTGGTACTGATGACCCGATATTCCTGACCGGGCAACATCAGGGAGCTGGAAAATAGTATTAAACGGGCGGTCATCCTCTGCCTTGGTGAGCAGATCAGCCCCAAAGAACTGCCGCCTCAAATGCTGCCAACAGACTTTCAGCTCTACGATGAGCCGGCAAGCATATCCGTTGGCCAGACTTTAAAGAATGTGGAACGCGAAGCCATTCGCGCAACTCTTGAACAGACCGAAGGAAATAAATCGAAAAATGCAAAACTGCCTGGCATTGCTCACCAGACTTGGCTCAGTTTGTCCTGCCAATAGAGATCCGAACCACCAACCCTGGGGATTTTACCTATCTCTGTAGTCAGTGTGCAAGGTCGGTCAAGGGGCTGCTCTGTGAGGGCAGAAGAAACTCACCCGCCCCTCTGGCAGTAATGGGCCATAATCAGGGTCATTAAGGGCGTATTCATTGTTTGTTATCCTTAGATATAGAATGGAGTTGTACTGGGCTGACGGTCTGGCAAGAACCGCCACATCCGCAATCTATATCCGCTGTTGGTTTATGGCCATGAGCGTGACCGTGACTGTCTCCGGTGGAACAGGATCCGGATGTGCAGCCACAGCCTTTTCCATTGCTGAACCAGCCCATGAAGATGGTGTACAGAGGGTGGATAGAGAGGGCGAGCAGGACAAACGTTGCAGATGTCATCAGCCAGCCGGGCAGGATTTCGGCAGCCTTCCCGACAACGGCAACGGCCGAGATACCAAAGGAGAGGTAGACGGCATCGACTGCAAGACCGCAAAGTACACTAATGACGGCAATGGAAGACAGGTATAAAACTGTTGCCCGCTTACCAAGAAGGCCAACCAGTACGGAAAGGGAGGTAATATTCGTGGCCGGGCCGACCAGCAGAAAGACCAGGGCTGTTCCCGGGCTTACCCCTTTCATGATAAAGGCAGCTGCAATGGGAGTTGAGGCCGTGGCACAGATATAGAGCGGGATGCCAAATGTCAGCATGAGCAGCATGGACAGAAGTCCGCCGCCTAAGTATCTGCCTATCACTGCGTCGGGAACCAGGACACTGATCAGTCCTGCCAGCAGAATACCGACAAAAAACCAGCCGGCAAGATCAGCCCAGAGATCAGTAGCCGCATATTTGACGCCTATGTTGAGTTTTTCAAGGAGACCATGATGGTGTTTATGATCCTTGGGAGGGCAGTCTATTCCATCACAACAGTTGTCTATGGGACAGCTCAGATCAGGACTTGCTTGTTTGGTTTTGTCGGGAGGATTAAACAGGTTTTCCGTACATCCGGCTACAAAGGCGGAAAGAAAGGCGGATAGTGGCCGGGCAATGGTCATGATGGGATCAAGCAGGGCCCAGGTAATTGAAATGGAGTCCACGCCGGATTCCGGGGTGGAAATGAGAAAGGCCGTGGTGGCCCCATTGTTGGCCCCCTGTTTTTTCAGTGAGGCTGCTGCCGGTAACACACCGCATGAACAGAGCGGAATAGGAATACCAAGAAGAGCTGCCTTAAATACTGAGCTGAAACGACCTTCCCCCAGATGGGCTGCCACGTAGGCCGGAGATAAGAACATCTTGAGCATCCCGCCAACCAGGAGGCCAAACAGGATATAGACTGAGGCCTGCTGCAACATGTGCCAAGAGGCAAGCAGAACGTTATAGATAAAGTCTAGCATAATTATATTTCCTCCCTGAGGTGTTCTAAGGCCAGATGGATGAGTGCGCTGACATGATTATCATTGAGTCGATAATAGAGGATCGGTCCTTCACGACGATTGGTCACAAGTTGTTGTTGTCTCAGTTGACGTAACTGATGACTGACAGCGGATTCGCTCACCCCGACAAACATAGCCAGATCACAGACACACATCTCCTCACGATCAAGAGCCCGAAGAATGCGAAGACGATTGGGGTCACCCATGGCCTTGAACAAGTCCGCCAACTGCTCATTCTCTCTTAAGGGCAAAGCATGTTCTCTTGCGGCCTGAACCCTTTCCTGATGGATACACCTGCATTCACACTGTTCACTTTGCCCCAATAGACTTTCTTCTTTTTTCATCATTACCTCTATATTTTATCATATGACCATATGCTCATATATAAAGCCCCCCCCCCCTCGCAGATTGTCAAGTATGATAAATACAAAACAGCACCCTGCAGACTCCCGTCCTGCTGTCTAAAAACAAGGCGGTCTTTTTCATCCCATACTCTCCCTTCTGTTTAATATTAAGACATCGAGGAAATCTGCCGTCAATGTTTTCTCAGTTTACGTTTGGTAGCCCAATGGTTCTCATTGCGACAATTGTGGAATCTAAACCTCGATTTTTTTTCGGTACAATTTTCTAAGACACCCAAAAGCCGTTGCAGTTTTAGTTTAATGCAATTTGACATATAATAAACCAGAAGTATGGCGCAAACGCCTTGGGCTTGCAACGAATTCTTGAATTTGGTAGTTACTGAACCGTTTGGGCATGGTTTCATAAGTTGTGACGAGCGATGGTTCGTTCGGGTCGAGATTGCCTTAATGGCACTATTGAAGTAGATGAGTCTTTTCTCGGTGGAGAAAAAGCAGGAAAATGAGGTGGTGGTATAGTAAGCAAAGACCTTGTTGTGATTTTTGCCCAGATGGATGGTGGGAAGCTTCGAAGAATTTGTCTCCAGCGAGTGCCAAATGCATCTGAAAAGAGTTTGGAAAGTGCTATTCAAAACATATAAGAAATTTATGGGAGAAAATCTGTATAGGCGTCAAGATTCAACTAATAAGGACAACATATAGTATGTGCTTGAGTCAAGTTCATACCCAGTTAATAATACTATGGGCTTGCCAGTTTTTCCGGGCCGGATCAAAATCAAAAAACGAGACAAGTTGTGGAATTCATGATAACAGCAGAACTTTCGGGTATTACTCTCGAAGACTTGATCCCGCATCGTGGCCGCATGGTGCTGATTGATGATATTCTGGAGGTCGATTCCAGCCATGCCCTTACGGCTTCTGTGATGAGCGCATCCTACCCCCTGGCCGATGCAAACGGTGTGCATCCGTTGATCATGGTGGAGCTGGCAGCCCAGACTGCCGGGGTGTGTAATGGTCTGGACCGCATTAAAACCAAGGGCATTGATTCGCTTAAGATGGGCTGGTTGGTGGGGGTGAAGCGGGCACAGTTTTATATTGAGTATATTCCTCTGGGCAGTACGGTTTTCACCCGTTCCGAGAACAGTCACAACTATGAAAATCTGCGGGAAGTTTCCTGTGTGGTACATCTGGATAAGAGACTTATTGGAGAAGTGACATTACAACTTTTTCAGGCATAACAATATATTATGAAAGAAAAAAACAACCAAAAAGTGGCTATCGTTACTGGGGCAGCCAAGGGAATCGGCAGGGCCATTGCCGTGGAGCTTGCCTTGGCCGGATATTATACGGTGATCAATTACTTGTCTGATGAGGCTGGGGCGGAGCATACCCTGGCAATGGTGGAAGAGGCTGGAAGTTGTGGCGAGGTCTATCCTTTTGATGTCCGGGATGGCCGGAAGGCGGAAGCGGTGATTGAAGACATTGCTCAGCGGCTGGGCAGGATTGATGTCCTGGTCAATAATGCCGGAATCATCCATGACGGTCTGTTCATGATGATGGAACCGGAGAGCTGGCACTCCGTGCTTGATACCAGTCTCACCGGCTTTTATAATATGACCCGGCCGGTCATCGAAAAAATGGTGCGCAGCCGCAGCGGGGTGGTGATCTCCCTGTCGTCGGCCTCGGCCCTTATGCCCAATCGCGGTCAGGCAAATTATTCGGCGGCCAAGGCCGGACTGACCGCGGCCAGCCGGGTGGTAGCCTCGGAAGTGGCCCGTCTGGGTATTCGAGTCAACGTGGTGGCCCCTGGCCTTATTGAGACCGATATGATTAAGGATGCCCCCAAGGAGTATATAAAAAATTTGATTCCCATGGCCCGGATCGGCAGACCTGATGAGGTGGCAAAAGTTGTGGCCTTCCTCTGTTCCGACGATGCTTCTTATGTGACTGGACAGGTTCTCTCGGTCAATGGCGGGATGTGTTAGCCATGCGCTCCTTGATAGTGGTGCTGTTCCTGGCAGCAGGCCTTGGATTTTTGTCTCCGGCCCAGGCGCAGGATGCCGCAGGTCTTTCTCCTGTGCGCGTGGACTCTGTGCAGGCTGAATTCACCCAGGAAAAACATCTGCCCATCCTTGTTCGTCCTATTATCTCTAAAGGGACCTTTGTGTTTCAGGCACCTGCATCCTTACGCTGGGAATATCTCTCGCCCGTACACACCGTTCTGCTTATGGATGATGGCCGGACCCGTAAATTCATAGAGCGTAATGGCCAATTTGTCGAAGAACAGGGAATGGGCGTGGATTCCATGGCGATTGTCCTCCAGGAGATCACCGGCTGGCTTGATGGGCATATCAGTGACACCCCCACCTTTAAGGCCAAGGTCCAGGAGGGGGGGCTCATCGTGCTCACCCCGAAAGAAGCGGCGCTGGCCAGGATCATCAGCCGTATTGAATTAAGGCTGGCAGGCCAGTCCGGTCTGATGGAATCGGTAACGCTCTATGAAGGGCCGGATTCCTTTACCAAATTGATTTTTTCCCATGGTGTCTTGAATGAGAAGATTCCGGCAGCAACATTTATGAAACCATGAAGGGTACCTTGAAAAATAAGGATTTTCGTTCAAGATCAAGGCATGCGAAAAATTTTACCGCAGGCATATACTAATATTCTGAGGATAAAATTTTGAGCATAATGCAGAGATTGGGCGAAAAGACCATTTTGCGAGGAACCCTGAAGTCTGTTTTACCTTTTTTGCTCCTCCTGTTGCTGGCGGCCTGTTCAGTTCTGCAGCCTGTCCATCTGCCGGATCTGACGGCTCTGGATGCAGTCGATGACCATCAGGCTGGGCAACTCCTGCAGAGATGCAGAGAGAATTTTGTCACGGGAAACTGGCAGTTTGTTCATTCCATTGCCTTCAAGAGGGCTGATGGGGGCGGTGCCACGGTAATCGGGGTTACCGTTCTTGACGGACAAAAACTTCATTGTGCTCTCATGACAGTGGAGGGCCTTGTTCTCTTTGAGGCCGAACTTGCTCAGGAGAAACTTACAGTGAGCCGGGCCCTGCCGCCTTTTGATAAGCCGGAATTTGCCGGAGGCTTGATCCGTGATGTGCAGGCCATCTTTCTGCCCCCGGCAGGAGGGGAGCCGAAGACGGGAAGGCTTGTCGGCGGAGAGCTTGTCTGTCGCTATCACGCAGACAACGGTCAGATAACAGACCTTCTGATTGATGACGACGGCAGCCGGATGAATATCTATGATCTCGATCTGAACAGAAGCCGAAGCATCGTTGCCGGATCACCCATCTCTGTGGCTGCCGAGAGAGTACCTGAAACGCTGGAGCTAACCGCCTCCGGTTTGAGCGCTTATACCTTAACTATGACACTGATCAGTGCTGATAAAATATGAAATTTAAACTCATCTATCCCAAGTGGGCCAAGCTGGACCGGCAGACCGAATTTCACCTGCCGCCGCATGGCCCGGTTGTTTTTGCCGCCACCCTGCCCGATTATGTTGACGTGGACTTTGTTGATGAAAATCTGGAGACCATTGATTTTGATGATCCGGTCGATATGGTCGGGATCTCGATGATGCTCACCGTGCAGGTCAAGCGCGGCTGGGAGATTGCGGATCTCTACCGGAAAAAAGGGATCAAGGTTATCTTTGGCGGCATTGCCACCATGCTTCATGCCGAGGAGACCATGGAACATGCAGATTCTGTCTTTCTTGGCGAGGCCGAGAGCCGGATGGAACAGGTAATGGCCGATTTCCGGCAGGGCAAACTCAAACCTCGTTACGATTTTATGGACGAACGGCCGGACATAGCCCTGGTCGGCCCGGCGCGCCGGGATCTGCTCAACCGCAAGCTTTACAACTACAAGGGCGTGCAGATGGTGGATCTGGTCCACGCCTCGCGCGGCTGTAGATTCAACTGCTACCCCTGCGCCGTCTCCTTTCTCGGCGGGCGGGTCTTCCGCCCCCGGCCCATTGACAAGGCAGTGGCCGAGATGGCCGGCATCGACAACAACCGCCTCTTCATCGTCGACAACTCCCTGGCCCAGAATACCCAGTGGGAGATGGAGCTGTTCCGGGAGATGATCCCCCTGAAAAAGAAATGGTGCTCCCATCCCATTGAAGACAAGCCCGAGGTCCTTGATCTCGCGGCCCAGGCCGGGGCCTGGTATGTGTACCAGGCAGTCTTTGACACCTCGGACTATATCAAGGAGCGGATCAAACGCTACCACGACCACGGCATCGGCGTCGAGGGCACGATTCTCCTCGGACTCGACAATCACGATGAAGATTTCATCAAACGGCTGATCGATTTTCTCCTCGAGATCGAGCTTGATCTGGCCGAATTCACGGTCCTGACCCCCTTTCCCCACACCAAGGCCTGGAAGGAGCTGAACCAGCAGAACCGCATCCTCTCCCAGGACTGGAACGACTACTCAGCGGACAAGGTGGTCTTCCAGCCCAAACAGATGAGTTCGGACAAGCTGCAGGAACTGCTCGATTATGCCTGGAACACCTTCTATCACGATGAATCGCAGAAGATGAAGATGGCGAAACTGTTCCAGCAGGTGGTGAAAAAAGAGATGGCCGACGACACCTTCAAACCCCGGGACAGAAGCCTGGCCGATCAGTCGTTTGGCCGGGATGTGAGCAGATAGAATGCGGCCGATCTTCAAGGGACTAGGGGTAGGGGTAAGGAAAGAAACATGTCGCTATTCTCTATAACTTTTTAGCCCTTCAGGTACCCATATGAAACTTCTTGTAACTCTTCTTACTGGAATCGCGTGGCCTGTTGCTGTGATTTGGATTGCCTATCTGTTTAAAGGTGAGCTACGATTGTTACTGCATCGAATGTCACAACTGAAGTACAAGGATGTTGAAGCAAAATTTGAAATTGGTCTTGCTGAGGCTGAGGCTGAAGCTAAAGTAATTGCAATTGAAAAATCAGCACCATCTGTTCTTCCACGTCCAGAGATTGCATCAAAACTAGTGCTGTTGCGTCGCATAGCAGATGTATCGCCACGTGCAGCAATAATGGAGGCATGGGTGCTAATCGAAGATGCCGCAGGAAAGTCTGGTTTTGTGCAAGGTGCAGCAATGCCTCGCGTTAATCCTCATTTATTCGTTGACGAGTTGGTTCGCCTTGGCAAGCTACCCTATCGGAGTGATGCTTTGCTTGTCCAAATGCGCAGACTTCGAAATCAAGCTGCACATTTGCCTGACTTCAGTCTCAATCAAGATGAAGCTGATCGCTATCTGCAATTGGCAGCCCGGATGTCGGAGCTTATTCTTAATGCCGAATAAAGCTAACTCTGCGTTCAAGAGTAACGCACTCATGGAGGAGACATGAAAAGTAGTATTTTATTGGTTGTTGCAGCAATTATATCCGGAATTGCTGCACAGAACCAAACATCCGCTCAAGATTTTGTGACGATTCTTCAGAATGCATTTACAAATCAACAAAGCAATATTCAAATTCAGGGAGAAGGTGTTGTTATTAGGCTTTTATCTGACGATCTCGCGGTGCCACGTCACCAGAGGTTTATATTACGAATAAGTCCTAAGCAAACAGTACTTGTTGCTCATAATATTGATATTGCAGACAGAGTTCCAGACTTACAGATAGATAGCACCATAGAGTTTTATGGAGAGTATGAGTGGAGTGTGGAAGGTGGTATCATCCATTGGACACATCATGACCCAGATGGTGAACATATAGATGGCTGGCTTAAATATGCTGGCAAAATATACCAGTAAACAATACTCCTTAAAAAAATGAACATAGTACAAAATAAGATCCGGGTTCTAAACTCATAAGAATTGCCCAACAATAACCTCTACCAGTTACTCAAGACGTTGAATTAAAGAATTGTTCTCGCACAAAAATGCAGGGAACAATGTCATAAAAGAACTATCCATGTTGAATAATTCCCAAGACATCCAAGCCCTGCTAATGGGGCCAAAGTTCCCGGACAAGGAGTTTATCCGCTCCGGCGCCACCTTCGGCGAGGTCTATGCCATGGCGGCCGGGCTGCGCACCACCTTGGCTGCTCCTGAATATCAGGGTGCCGCCATCTGTCTGGCCGTGGATAACCGGGCGGTTATGGCCGCTGTCCTCCTTGCAGCCCTTCATTCTTCTCAGCCCAACGGCCCAACCCTGCTGCTGCCCTTTGCCCTTTCCACCCAGGCCCTGGCCCGGATGCAGCAGCTCACCGGCTTTACCGCTGCCATTTGCGATATTGACAGAGAGCTGCCGGAGGGCACCACCATCATCCGCCCGTCATCGGGGACATCGGCGGATCTTGCCGCCAGCGCCCCGATCTCACCACAGGCGGAACTGCTGCGGATCTTCACCGGCGGCTCCACCGGCACACCGCAGATCTGGTCAAAGACCGGGGAGAATCTTTTCGGTGAGGGATTCTCCCTGGCCCGTCACTTCGGGATTACCGAAAAAGACTGTATTGTCGCCACCGTTCCTCCTTACCATATCTACGGCCTGCTCTTCTCCGTGATCCTGCCCCTGGTCTCGGGGGCCTCGGTGATCATGGATAGCCCCTCGTACCCCGGGGATATCGTTGAGGCGATCCAGCAACAGGAGGCCACCATTCTTGCCGGCATCCCCCCGCATTACCGGGCCCTGCGGGGGAAAAAGGTGGCTGGCTCCTCCCTCAGGCGGGCCTTCTCTTCCGCCGGGATGCTGGATGCAGACGACAATGAGGCCTTCTTTCAGCTCAATCAGGTGGGCATTGTCGAGGTGTACGGTTCCACCGAAACGGGCGGCATCGCCACTCGCAACAGGTCTGTGGGCGAGACATCCTTCACAACCTTCCCCTCGGTTTCGTGGACGATCAAAGAAGAACGCCTCTGCGTGCGTTCCTCCTTTCTCTCGCCGGAACTGCCCGTGGCAGGCGACGGCTTTTTTACCACCGGCGACCGGGTGGAGCAATGCGGGACGAACCAATTTATGCTCAAGGGTCGGGTGGACGGGGTGACCAAGGTGGGGGGCAAGCGGGTGGATCTGGAAGAGGTGCGTGCCATCATCAAAAAGGTGCCCAAGGTCAGTGACTGTGTGGTTATGGCCCTGCCTGACGCCGGGGGCCGGGAACACCGGATTGTGGCCCTGATCCAGGGGACGGAGGTGGATATGGAGCTGCTCAGGAAAACCCTGGCTGCATCGCTCGAATTCTACGCCCTGCCCCGTCAGCTCAAGACCATCGACCGCATTCCCCTGCAGGCAAACGGTAAGTACGACCGGGATGCCATCATCCAGCTTCTGACCACATGAGCACCATGCGCCACGCCTTTGCCAGCGGTTACGAAAACCTGTCGGCCTGGTCCGACCTCCTTGACCGGATCAACGTCTTTCCCGTGGCCGACGGCGATACCGGAGCCAATCTGCGTATCAGCCTGGCTTCGTTGCGGGACTGTGAGGCCGACAAGGCACAGACCCTGGAGCTGCTGACCCGCTGTGCCACCGGTAATTCCGGCAATATCGCCGCCGCCTTTTTCCAGGAGTTTTTGCAGTCAGAAGGCCTTGCTGATCTGGCCGGGAATGCACAACGGGGCCGCGACAAGGCCTGGGCAGCCCTGGCCCGCCCTAAGAACGGCACCATGCTCAATGTCTTTGATGTTTTAGCCGCCAGCCTCTCAAACCGCACCGATCCAATCCTGCTCTATCCATTACTCTGCAGCGAGTTGCAGGAGGCGGTTCTGGCCACCACCCAGATGCTGCCCGATCTCCGGCAGGCAGGCGTCGTCGATGCCGGGGCCCTGGCTATGTATATCTTCTTTGAAGGCTTTTTCCGCCAGCTTGCCGGGCAGCCCGCCGCCCTTCCCTCGATCCCCAAGCTCTTTGCCGGCAAGCTGGTTATCAGCGCCGATTTCCAGGCCAGCCCCAACGCCAGTTTTTGTGTCAGTGCCCTCATCCAGACCGAGGACAAACAGACTGGAGCCGATAAGATCCCGGTGGAATGGGGTGACAGCGTGGTCGTGCTGCCGGCGGAATCCGGGATCAAGGTCCATATCCATACCAGCGACCGCCAGCAGCTGCGCAGCCGGCTTTCTTCGCTGGGCGAGATCGTCGACTGGTCCGATGAGGCCATGGATCAAAACGATCCCAGCCGCTTTACCGGCCCGGAAGAGAGGCAGATTGTCCACATCATGACCGATGGCGCCGGCTCCCTGAGCCGGGAGATGGCGCGACGCCATGGCATCACCCTGCTTGACAGCTACATCCTCGCCCAGGGGCAGAGCAGGCCGGAAAGCCTACACGATCCGGCCGAGATCTACGCCCTGATGCGGCAAGGGGTTAAGGTCACCACCGCCCAGGCCTCAACTTTTGAGCGCCATCAGCACTATCAGAGCGTGTGCCAGCAATTCGGCCAGACCCTCTACCTCTGCGTCGGGTCGGCCTTCACCGGCAATGTTGATATCGCCAGGCGCTGGAAAGAAGGTAACGATCCGGCCAACCTGCTGGAGATCGTCGACACCGGCTCCGCCTCCGGCCGCCTGGGGCTCATTGCCCTGCTTGCCGCCCGCTATGCCGAACACGCCACCTGCGCTGAAGATGTCATTGCCTTTGTCTATAAAACAATGACCGACTGCGAGGAATATGTCTTCATCGACCAGCTGCGCTACCTGGTGGCCGGAGGCAGGGTAGCCCGGACCAAGGGAATTTTTGCTGACCTGCTCCATATGAAACCGGTGATCAGTCCGGTGGGCAACGAGGTCCGCAAGGCAGGCGTTGTGTCCAGCCGCAAGGGTCAGCTCGCGCTTGCCCTTGCGAAACTGCGGCAGGGGGCGCCCGGCGTGGCCCCGGTGATCATGCTCCAGTACTCCGACAATGAAAAATGGGTGACAGAAACAGTGCAGCCGGAAGTGCGCCAGCTGGCTCCGAAGGCCGAGATCCTGCTGGTCCCCCTGTCTCTGACCTCCGGCGTGCACATGGGGCCGGGGACTTGGGCCATGGCCTGGGCGGGAGGGCAGACAAGATGAAAGTGGCCGTTGTTATCCCGGTATATAATCACGAGCAACGGATTGGTGAGGTGATCCGGGAGACCCTGAAACTAGGTCTGCCCGTCATCGTCGTTGATGACGGCTCAACCGACAGCACCCCCGACATCCTCAACCGTATCCCCGATATCACGGTGCTCCGCCACCCGGAAAACCAGGGCAAGGGGGCGGCCCTGCTCACCGGATTTGCCGCGGCCGTGGAACTGGGTTGCGACCGGGCCATCACCCTCGATGCCGATGGCCAGCACAAACCAGAGGATGCAGCAAATCTTCTTCGTGCGGTGCCGGATGGACAGCGGCTGATTATTATCGGCAACCGTCAGGGGATGAGCGGGGAGCACGTGCCCTGGACCAGCAGGTTCGGGCGGAAATTTTCCAACTTCTGGGTCTGGGCGTCGGGCGGGCCGCTGGTGAATGACTCCCAATCGGGCTTCAGGCTTTATCCTCTGCCCGAGGCCCTTGACCTTGATGTGCAGGCCAGGCGCTTCCAGTTTGAAGTGGAGATCCTGGTTGCGGCCCGCGGGCGGGGAATTCCTGTCCTTGAGGCACCGGTGCAGGTGGTCTACCAGAAGGGCGCTGAGCGTATATCCCATTTTCATCCCTGGAAAGATTTTTTTAGGAATTCCACCACGTTCAGCAGACTGATATGGAGACGGATTTTCTTAAGGGGCAGACAGTGAGGGGCGGCTGGTATCAGGCCCTGGTGACGGTAACAAAAATATGCGGCTCCTGGCTTTTTGTTGTTGTCTCACGAATCATTGCCGCAGGGTTTTTTGTTTTTTCAAAAAACGTCCCGGAAAGCCGTCGCTTTTACGCCTTGCTCTATCCGCAAAAAGGAGCCTTGTATCACCTCTGGTGTACCTTTCGCCAGTATCAGAGCTTTACCACGATTCATCTTGACCGTTTTCTCTCCATTCATCAGCGGGAAACAAGGTTTACCTCGCACGACTGGCAGAAGCTGGAATCGGTTGTAAACCTGAAGGGGGCGATTCTGCTCATGTCTCATCTGGGAAACTGGGAGATGGCCGCCCATCTGCTCAAGAAACAAGAGAGCAGGCTGAAGCTTCTCCTTTATATGGGCGTAAAAGATAAAGAAGATCTTGAGCGTTTGCAGAAAGAACACCTGCACCAATCCGGGGTAACGATCATAGGTGTTGAGAAAGATGGGGGCTCGCCCTTTGATGCGCTTGAGGGCATCCGTTTTCTGCAGGACGGGGGGCTTGTCTCCATGACGGGTGATATCGTCTGGCGTTCCGACCAACGTAAGCGGAAGGTTAATTTCTTAGGCGGTGAAGCCTTTGTCCCGGAGGCACCCTATATTTTTGCCCTGGTTTCAGGTGCGCCGATATTTGTTTTTTTCCCCTTTCGGACCGGAAAAAACAGCTACGAATTTATCCTCTCCGATCCCATCTACATCAAGCGCGGAGATAAAAGCGAGAGAGATGCGGTCATTCAGACAGCTGCCCAGCAATACGCAGATCTTCTGGAAGAAAAACTCCGCGCACATCCCTTTGAATGGTATCATTTTGATCGCTTTGTCCAGTAGCATTTCAGCAGCTTTTATGGCTGCTTTCGGCAATAATTCATTTTCATTTTGAACAGAAACTGTGTACTGTCGATAGGCAATAACGGTGAACATCACATTGTCTGAATCTTTTCCCTCCGGCCCGGCACTATGAACAGAGATGAACTGCAAGAAAAAATTATAACAATTCTGGAAGATGATTTTGAGTTTTCGCATCCGGGACTCACGGACAATCTCCGCGATGATCATGGCTTTGACAGCATTGACGCCATAGAGTTACTGGCAAAAATAGAAACCATGCTCGGTTTTCAGCTGGCCCGGGCAGAAAAAGAAAAGGCCATGTCCATCAGGACTATCAACGATATTCTCGATTATATCGAAGCCATACAAGCCGCTCATCCCAGCTGATCTTCAGGCCGCCATGAAAAGACGAGTCGTCATTACTGCATGTTCCGCCATCACCCCCATTGGCTACAAGCCCAGCGACATTATAGACAGTCTGCTTCAGGGCAGATCCGGGGTCAAACCCCTGCGCGACGACGGCCTGCTCACCCAGCATATTCATTCCCGTGTCTTTGGCACGGTTGATTATCCCATGGACTACGGTTTTACGCGTAAAGATACCAAGACCATGGGGCCTGTAGCCTTTTATGCCTGCCAGGTGGCAAAGGATGTGCTTGCCGCTTCCGGGTTGGACCAGGAATTTATCACCTCCGGACGCCTGGGTGTCTCCTTCAGCTCCACCCATGGCAGCCCCACTGTACAGCGTAATATCTACAAGACCTTTTTCAGCAAGCTGCCCTCTGAGTTTTCCTCCATTGGGGCGGTCGATTATCTCAAATCCATGGTGCATACGACGACGGTGAATATTACCCGGATGTTCGGGATCACCGGCAGGGTCATTGCCTCGTCAACGGCATGTACGACGTCGAGTCAGTCTATCGGTTTTGGATACGAGATGGTCAAGTACGGGATGCAGGATGCCATGATCTGTGGCGGGGCTGATGAGTATGATACCACAACAGTTGCTGTCTTTGACAACCTGCTGGCCTGTTCAGTGGCGTATAATGACCGGCCCGAATGCACGCCGCGCCCTTTTGACACGAAGCGTGACGGTCTGGTGGTGGGTGAGGGGGCCGGTGCCGTGCTGCTCGAGGAGTATGAATCGGCAAAGCGGCGTGGTGCCACTATTCTGGGTGAGGTGATCGGATTTGGCTGCAATAATAATGGCGGTGATCTGATCCTGCCCAATCTTGACGGGATAACGACAACCCTGCGGCTGGCCCTGAAGGATGCCGACATCAGACCGGAGGATGTGGATTTTGTCAGCGCCCATGCCACGGCCACGAAGATGGGGGATGTTATTGAGGCCCAGGCCATTGATGCAGTGTACGGCGGCAAGCCTCTGGTGACCGGACTCAAGAGCTATATGGGCCATACCATGGGGTCTTGCGGAGCCATCGAGATGATCTTGACCCTGTACATGATGGAGCAGGGTTTTATCGCCCCGACCTTGAATCTGGAGACCGTTGATGAGCGCTGCAGTATGCTCAATCATGTGCGGAAGATCACCAAGGCAGAGACCCAAATAGCCGCCATCCAGAATTTTGCCTTTGGTGGAGTGAATACCTGTCTGCTCATTGCCAATGGCAGAAATGCAGGTGTGTAGTCCTCCGCAGAGTTGTTGGGGGGGGCGTGTTGTCGATTTTGTTGTGACCATGGCCTGCTGGTCCTATTTTATCCTGGGATTTTTGTTTTTCTTTTCATTTTTTTATGGTGCTGCGTATCTCTTCTCTTCTCAGCGGGAACATGCCTTCCAGCACCTCAATCATCTTTTTTTTAAGGGTTTTTTGGGTCTGCTCCGTATTCTTTCTCCCCGCCAGGAGTGGAGCATTGACCAGAATATCGGCAAGATCGAATCATCAATTGTCGTCTGTAATCACCTCTCCTATCTGGATCCGCTTATTCTCATCTCTCTGTTCAGACGCCAGAAAACTATCGTGAAGACAACATTTTTTCGAGCCCCTGTCTTTGGCTGGTTGATAAAGACTTCGGGCTATCTGCCTGCTACCACCGAAGGAGAACACGGGCTGAGAATGATCGAACAGGTGGAAAAAATGGGAGAGTTTCTGAGCAGCGGCGGCAATCTCTTTGTCTTTCCGGAAGGAACCAGAAATCGTGACGGGAAGATCGGCCCATTGCATAAAGGGGTTTTCAAGATAGCCCGTATGCAGAGGTGTCCCATCTATGTGTTGAGCCTCTGTAACACGGACAGCTTGTTTACCCCGGGGAAGTTTCTCTTTAACACCAGGCAGAGAAAGAGTATCAGCATGACGATCCTTGATCGTATTGAACCCGAGGCAGAACATTGCCCGGTATCGGTTGTTGACTTGGAAAAAAAGGTGAGGGAAATCTTTCGGCTCCGGACGAAGTCCTGTGACCAGAAAGGCGGGCCTAGCAAACAAGTTGAGGAGTGGGCATGAAGGTTCTGCTGATCTCCATGCCGGATGTGGTGCCGGTGATTATCCATGAAGCGGCAATCCATATGCCCAATCACGGTATTGCCTGTATCGGCGGGAATATCGACAAGGATCATGATGTCTATCTCGTCGACCTGGTCCGCAAGCGTCGCTCGGTGAAAAAGTATCTGACCAAGGTCATAGCAAAAATCAAGCCGGATCTGGTGGGACTCTCAGCCATGGCCTGGCAATATGATACCTGCATCAAGATAGCGCGCCTGATTAAAGAGTTGCAGCCCGAAGTGAAACTTGTCATTGGCGGCTATCATGCAACCTTGATGTCTGCGGAGATCGCTGCCTCTCCGGAAGCAAAATGGATTGATTTTATGGTTCGAGGGGAAGGTGAGGAGGTCTGTCGCCGTCTGGTTAATGCTCTGGATGGTCGAGATAACCTTGCCGGGATACCTTCACTCTCCTACAAGAAAGACGATGCCTTTATTCATAATACCCGGGCAGAAAATCTTGATCTGGCAACATTGAAACTGCCAATCCGCGACAAGCGCAGGTTGACCTGGGGCTATCATGTGATGAACGCCAATGTGGAGATGCTGGAGACCTCCCGCGGCTGCACCCGTTCATGCAATTTCTGCAGCATGAAGCATATGTACGGTCGAACCTTCCGTACTTATCCCATCAGTCGTGTGCTGGAAGATATTGACGATATTTACTACCAGCGAAAAGTCAGGACGGTTTTTATTACTGATGACAACATGGTGTTGAATCCTTCCCGGGTGATGGAACTCTGTGATGTCATTATTGCCAGGAAATATAAAAATCTGAAGCTGATTGTACAGGCGGATTGTATTACCATGGCAAGGCGTGAAGATATGGTGGCAAAGATGGCTGCGGCCGGTTTCTGTTCTGTCTTCCTGGGTATCGAAAATGGTTCGAAAAAGAATCTGGAGGCTGCCGGCAAGGGAGATATTGTGGCGGCCTCGAAAAAGGCTGTTGAAAATTGTCATAAATATGGAATGATGGTCATCGGCGGCCTCATTTTTGGGTTTCCGGAGGATGATGTCCAGTCCATCAAGGAAAACTATGAATTTTTTAAAGATATTGGAGCGGATGCCGCCTATTGTCAGATCATCACTCCTTATCCGAAAACCGGTATGCGTGAGCACCTGCTCTCGGAAGATCTTGTCACCAATAAGACTGATTATAAAAAATATAATGGACTGTGGGCCAATGTGCGCACCAGGTATCTTGATGCTGCAGAACTGCAGTATCAGTACTGGTATCAGCGCCAGGTGGTGCTCAGCTGGTGGGATCCGCCTCTGCCTGCCCGCCGGCAGGGAAGGCTTTGGACCGGGATCTGGCGGTTTGTCTTGAAACCATTTTTGAAATTGCATTATCGGCGAGTGATGAAGAAGTATGGATGGGAGGGCCGCTATCAGCAAGAGATTCAACACTGGAAGCGGATGAATACCTTTAATGACCTTGAAGAATATTGATGGCGTCGCAAAAAGTCGCCAACTGCTGCGTTGCTGCACCTTGTCTTGTCACTGCGGCGTACTTAAGTACGCCTCATTCCTCGAAATGTGCGCGCCTTGCATTTGACGATTTTTGCTTAGCCATCCCCCCAAATGACTTTTTGTGAGAGTATCAATCTTAATTTGAAAATGATGGTGGTAAAGAGTTATGCAACTCTATAATCTTGAATTTACTGAGCAGGAAATAAAAGAGGCGGTGGCCGCAGGCAGGTTGTTGTCCATGGAAATCGAATTCAGTCGTGTCTGCAATTTCCGTTGCTCCTACTGCTATGTCCCCGAGAAACGTGAGTTATCCGGTGAATTCTCACGGGACGAGATCAAGGATGTCCTTCTCCAGGCCAAGGAACTGGGGGCGCGGAAAATTATTATTTTAGGCGGGGAGCCAAGTATTTATCCGCACCTTGTTGAAATGATACTTTTCCTGAAAGAGCACAACCTGGAAATTGAAATGTTCACCAATGGGACCGGGGTGGATGCGGAACTCGCCGCCATTCTGGCAGAGGCTCAGGTGCGGGTGGTCTTGAAACTGAACTCGAGAGACAGGGTTGTTCAGGATCAATTAGCCGGGCGGACGGGCGCCTTCGACATCATCCAGACGGCATTTGCCAACCTCAAGGAGGCGGGCTATCCGTCGCAGGATCTCTTTCTTGCCCTCAGCACCATTATCTGTCAGCAGAATATCAATGAGCTGCCGGATATGTGGACGTGGCTGCGTGATGAAGGGATCGAACCCTATTTTGAGGTGATTACTCCCCAGGAAAATGCCTTGGAAAACAGCTGGCTGTCAGTTGATTCAGGCCAGTTGAAGACATTATTTACCCAGCTCTCGGAAATTGATCAGCAGAAATATGGACGTCATTGGGAGCCGCAGCCCCCGCTGGTGGGCAATAAGTGCATGCGCCATCAGGTCTCCTGCCTGGTGACAGCGAGCGGAGATGTCATGCCTTGTGTCGGTGTCACCATCCCGCTGGATAATGTGCGCAAAAACAAACTGGCCCATATCCTGAAAAACAGTGAGGTGGTCAATAACCTGAAGAACTACCGGGAGATGATCAAGGGAGAATGCCGTGACTGCGACAAGGCGGATGAATGTTATGGCTGTCGCGGTGCCGCATACCAGCTCACTGGTGATTACCTGGCGTCAGATCCCACCTGCTGGCGAAATGCGACGGCAAAGAACGTCGCGTGTAAATAGCTTATGGCCTCTCGCTCGTCTTTGCCCAGAGATGTCCTGATAATAGGCTCCGGTGTCGGCGGTCTCAGCACCGCAATTATTCTTGCTAAACTGGGCTTTGAGGTGACCGTCCTGGAGAAGAATGGTCAAGCGGGTGGCGTGATGCGCAGCTACACTCGAGACGGAATTGAGTGCCCCGTTGGTGTCCATTATCTTGGTTCCCTTGACCAAGGGCAGATCCTGCGTAAATTTTTTGATTATTTAGGGGTTAGCGCCACGATTCCAGTATCGCGCATGGGTGAAAATGGCATAATCGACCGCTATCTTTTCGATGGTGCCGCCGACCATGCGCATCCGGCCAGTTTTGACCTGCCGCAGGGCATGGACGCCTTTGCAGAAAAGCTCAAACAGACCTTTCCCGACGAACGAGCAAAGATAAACAAAATAGTAGCACCAATCCGCAAAGCAGCAGACCAGCTGCATGCACTGGACTTATTATATGCAACGGCAAACGATTTCTCCCTTCTTGATCAGTCCCAGCCCCTGGGGGAGATTTTAGACGATCTTCACTGTTCGCCTGGCTTGCGAAGTGTTCTGGCCATTCCCGCTTGTTGGATCGGCGTGCCCTTGAATGACTGCCCGGCCTATTATCACAATATGGCCCTAGCCTCCTATGTCTCTTCTTCGTATCGGTTGCAGGGGAGTGGGGCGGAGATGGCAGATGCTTTGGTTGACCGTCTGCAGGAATTGGGGGGTAGAATTGTGACCGGGGCCGAGATCAGTAAAATTAATGTCAGTTCGCGGGTGGTGACCGGGCTGCAACTCAAATCAGGAGAGAGCTTATCAGCCTTCACAGTTATTGGAGCGCTGCATCCGAAAGTTGTTTTACAGATGCTTCCGGAAGGAGCCGTGAAACCGTCCTATCGGCAACGGATCAGCGGACTGGAAGATACTCACGGTATCTTCTCAGTTCATGCCAGCCTCGATGGTACCAGCCATCCTGAAATTCCTTACAACATCTTTAAGATAGACAGGGGTCATGATGGGAATGTCCGGGATCTCAAGTATTACCAGATCCGGAAAAGTGAAAGGGAAGGTATCAGCCTCCTGTCAATCCTCACATCCGGCAAGGATGAGTTGTGGGCGTCCGCGGAGAACACGAAAAGCGGTCGCCGGGGCAATGACTATCTCGAAGTAAAAGATCAGCATGCCTCGCAGCTGATCCGAGAGGCAGAAGAGCTGTTCGGCTCCTTTAAGGGTCTGAAGGTTCTTGATGCCTATACGCCCCTGACCATGCGTGACTGGGTCAATAGTCCGGGCGGGAGTGCCTACGGAGTGCTACGTTCTTCCAGCCAGACGCTGTCCACGGCCCTGCTGAACCGAACGTCGGTGAAAGGCTTGTATCTTGCCGGCCAGAACGTAATGGCCCCAGGAGTTATCGGTACCATTATGGGCTCTTTCAGTACCGTAAAATTGATTCTGGGAGCAGATGAGTTTGGCAATCTGGTCCGTTTATGAGGAGTCGGCTGTGATACGGATGATCCTCTTTATCCTCGGTACCGTTTTTTTTGTGCGTATCTCCTGGCGGGCGTTAGCCAATCCAGGGACACACGGTTTTTACAGGTTTTTTGTTTTTGAAGGGCTCTTGTCCTTGATTTTACTGAACCACCCCTACTGGTTCAGAGACCCGTTTTCACCGCTCCATCTTTTCAGCTGGTTTCTTTTGCTTGTCTCAATCCTTTTTGTGATCCAGTCGGTCCTGATGCTTAAACAGCGGGGCGGTCATGCCCAACGTACGGAAATGCCTGCAAATTATTCTTTTGAAAATACCGTCCATGTGGTGGAAGAAGGCTTGTATCGCTATATTCGTCATCCGATGTACAGTTCGCTGCTCTTTCTGGGATGGGGAGCATTCCTGAAACATGTCACGCCGGTAAACATTGGACTGATTGTGATGGTGAGTGTCTTTCTTATCGTTGTGGCCAAGGTCGAGGAATGCGAGAATGTCCGCTTTTTTGGGGCAGCATATGTAGATTACAGGCAACGGACCAGGATGTTTATTCCGTGGGTCTTTTAAGCTGCAGCTTTTTCTCGTCCTACTCTGGCTGGATAAAGTCTGCCAGGGTGTTAATGCTTTTCAGCTGCCGGCGGAAGGCCTTGGTCGGGCAGGTGTATTCCTGAACTGGCTTTGCAGGCCCACGGAGATCTGTAGTGCATCCAGTGAATCAAGTTCAATTCCGCTTGTATTTGAGAGAATCTGGATGTCGTCTCCTCCACCTCTTCCTGGCTGATGTTGGTAAGTTGCTGCATTGACTGAGACATATGAAATGTTGGCATCATAACAGCGCCAATCGGCTCTTCCAGCAAAATATGATGCTCCCCCGATTATTATTCCCATTACTCTTCATCTTATCGACTTTTTGTGCCACATTCGGTAAAAAAGAGCGATATCCTCTGGATATTTTCCATATGTAGTTGGATGGTACCATTACCATTACCAGTTCCGTCTGCAAAAGATGTCACCATATCCTGTTTCACCTCGGAAGCCACGATCGAGTTACAATAGTGAAGCAGAATTAATTATAATTTTTTTTTGAATGCCTTGCAATTAAGTACACTAAAGTATAGACCTTTCTTGAGAAGTTTGATGCGGCACTCATTTTAGCTTGAAGAAATTGCCTCCAGTGTTTTTCACAAACGCTCTTGGTCATGTTCGGTAACGATGGTCCGGCCCTGATAAATCACCACCCGTTGCCAATGCTTCAGCACCTCGTCGTTTTTCTCGATCAAGCTGTCATTGTGTTGCTAAGATGCAATATGCACTGATCCAAGCTGGGAATGTGTATATTACTGGGACAGGGGAGCGTGAGGGGAAAAACATGGTTAAATTGATTGCATGTCAGCTTCTCAGTGTCTTCTTATGTCTGTCCTTTGTCAATGCCCACGCCACGGAGGACTGGCCGCACAATGCCAACAGCGGTATCGGCTGCCCCTCCTGTCATAACTTGGCCTCGTCTGAGCCAAAGTTTCTGCCGCCCCTGACTCATACCTCTCAGAACCTTGACGATACTACCGCCAACGGTCTCTGCTGGAGCTGCCACACTGGCGGCACCTTGCCTCCTGACGAACCTCATTACTTGACCCAGGCACCTCATGTCTTGACCCATTCCAGCCTGAACACCAGCAATAAATATGGCAACTGGACCGTTGAATGCTGGGTCTGTCACAATCAGCACCTTCAGAATCAGCTCAAAACATACGGCGCTGCCAGCTATGCATACACCGGTGGTTTAGTAACCCGAGTGGATGCGACAACGATAACGGTTGCCACCGCCGCATGGACTGTCGATCAGTATGCGGGCTATGTGGCAATACCCAATACTGCCCAGATCAACTACAACTACAAGATCATCAGCAACACAGCCACCACCCTCACGGTAAAAGGGCCAATAGACCTGGCCTATGCTGCAGTCGGCAACACTTTGGGCATCAGTTACAGCAAATTAATCAGGTCAAGCATTAATCTGGCCGACATAAAAGGGGTCACAAAAACCGGGATCAAAGCCGTCAAATTTTTCAACTCCACCGGAAACAACTCCTTTGCCGATGGCGATGGGAATGTGAACGGTATCTGCGAAGTCTGCCATACCCAGACCAACCACTTTACCAACGACGGAACCAAATCCGGTATTGGCCTGCATGTTGGCCTGCCGGGAACTAACTGCACGACATGTCATCCGCATGCTACAGGCTTTAAGGCTGCCTGTAACGGCTGCCACGCCTATCCCCCGGCAACAAATGCCCATAACGTCCATGTCGGTGACCTGAAATACGAATGCAGTGAATGTCATTTCAACAACGACCACAACTCCACCAATATATCAACCTCCCCGTCCCACTTCCTGGCCGACTATAACCGCAATCTGGTGGATGTAGCCTTTGATCCGGCCGGTTTCAACTCGGATGCCAACAACGGCACAACACAGGGTCTCCCTGTTTATAACCGCAATGCAAGCTCTGCCCAGGCGACTTGCGCCAACCTGACCTGCCACAACCCGGACAACAAATTCACCGGCAAGGGCGTCGCTTCCAGTACAAACAACAGCCCTGTCTGGGGCAGCACCATTACCGAATGCTCTGGCTGCCACTATACAACAGGCAGCGCCGCTGATGGAGCGCGAGACAGTCATAAACGGCACACAGCGGCGGCGTCGATCTACAGCACGGGAGTGGATTGCACCGGCTGCCATGCTGATATCAATGTGACCGATCCTGAGATAAAAGGAACTGATTCCCGTCATGCAGATAAGGTGCTTAATATCGACCAGGTTGGTACTTATCCTGTGCATGTCAACGCCAGTCTTCCCAAACGGACTGGGATCACAGCAACATACATAGACGGCGCATCCGGCACTACCACTGGCAGTACATGTGACAATGTATATTGTCATGGCGGATTCCCCCCCACGACGGAATGGACAAACCTCAACACGGGAAACAACTATAGATTCACCTGGGGTTCGACCAATGTCGACGGGAGTGGTAATTGCTATTATTGTCACAAGTTCGGCCGTAGCGCTTTTTCAGGTACGACGAACCAGTCTCACTATGCCCATATAGACGAAACTGGCGTAAAATATAAAAACGGCCCGAAAATAGCTGAATACAGTTGTGGCACTTGCCATAACTCAGGCGGGGGAGGACCTCTGCACTGCGACGGCCAGGTCGGCATGTATGGATCGGCCGATTACACTGTGGCCGCAACCCTGGCTGATACCACCATCTGTGACAAATGCCACGGCACTGCCGCAGGTATTGCCGAGGCCAAGGCCAGTTGGTCTCTCAACGTTAAAACTGATCGCCACCGAGTAACAGACTGTTTATATTGCCATAACAGTACAACCCCTGCGAGCAGCAGAGCTGATGGCAGCGGTATCAATGCCCCGGCGGTTGATTATTTCCTGACTACCGGTCATGGTAAAACAAGTGGAACCTTCAAGGTGACAGGCAATAACGGTCCCGCTTATATCTGTGGAACCTGTCATGATCCGGATAGTACGCATATTGACCACAAATCCGGTGTGGAACTGCGGCTGAAAACAGTACCAACTGATGGCCTCGATTTTACCTCGCCGTCCAGTGAGGTGTGTCTCGATTGCCACAAGGTCGGCAAAACCACCCCCGGTAGCCTTGGGTATGATGCCTCCAAAGAGGCTTCGGTCCATTCAGGGGGGGTGCGGGACAGCTATAATACCAGCGCGTCCTCAGTCTTCCCGGCCTTCGGGGATAACGGGAATTATGCCGCAAGTCCCGGCTATCAATGCGCCGACTGTCATAATGTTCACGGGACAGGCAATGTGGCCATGATCAAACCATCTATCAACGGCAAGGTGGGTGGAATTAACAACAGCGTGGCCATCACCGGTCTGAACGAGGCAACTGCAACCGACCTGAGAGGCCTGGATCCTTCGACCGCGTCCAATGATGGAGTGTGTGACGCCTGTCATGCCAAATCGGGATCTTCTCACCCGGATACGGCTCACGCCAACAATCATTATCAAGGCGATACCGGTCAATCGTGCATGGCCTGCCACAGTCATGCCTCCAGTTTTGCAGCCTCCGGACCGCACGCCAAGATTACCGATATGACCGGCAGCGTATCTGACAAGATTGTTGATTTCGGTAGTGTAGTCGCCACGGCAACAGCAAACCAGACGATCACGATCAAAAACTCCGGCACAACGAACCTGATCATCGGTTCGATTTCCGTCAGTAATCCTCTTAATGCCCCATTCTCCATGGTCAGCGGCAGCGATAACTGTTCCGGCATGACAATAGCGCCTACAGCCAGCTGTTTTTTTACAGTCAGATTTGCACCTACAGTAATCGGGCCATTCACCGACACCTTTGATGTTCCCAGTAACGATGCAAGCAGTCCGGCCACGATCACCGTCAATGGCACGGCAACCGCAGCCGGACCGGATATAACCGTTACCGATTCCATAGTCCCCGTTTCAGACCTCACGCTGCCCTACGGCAAACAAGTTTTGAATGTAGGGGTCAGTAAGATCATCACCCTGACGAATGACGGTGTAAGTCCTTTGATTTTGGGGGCAGTCCCCTCGACCAATCCTCTGGCAGCGCCTTTTGCCATAACTGCCAACACCTGTGCAAATCAGACCCTGGCTGCGAGTGCCTCCTGCACCCTGACCGTCATCTATACCCCAACCACGACCGGCCCTCATGCCGATAGTTTTGATATTACCAGTAATGACCCGGACGAGGGGGCCATCACCTTCCAGGTCAGCGGTACGGGAGTCAATCCGGTATATGCATATATTACCACCTCTCCGTCAAACGGGACGATCTCCCGGATACGAACCAATGACAAAGTAAAGATTGCCGGCATAACTTCCGCATATGCCAGCAAACTTGCAGTTCTTCCAGATGGTTCAAAAGTTTATGCGAATGGCGCCTCAGGATCTAGTTCTCCTTACACAGGATATATAAAGGTATATAACGCCAATCTTGGGCTTATCACATCAATCACCCTGGGAAACTCTGGCTTTTTCCCAAAAATGGCGACAGCCCCCAGCGGTTCTTACGTGTATGTGGCACGCAGAGAATCACCCACCCTTGGGACTTATCTCTATCAAATAAGCGCTATTGACACCGCCACAAACACATTCGCTCTCAATGGCCAGATCCCGGAGTATGTGGATAATATTAAAGCTCTGGCTGTTTCTCCTGATAGTCAATATGTATATTACACTTATAGTTGGAATGGTACTCCCGCCATTAACACTTTGACCGTTCGCCGTACTCTCGACCTCTCCCTGGTCACTACTATACCGGTAGGCATTAACCCCACAGAAATGGTGGTTCTCCCGGACAATTCGAAGATTTATCTGCTCAGCTCAGGCAATGACATCTCCGTCATCAAGACATCAGATTTTACCGCCCTCTCCCCCATTACCGTCGGGGGTGGCCAGAAAGGTCTGGTGCTTTCACCTGATGGCAGCAGACTATATGTTGTCAGCAGTGACAGTTCCAAAAACACTGACACCATCACCTTTATTGACACGGCGACAGATACAATCCTCCAGACCGTTGATGTGACGCGCACCCTCAGCTGCACATTCAGGAGTATGGCAATAACCCCGGACGGCAAACAGCTCTATATTACTGCTACGGGTACCACCTCTGCCGCCACGGATTATGTGGCCGTTGTTGAAACCGATTACAGTTCTCAACCGGTCCAGGTAACGGTTGGCAATGCTCCGATTATTTATGGTAATTTCATCCAGACCGACGACCCCAATGCCACCTGGCCGGATATTCAACTCACTGACACGGCTGGATTGGCCTATGACCATGGGGTTCCTTTCGGGAATTTGACGGTAAATCAGACGGCGTCGGCCAAAACCATTACCGTTACCAACAAGGGCAGCGCAAATCTGGTCATCGGTAACATTGCCACTGCCAATCAGCTGGCTGCTCCATTTTCAATCCTCAGCAACACTTGCTCCGGCCAGACCCTTTCCCCTGCTGCAACCTGCACCCTCTCCGTTTCCTATACTCCGACCACGACGGGGATTCTCTACGATAGTTTTGATATTCCCAGCAATGATCCCAACGAAAAAATTGCAATCGTTACATTGAGCGGCACAGGAGTCGTTCCAGGTATTATCGTAACCGACAATGTATTACCGGCAGATGACCTGCAAATGCCATTTGGCAACGCAGTTGTCACTTCAACAAATTCCAGAATAATTACGGTAACAAACCAAGGTCCCGGGTCTCTCGTATTCAGCGGAATTACTACCAGCCTACCGTTCGCCATCAAAGTCGGTGGTTACAGCCCTGCCTGCGCCAGTTATATGACGGCTCCAGGTCTTCCATCTGGCGGGACATGTCAGATTTATGTCAATTTTGCTCCGACTGCCACAATCAACTACAGCAGCATGGTAAACATTCAGAGCAATGATCCGGTCAAAAGCCTGGTCTCGGTTGCTGTGACCGGAAAAGGTACAACGGCGGGACCTGATATCACCCTCACTGACATTTATTCATATACCTCGCCTGCTATAACAAACATTGATTTCGGCTATTTCGAGATTAATGCCACTCAGGCAGCTAAATATCTTTATGCCAGAAACGACGGAACACAAAATTTGACCACTGGGCAGATGTCACTGCCTGCCGGGCCTTTTTCGATCAATGTGGACCAACTGTCCAATAAAACTCTTACTCCAGGTACCATCAGCAACTACTCGTACTTATATTTTGATCCGACCAGTGTCGGCACCTTTAATGCGCAACTTTCAATTCCCTCCAATGATCCTGACGAAAATCCAGCACTCTTGAACCTGACGGGCATCGGTTATGAAAACATGCTCGCCTTCATCCCCGATGGTACGGTCATTAAACCCTATACCATTTCCTACAACGCGAACGGGAACCTGACCAATACAGCCTTAGCCATCATCGGCCTCGACTATTCCTGGTCTGCCCCGCCCCTCTCGGGTTGGTCCTCCTCGAAGCCTTTCGGCTTTTACGCGTCACCCAGCATCACCTATCTCACCGACGTCACCCTGAACCCCACCATTCCGAAAAACGAACTCCGGTTCTACCAGACGTCAAACCGAACCCTTCTTGCCACGGTTAACGTGGGCAATAATCCGAAAGGAGTTGCAGCGACACCAAACGGCAAATACATCTATGTTGCCAACTATGACGACAACACGGTCAGCGTTGTTGCCCGGGCCACTCAGACTGTCGTGGCCACAGTCCCCTCAGGCAATGGTCCTACCGGGGTTGATGTTACGCCGAATGGCGCATATGTCTATGTCACCAACTTTACCGACAATACGGTTTCGGTTATCAGCACTACTGACAACTCCGTTATAAAAACCATAACCGTCGGTGCTAATCCAAACGGGATAGCTGTATCGCCGAATGGCGCATATGCCTATGTCACCAATTATGGAGACAATACCGTTTCCGTAATCCAGACCTCAGATAACACAGTCGTCGTCACTATCAATGTTGGAATCAACCCGTTCGGCATAGCCTTTACCCCGGATGGATCCCGCGTTTACGTGACCAATTACACTGACAACTCTGTTTCTGTTATCAAAACATCTGACAATACCATTATCAAAACGATCACCGACGTCTTGTCTCCCAAGGGTATAGCCTCAACCCCAGATGGCAGGTTCATCTATGTTGTGACCTACACCGCAAGTTACTCAACTAGCCTTGTTCATGTAATCCAGACAGTCGACAATACAGAGGTCGCAACACTAACCAATACCTACACTTCAGTGAACGCCTTTGGAAAATTCATAACTCCCATAAGGAACGGAGAGGATGGTGATGGCGTACCGGATGCGGAAGATAACTGTACGTTAGTATCAAATCCGTTCCAGACCGACAGTGACGGGGATGCCATAGGTGATGTCTGCGACCCTTGCCCTGCTGATATTGATAACGATTCGGATGGCGATGGCATCTGTAACGGTGCCACTTTCCTGGCCCCTAAAACCGGTATCAATGACAATTGCCCGACTGTCAGCAATGCCAGCCAGGTAGATACCGACGGAGACGGAATCGGTGATGCCTGTGATGTTTGTCCAGACGATCCAAATAATGACAGCGATGGCGACGGCATCTGCGTTGGCGCCAGATTCAATGGCCCGAAAATCGGCGGTAATGACAACTGCACAACTACCAGCAATACCGACCAACTGGATTCCGATTGCGACGGTGTTGGCGATGCCTGCAGTCCTCCGGTATATAGCCCGCCCGCTTCCCTTAATGTAAGTATCCAGCAGAATCTCGCCAATAGCATGGTCTCATGGATCGACAACTTCAATGGAGCGAACGGCTATCGGATCGAACGCCAGGATGGAGTATGTGGCGTTGACAACACCAACAGTTTTTCACCGCTGGCAACCATTTATCAGCTTGATGATTTTGCCACAGGCATTGATCTGGCAGGCTGGGTGCCGGCAGCTAACGTGCAAACCACCAGCACTCAAGGCGTCGTCCCGGCAAGTGCCTCAGACTCCACTGGTTCCGCGTCGGTAACCTGGCTGAACAGTGCTGTCAAGTTGCATAGCGTGACCAACGGTACCGGCACCGCCGGTTTCAACACTTCAATTCTTGCACCGAAAAATTTCGTCGGGATTATCGGGGACAAAGATTTTGACATCCAGTACGACTTCTCCTTGCCCAATGGCACCATCACTGCTACCCAGTACTTTTCTTATGTCCGGCTGGACATGTATCTGCCCACCACCAATGGTAAGCAGAACAACATGTTCGTTGCCAGGATGAAAAATGGCTTTGTGTTTAACGCCACTATTAATGGGGTAAGTGAAGGAGGTACGTTCACCACCACCGCCACGTCAGGCACCTTGCGGATGATCCGCAGCAACCGGCAGCTATCCGGCTATTACTGGGACGGCACAAACTGGAAATTAATATACAAACACAGCCAGCCACTGACTGCTGATCTTACCCCAATATGGGTCGGCTTAGTCCAGCATGCCAATCGTGGTGAAGTTCAAGATATCACTGCTACAGTTGACAACTTCCGTTTCAATACCGTCGGCGGTCTGCCAGTGGCTGCGCTGAAGATGAATCTTGATGAAAGCAGCTGGCCCGCGTCACCCGGTGTAGTGCGCGACAGCGCCGCATATGGCATAACCTCCGGTGATGTTAGCAACAACCATGGCACTGTCTTCGGCGGCGCTACTACCGTGATTGACACGGAGCGCGGAACAGTGGGTAGTTTTGACGGTGTTGACGATTATGTTGCCATACCTGCTAACGGCACGCTGCAAAATGTGATCAGTACCAGTTTCAGCTTTGCAGCCTGGGTCAAGCCAGCTGATTTGCCGCCGTCACTTACTCCCCAACCACCTGCTTCTGATTGGATCTACACCGTGATAGCAAGTTCCTATCCTCCCGATGCCCTCATGTACAATAATACAGGGACGTTTGCGTTCCGTGTTTTCAACACGGCCTGGGCCCAGCCATCGGTGACAACTCCCCTTTCGTACGCCCCCGGAGTATGGCACCATGTGGTCGGAGTTACCGATGATATCGCTAAGACCCTGACCTTGTACGTGGATGGCCAGCAAGTGGTTCAGGGTCCTTATACCGGTACCCTGATGAATCCCGCCGGACCTTCTTTTCATATAGGCAACAGTAATCCAGGCGGCGATTGGGATTTCCGCATGAAGGGAAATGTTGATGATGTACGGATTTATAACCGGGCCTTGTCCGCCACTGAGGTAGCAACACTCCATGGCAAGAAAAAGCAGTATGTTGATAGTGGGTTAACTGCAGGTTCTGACTACTGCTACCGGGTCTATCCTCTTAAAACCGATTCCTGTCCCAACTGGCAGAACCAGGCGGCACAGGTTAACTATAAATATACCCCTCCAAGCAATACTCCTCCCGCCACGCCGGTTAATACCCTCCCGGCAGCTGGTGCTACAAGTGTTGCCCTTTCCCCAACACTTACCGCCTCCAGCTTTTCCGACAGCGATGCCGGTGATACTTTCCAGGCTAGTCAGTGGTTGATAAGCACGGGCAGCGGGGCGGCCTTTGATGCAGGTATTGTCTACGATAGTGGCATAGCCAACGGCTCGACCAGTCATACCGTGACCGGCACCGGAACATTCGGCACCACTTATTTCTGGAAAGTTCGCTATCAGGACAGCAAGGGCGTCTGGTCCAGTGATTCGAATGAAACAAACTATACCACCTTCAGCAATGTTGCGCCCAACCAACCTGTAAACCTGACCCCAGCCAATGGTGCAACCGGGGTAGACAGAAAACCAGTTCTTACCGCCTCAGCGTTTGTCGATGGAGATGTTGGAAATACTCACCAGGCGAGCCAATGGCTGATCAGAAATGCCAGTGTCAATGTCTATGACAGCGGCATAGTTGCCGGCTCGACAACTCATACTGTTACGACAGCCTTGGCCGGCAGTACTCTTTTCTACTGGAAGGTACGTTATCAAGACAACAACGGGGTATGGTCGAGTTATTCCAATGAGACAACATTTACGACCAACAGTTTGGTCAGCGAATGGAAATTAAATGAGGGGAGCGGAACAACTGCGGCTGATTCTTACGGCAGTAATACCGGAACACTCTTGGGTACCAGTTACTGGTCAACCGGTTTTACTGGAAATGGACTTACCTGTAGTGGTGACGACAAAGTCTCCTGGGTATATTCCGGTGGGAGACTGGCAAACAACTTTACCCTGGAAGCCATGGTGCAGGTGACAACAACGCATGAAGTAGAGACTGAATCTACAGTTACCACTGGAGGTACCAGCGGCCAGAAATATGTTTTCGGCGCCAATATGTACAGTGGAACTGAACCTGGTATGGGGGTATCGATGGGTACAAACGGCATTTCAGTTTATGAACACAGTGGTGGGTATATGCCTCCGTTGGCGATATATAGTGGGGCCATTCCAGCCTCTGTATGGCAGCATATGGTCGTCACTTATACCAACAAACAGCCACGGATTTACCTCAATGGCAATTTGGTGCGAACAGGACTTGTGTCGCCCAAAACCAATGTTTATATCACAACTTCGTTATGCCAGGATGACTCTAATTATGGCCCCTTTGCTGGAAAGGTGGATGAGGTGAGAATTTACGGCAATGCCTTGAACGACACCGAAGTTCGTGCCCGTTGTGTCGCGATGAAGGGGGTAGGCCAGTGCCCGTAGTATGACAAGGAATAAAGCGTCAGTGAGCAGCGAAGGCGTTGACAATGAAGCGACTGCCAGGCCTCGCCGGCAGATGGATGAGGTCAGTGATACGGTGATGAGAAATAACAAATGATAGACGACAAGAAATCTGAGGATGCAGGAGTGAAGAGAAGTAATAAGGAGGATTGGCAGCCATGAAAAAGGGAAAATTCGGAGCGTTGGTATCCTTTTCTCTACTGATCCTGGTAGTGGCAGAAATTACTTTCACTCTCGGAACCACCGCCCTTGCCGCGACTATACCGGTTGTTTCGCCGCTGCCATCGATCGATGCTCAGGTGGACATGCCGACAGCAGTGGCGCTGGACGCCCAGGGACGTGTCTACGTGGCCGAGTCCGAAAACAACCGGGTACGTGTCTTCACCCAGAGTGGCCAATTCGTAGCCACCCTCAACGGACCGGTCAAGCCCATCAGCGTGGCCGTTGATGCGGCGGGCAGGATCTATGTCGGCAGTGCCTTGCAGCGCAGCGTCACCGTCTTTGCTGCCGACTTTAGCAAACTGTTTCAACTTGGCAGTGGCGACGGAGAGTTCAGCGAGACTGCTGATATTGATATTGACAGCAGCGGCCAGATCTACGTGGTGGACAAGGACAACAACACAATCCGGGTCTACAGCGCTGCCGGGGTGCTGCTTAAAAGTATCGGCGCCAAGGGCAGCAACAACGGTCAACTCTACCACCCCACCTCTCTAGCCTTCGATTCCATCTCTTCCGAACTGGTCATCATCGACCATCCGCAGATTTGGGACGATGTTTCCCAAGGCATGGTCGATGGCGCACGCATCCAGTTCTTCGCCATGGATGGAACCTTCCGACGCGGCTACCCAAAGTTTGGCTACAACATGAATGCAGGTCAGCTGGTCAAGCCCACGCAGGTGACGGTTGACTCGGAAAACCGGGTCTATGTCAGCGACTCCCGGTGGCAGAAGGTAATGGTTTATGGCAAAACCGGCCTCTTTCTCGGCATGATCGACAACAGCGCCCATCCATTGCGCACGCCGCTGGGGCTGAGTATGGCCGCGTCCGGTCGCCTGTATGTGGCTTCCCTGCTTAGTGGCAAGGTGGATGTCTACGGGATCGATGCGTATTCGGGTATGGACATCGCGCCCAATACCCTTAACTTCACGGCCACCGAGGGTGGTAACTCCCCTGATCCACAGACAGCCACCATTAAAAACAGCGGCAAGCAGGCCCTGACCTGGACCGCAGCTACAACAACGGCGTGGCTCAACCTGGCTTCCGCGGCCGGCACCCTGCAGCCGGCGGAAACGGGTACGCTGACCGTAGGGGTCAAAAACGACGGTCTGGCCCAGGGCACTTACCAAGGCAGCATCTCCGTAATGACTCTGGGCATGGCGGAAAAGATGGCGGTAACATTGACGGTCAAGCCCAACCCCCTGCTGGTCAGCCCGGCCAGTCTCTCGCTTGTGACCACGGCGGGCGCACCTTCCTACGCCTGCACAGCCCTGTTGTCTGTGGACAACGCCGAAACCGAAAACTTGGACTGGAGCGCGACCGCGGATCAGAGCTGGCTCAAATTAAGCAAGGCCACAGGTACCACGCGTGACCAGATTGAAATCGATGCGGATGCCTCGGATCTTGCGCTCGGCACCCATACCGCGACCATCACCTTCACGAACAAATCTACCGGCGGCAGCGTACTGATCCCGGTCACTCTGAACATAAATGAGCCCAACCCCCTACTGATTAGCCCTGCCAGTCTCTCGTTTACGACCACGACGGGAACCAGCCCGTCTCCCTTGGCCCTGTCCGTGAATAACGCCGGGACCAACCCCTTGAGCTGGAGCGCGGCCACAGACCAGAGCTGGCTCAAATTAAGCAAGGCCACAGGTACCGCTCCTGGCCAGGTTGAAATCAATACAAATATCTCGGCTCTTCCTCCCGGCACCCATACCGCGACCATCACCTTCATCAATAGCTCCACTGGCGGTAGCGTACTGGTCCCGGTCAGTATGAGCATAAGTGAGCAAAATCCCTTGCTGGTCAGCCCTGCCAGTCTCTCACTTACGGCCACAAAGGACACCAGCCCGTCCACGCTGGCCACCACGACGAGCACCAGCTGGTCCACCCTGACTTTGTCAGAAGTTAACGCAGGGACGACATCTCCCCCCTTGAACTGGGGCGCCACTACAGACCAAAGCTGGCTCAAATTAAGTAAGGGAAAAGGCGCTACGCCTGACCAGATTAAAATCGTCACGGATGTCTCAGCTCTTGCGCCCGGCACCCATACCGCAACCATCACCTTCAATAATAAATCCACCGGTGGCAGCGTATTGGTCCCGGTCAATTTGATCATAAGCGAGGCCAACCCCTTGCTGGTCAGCCCTGCCAGTCTCACGTTTACGACCAGGAGGGGCATTAACGCTCCCACTTTGGCCCTGTCCGTAACTAACGAAGCAGGAAAAGCTCCATTGGACTGGAGCGCGACGGCGAACCCGAGCTGGCTCAAATTAAGCAAAGACAAAGGTACCACAGGTTCAACGTCGCCTGACGACAAGGTTGGAATCGATGCGGATGTCTCGGATCTTGCACCCGGTACCCATAGCGGGGCCATCACCTTCATCAATGACTGCACCGGCGACAGCGTACTGGTCCCGGTTACTCTGAAGGTCGGCATGTTCCCGTGGCCAATCATCATTCAGAACATCGCCATTGTCGGCGATTGGCAGCATAAACACGACAAGAAAGATACGGATTTAACGAGCAAGGGCCTGCACCCAGCAACGATCAACGGATCGGAAACCAAGTAACCGGTTGGAAATACTTCCTGGCTGCAGAATGCTGGACCAGAGCGGTATTATTGCAAATAAAAGGCTCTCGTCAGCAGAAATTGTGGGTGTTTTTCAAGATAATAATAAAGTAATTGCCTGAAATTACCTGTCATATAATTGTCATTAAGACAAGCCTCAGGATTTGCCGGGAGACAGAGCCAGTGAAGAGGTTGTATGGATCTGCCCTCAAAGAGCAGGAAAATGACGGTCATCGTATCAAATATATCACTATTCAAGAATATATTTTTGACAACCGATGTCTTTTCAATATACTATGATGAGTGGCCAGCACTTTTGAAGTCTCCGGCTTTGCCGGAGGTGATCTAACTATCCACCATAAAATGGTCGGGTTTAAGCCCGACAAAAGAGGGTGAGAGAGCAGACCCCATTGTCATGTTGAAATCCGATCTATCTTCATAACCCCATTGTTTGATGATGGTTTTTTTTGTTTAAACAAGCAGTTATGGTGGATAACTACATGTGTAGTTTAGTTCTGAGGTCAAGGAGACCTTAAATTATGGCCATGAATGTTGAGAGTAAACAGCAGATGATTTTTTTTGTCACTCGGAATACTGTCGGGTTTCTAATGATTGGCGTCTTGATTCTGTTTCCGGTGACAATGAATGCCGCTGTAAAGAATACTCACCACGATTTCTCAAACAGTGGATTGACCAATAATGGTGAAACCTGCGTTGTTTGCCACACGCCGCACAATGCCAATACTACGGTCTCGCAGTCGCCACTCTGGAACCACCAGGTTACAGTTAACTCGTATACATTATATAACAGTTCAACATCAGATGCCACAGCGACCCAGCCCACCAGCATCACCAGGCTTTGCCTGTCCTGCCATGACGGAACGGTCGCGCTGGGCTCATTCGGGGAGAACACAGGGACCACTTACATGCGGGATCAAACAAGTAGAGCAGTGCCGATCAGCATCGGCACTGCCTTGTACAATCATCATCCCGTGGCTATAACCTATGATAGTGCACTCGCTTCACAGGATGGTGGACTCTATAACCCTGATGTACATCCTTCCGGTCTAGGCGGGACTATCAGCCACGATTTGCTGAATGGAGGTGTGATGGAGTGCAGTTCCTGTCATGATGTTCACGTCGCGCGGGGAACTGGAAATTGCACAGACTGCCATGATTTTACCTATCCCAGCTATTACCTGAACACAAAATCCCTTGTTAAATCTAACGTGGGAAGCGCGCTTTGTTTTACCTGCCATAAGAAATAGACCCTTTGACCTATTTCTGTAAAGAAATGGTATTGATCTCGGTCGTCAATAGTTGACACCAAACCAAGCATGCTACTTTTTGCAGTACTTCAGTGTCTCGATGTTTTTTTCGATCAAGATGTCTTCATTGTCTTAAGATCGTTAGGGGATAGAGAGGAGTGGAACCATTATGATTAAGGCAATGTTCCAGGGGATATTCGTCAGTCTGTTTCTTTGGTTATTAGTCTCGGCATTATTTATACTGCCAGCAGAGACAATTATGGCAGCGGACATCCTGGATTATGTGCGTCTTGCCCCGCTCACAGCCCAAGTCGACACGCCGACCATCGTAACAATTGGTCCTGACGGTCGGGTCTATATTGCCGAAACCAGTAATAACCTTGTTCGGATCTTCAGTCCGAGCGGCAGTCTTATCCATTCTATTACCGGTCTCAGCAAACCGATCAGTCTGGCGGTGGATGCGGGCGGCAGAATCTACATCGGCAACCTCGGCCGTGGCAATGTCGAAGTCTATGACACCTCCTTTGCATACCTGTTCAAGATCGGCCAAGGCAACGAAGAATTCGGCCAGCCCAATGATATCGATATAGACGCATCCGGTTTAATCTATGTGGTTGATAAGACCAACTCGGCCATCAAGCTCTACAATCCTGACGGTACCTACAACTCCTCCCTCGGCCAATCCGGCAACAACAACGGCCAATTCCATCACCCGGTATCGCTGGTCATAGATACAGCAACAAATGAGCTAGTTGTCCTTGACCTGCAGCAGCGCCGGGATACATTTAATCCTGATACCATGATCGACGGGGCTCGTATCCAGTTCCTGCAACTAAACGGCACCTTTAAACGTGGCTATGCCAAGTTCGGCTACCACATGGATAACGGCGAGTTGGTCATGCCCATGCATATAGCCGTAGATGACCAGAGCAGAGTGTATGTATCTGACTCCCGTATGCAGAAGGTGATGGTTTACAATAACAATGGTGCTTTTCTAAGCGTGATCGACAATGCCTCGAAGCCACTTCGCACCCCAATGGGCATGGCGATGGGCAAGACCAATAAACTATATATAGCCTCACTGCCTGCCGGCCAGGTTGAGATCTATGGTATCGACAGCTACATCAATATGGCAGTCAGCCCCGCTTCCCTCTGTTTTGAAGAAATCTATGGTGAAGCAAGCGGCAATCTCAAGGATATTATCATAACCAATACGGGCAACCGGCCACTTACTTGGACGGCAAGTTCTGAGGATCCGTGGCTGATCCTGCCTGGCACCCAGGGAATCAGCTCTGAAGACGGACCGACAACAGTAAATGTCGGGGTCGACATCGACAACTTAGAGCCCGGCCAATACAAGGGGAGCGTGACCATTACCGCAGATGGGGTCGTAACGGAGACAGTTACCGTCACCCTGACTGTCCAACCCAATACGAGGCTCTCCGTTTCACCTCCTGCCCTGACCTTTGTCTCCACGGTTGGCAACACTCCTGCCGCCCAGACCCTGGCCATCGAAAACACCGGCGGCGGAACGCTCAATTGGAACGCCAGTGGAGACCAGAGCTGGCTGATCCTTAACGCGGCATCCGGCACGGCTCCATCCGCCCTCAAGGTATCTGCAGATATTACCTCACTCCCGGCCGGCAGCTATAGCGGCACGGTTACGGTCACCAAACATGGCTTTTCCCCTGAGACAACAATCATCCCGGTCAGCATGACCGTGAGCGAGCCTCCAGAATCTCCCGCGCCACCTGTGGAGCCTCCACCTATAGTCAACCCAGGCGGCAATTCCACGCATAAAAATTGGACGACTACCCACATCCTGCCCGGCACATCGCTGAACGGCATCTGGGGCAGCTCAAACAAGAATGTGTTTGTCGTCGGCGCGGAAGGGTCCATCCTTCGATATAACGGCAAGACCTGGTCTGAAATGGTATCCGGCACATCCACCATATTTTACGGCATCTGGGGCAGCTCGACTGAGAATGTGTATGCTGTAGGTGAAAACGGACTTGTCTTGCACTTTGACGGCCACAACTGGTCACCTGTTCAGGGTATAGTTCAGGACTCGTTGCGCGATACCTGGGGAAGCTCAGCCTCCAACGTTTATTCGGTAGGCCGGAACGGCTCGATTATAGAATCCTTTTCTTCTGTAGCAGATTCAGGCATTGCCCTGAACGGCATTTGGGGCAACTCCGAATCTGATATTTTTGTGGTGGGTGATAACGGAACCATCCTTCACTTTGATGGCCGCGGTTGGAGCCCTATGATCTCTAATACCGCCCAATGTTTAAACGGCATCTGGGGAAGTTCCCGCTCAGATGTCTTTGCAGTGGGCGAGGAGGGCGCCATAATTCATTATGACGGAACCAGCTGGAGCAGTATGGACTCTGCGACCACAGCCCCCCTGCAGTCCGTCTGGGGCAGCTCGGGAGAGGATGTCTTTGCCGTGGGCGCCAACGGCCTTATTCTCTACTATAACGGGACCAGCTGGCACCCTGTTACCACGACGGTAAAAGACAATTTAAATGATGTATGGGTCTCTGATAAGTCCGAGCTTTTTGCCGTCGGGGAGAACGGTACCGTGGTCTACGGCAAGGCCAAGTTCCCTTTGCTGAATTTCATCCAGCCCCTCATTTTGTTCAATGCTGCTAAACAGAATATGATCAAGAAAACTGAAGAGGAACAGTTCTCGACTGACGACAAGTAAAACACGGCATAAAAATAGGTTAACATGAACATTAAATACGCAATCACCGTTTCCACGAAACTGCTCTTGTCGGTTTTTCTGGTCTTTGTATCCTCATATGCCACTGCAGAAGGCCTAGATGAACCTCACAACGCTGTAAACAGTATCAGCTGTGACAAATGTCATGATGTATTTGCCTATGACCAGCCAAAGCTCATGCCTCCTTGGACAGTTCATGCCCCCCAGAATATAGATGACACTCAGCTCAATTCACTTTGCTGGAGTTGCCATAACGATATTCCCGTTCCTTATGTTAAGACTCACTCCAGCCTGCAAACCGGCACTGAATACGGTAATTGGACGGTTGAGTGCTCGGTATGTCACGACCCGCATGTCCAGGAGCAAAACAACTTAAACGGAAGTACATATGGAAAACTAATCCGCAAACAGATTTCCCTTGATAGAATAACAGGTGCAATTCCCCAAAAATCAGGCAGCAAAACAGTTAAGCTCCTCGGTCAGACTGGTGCGAAATCCTTTGCCGATGGAGACGCAGTATATGACGGAGTTTGTGAGGTCTGCCACACCAAAACCAGCCATCATCGAAATGACGGCACGGGAACCGAGCAATCCCATTACAACGGATTCCGTTGCACTAGTTGTCATTCCCATGTAAATGGATTTGACGGTTTCGACCACGCCGTGGCGGCCGTCAAGCCGGAGGACCCCATCCCGGCGGAGAACAACTGCACGAACACGGGAGGATGTCACGGAACTCCTGGTCTTGCCTGGGGATCCTCTGGTCCTGACTGGATTGCAGGCGTACACGGCAGTCAATGCGGGCGCTGCCATGTCGATCCGCTTGGAGGTGGTTCCATCGTTGCTGATCCCCCTGATATGCACATTCCTCCAGGTGGCGGTTCTTGCAGCGACTGTCACGGCATCTTCACCACAGTCCATTCTCACTATGACCATAACGCGGCCTCTCAGAGCGGCAAAGTGGCAGTCTTCCCCCCACACGGTCACGATGATGCAGAGGACAATATTTTCGAAGTCCAGGTCGACTGTACCACCTGCCACGCAATGGATTTGAAAAAAGCCCACGGCAATGATTGCACGACGTGCCACCGCACCCCCTATAATACGCTGCCTAAGTCAACGCCGTTCTGGAACAGAACGTGTCAGCAGGGAGGATGCCATACTGTCTTCCACGCAGGTTTGACGACGGCGCATGATCCCTTCTCGGATCCCTATGATCCCGACCTCAGCTGTTCTCTCTGCCATATTATAGAGGGGGATACACCGCTGCAGGCCAAGTGCCTGAACTGCCATGCAACGGTAGGAAACCTTGCCGTGCCGATAACATCCTCGAATGCCCAGGCCTCGTATAGCGGAGCGGCCCAGATCGTCTTCTCGATCACTGTGGGTGGAAAAGTAGGCGTCGGAAGAACCTTCTACAAGCTTGACGGGGCAGCTGTTACCGGGGGCTCGCAAGTGGTAGTCAGTGCTGCCGGCTCGCATACTCTTGAGTTCTGGTCAATAAGTCAAGGTGGCATACTCGAGTCATCGCATAAAAATACATCCTTTACCATCACTGCGGACATCACCCCACCGGCAACAACATCGAACGCCCAGGCCGCCTACTACCAGAACGCGCTGATCACCCTCACGGCAACAGACGCCAGCGATCTAGGCGTTAAAAACACCTACTACACCCTCAACGGCGGTCCCACCCAGACCGGCACCACGATATCTATACCTGAGACGATTGGGACTATCGCCTACACGCTGCTCTTCTGGTCCGAGGACTGGTCAGGCAACATCGAGCCCCAGCACAGTGTCAGCTTCACCGTTACCGGTGGTAGCGGGACCCTCCGCCTGGTCTGGGAGAACAGCGACACGAACGGCTCACCTTGCATCGTTGACTCCAAGTCTAGGGCATGGTGGACCATTAGCCGCCTGAACGCCGGAGGTGGTGTCGAGGCCATCCTGGCAACTGGTAACTCTGGTGGCTTCCCTGGTACCTGTCCTGGATGGAGCGGTGTCAATGACGTTTCCGTTCATGTAAACCTAACAAAGCATTATCGAGTGTCAATCGACTGGGAGACCACTGATGATGGGGGCACTGAAGTCTTTCAGTTTGACGTTCATACAAACGGCGAGGTTATCCTGCAGAGATACTAGCGGCAGGCCTGTCACTTAGATTGAGTTCTGCTCGAGGTATTCAATCGCCACTTATTTTTGATGTGGGAACTATAATTATTAGGACTGGAAATTATGCCATCATTCCGAGTAAGAATGAGTTTTTGAGAGAAGCTCTAAATTGTGGGACTCTCAGGGGCGACTAACGTTCGTGTTAAAACAAGTCGAGCAGTTCCTCTCATGATGTTCACGTTCCCCGGAGAACTGGAAGTTGTACAGACTGCTATGATTTTACCTATCCAAGTTATTACCTGAACACAAAATCCCTTGTTCAATCCAATGTGGCCAGCGCACCTTGTTTAACCTGCCACAAGAAATAGGTCCTTTGACCTGTTTCTTATAAAGAGATCGTTTTGAAATGATCCCCCCTGAACACGCCAGGCAACGGACCAGGATGTTGATTCCTTATGTCTTTTGATCCGCGGTTTTTTTTGTCCTATTCTGGTTGAATAAAGTCTGCCAGGGCGTTAATGCTTTTCAGGTGCCGCCTGAAGGCCTTGCTGTCGGGAAGGTGTATTCCGAACTGGCTTTGCAGACCCACGGAGATCTGCAGTGCATCCAGCGAATCAAGTCCAAGTCCGCTTGCATCGGAGAAAATCTGGATGTCGTCATCTAACTCTTCCGGGCTGATGTCCGCAATATCACATTCTTCGATGATCATTACTTTCAGTCGTTGTTTCAACGCCTGGTCTAAAGAACCCTTCATATTCCCCTTTTCATTTTTGCATTGAGTATCATTCCGGCAGCAAGCAGTAATCCTGCACCGAATCCAGCCAATGTTAGAGATTCTGTAATAACCGCCCCAGCTCCCTGGCCGCGCAGAAAGATATCAAGGAAGCCTTCAAGCCCCCAGGACATCGGGGAGATGTTGGTAAGTTGCTGCATCGACTGAGACATATAAAATTTTGGCACCATAACACCGCCAATCGCTCCCATCAAAATATTGATGATCCCGCCGATTGTGGTCGCCTGCTCAACAGTGTCCGCTGTGACCGCAATCAAAATTGAAGTTCCTATGGCGGCCAGACTCAACCCGAGGGAAACCATAAACAGGCCACCGATCGAATTGCCAAGGGTTAACGCATCCCCGCCGAACAGTGGCACCAGGAAGATTCCGACCCCGATCATCAGCCAGACCTGGATCTGGTTAATAATGATATAGGGGGCAAGTTTACCCGCAAAGAGGACGGGAACCGATATATTCATCGCACTCATGCGCATCAAGGTGTTCTGCTTGCGCTCATTGATAAAGACCGTCGACATCGGAATGATGACGAAGAACATCCCGAAAACAATCCACGACGGGACGCTTTGCTGGGTGGAGGTAGGCTTTTTATTTATTCCCATGGCATTGAAACGTACCTGTATCAGGTTGTCCCTATTACTCTTCATTGCCTCGAGCTTTTGTGCCACATCCGGCAAAAAAGGAGCGAGCTCTTCTTGGATCTTTTCCATACGCAGTCGGATGATACCCAGCACTAATTCCCCCTGCACAAGTGTCAGCATCTCCTGTTTTACGTCGGAAGCAACATCGAGTTGCAGCAGTGAAGCAGATTGCTCTTTGACAAGATTTTGGGCTAATCCTGGCGGAATGGATATGATGAAATGCAGCTTCCCGTTCAAGGCCTCTTGTCGCTGGGCTGCATTGGTGATAGGCTCCTTGTGTTCTTTCAGTCTCCCGTTGGAAAGTAAAAAGGTTCGCAGCTTAGCACTTTCCGCGGTGTTGTCCTGATCGATAACAGCATAGCTTAACAGTGCACGGTCACCGCCAAAGGTATCTTTGAGGGCTATCGACATGATCAGAATAAAAATGGCAGGCATAATGAAAAGTGCGGCCAGCGCATACTTGTCACGCCAGAGAAGAATAAACTCTTTGAGCAGCATTGCTTTAAACATCACAGTTTCCTTGTGACGTTAAACGGATAAAGAGGGCCTCGAGATTCGTGGTCCCATAGCGGATTTGCTTTATATCTATTTGTTCTTCTTCCAGAGCAGCAAGGATCGCTCCTAGTTGTGTGGCATCCGGCTCGTCCATCATTACTGTTGCCGCATCGATCACCTTCAGCATTGCATGTTTTTGGGCAAGGGTATGCAGTTGTGCTTCGTGCGAGTGGCGCAGTTCGATGACCACAGAGTCGGCCTTCTCTTCATGGAGCATCGCATCAAGCAGACCATGACGAATGATACGGCCCCGGTCGAGGATGGCCACCTGGTCACAGATTTTTTCGATCTCCGGCATATAGTGCGAGGTATAAATAACGGTCTTCCCATCGTTTTTAAAGGAACGAATGGTTTCCAGGATACTCGTACGTGATTCGGGGTCGATCCCTGCCGTCGGTTCGTCAAAATAGAGGAGTTCAGGGTTGTTGAGCAGGCCGATGGCAATATTCAATCGACGTTTCTGGCCCCCGGAAAGAATGCCGGCCTTGTGATCAAGCAGCGGGTCAAGCCGGTTGACGGAAACCGCATAATCGACATTGTGGCGCAGCTCTTTGCCGCGGATTTTTTGAATCCCGGCAAAAAAACGTAAATTTTCAAGAACGGTAAGGTTATCGTAGAGGGCCAGAGACTGGGGGGTAAAAGAGCTACGCTTGCGGATGGCTTTCAGCTCTTGAGAGAGCGGCAGCCCGAAAATCTCGATCTCACCCTCTTGAAAATCAATCAAGCCGTTGAGAATCGACACCAGTGTTGTCTTGCCAGCGCCGTTGGGTCCCAGCAGGCCTAAAATAACGCCTTTTCCGACGTTCAGATTGATGTGATCAAGGGCAATATGATTATTGTAATGCTTGACGAGGTTTTTGATGGAGATCATTTTTTAGACCAGATTGCCTTCCAACAGTTTCCTGTAGACGGCAGCTTCGGCATCGGCGACGCTTTCAAGTTTTGTTTTCAGGGCCAAAAAATCAGTGGTCTGGCTTTCTTTGCTGCGAATCGCCTTGGCAAGCATCAGGGCGAATTCGCGCCACTGATCTCCGACAAGGGTCATCATTTCCGATGTCTCGCTTAGGAGAGGATTGTCAAGGAGTTTGCCGGCCTCCTGCAAGAATGAGGCGTAGATAAAACGAAAGCCCGCTCCCCCGGTTCCAATCTCTTCCTGCATGCGGACAATGTGCCCTAAAAAGAGTTTTGCATAGCGGCGGTCCTTCTGCTCAAGTTTGCCGATGGCTTTTGCTAAATATCTGATGCCACGGATACCGGCGATCGGCACCGGGGTCTTCAGCATTGCCTTGGCATTCTTCCTGATCGCTTTGGGGATAACGACAGCAAAATTAATCGACTCAGGAACATGAACCGGATAGTAAAGTAAGCCCTTGGGCGCCATCACTCCCTTGACGAAACGTGCCTTTTGCAGGGCTTGCGTCTCACAGCGCACCGGAGTTTCAAAAACCGGGTCGCTGATGAGATATTCGTCACCCTCTTTCTTGTAGATGATCAGGTTGTGGGCATTAAAATGGAAGCGCATCTCTTCGGGAAAATAGGGCAGCCAGAAGACGGATGTCTGCGCACCGACGATCTCGCCCTGTTCCAGCAGGGAATCAAGGGTTTTGCTACCCTCTGCAGGATGAGAAAAGGTCTGCATCTTCATCTTGATGCCAAGATTTTTCTGCAAGCCCTTGATGATCGCTCTCGGTCTACTGCGATAGGCAATCAGCGGCATGCCGCCAAGTTTCACAAAGGGAAGATAGGCAAACATCAGCGCACCCGACAGGCCGAAGACCATCGCTTCTGAGAGCGGCAGGCCATAATGGTGCATCATCAGTGACATCACCCCGCTTTCACAATGGGCAGAGTGGGCGTGTTGGAAACTTTGGTCAGGCACCATTTGCTCTTCTATCCGGCAGCTCGCGCAGTTCCTGTATACTGATGCCAAGAGTATCCGCATAGCGGGCAAACATCTTGGCGGAAAGTTTGTCAAAGGCCGTGGGCCTGAAATGGCGTTTGATGCGCCATTGAAACATTCCCGTTGCCTGGGCCAGGGTCTGCAGGTCCATCCGGCGGTCGTACATATGAAAATATAAGGGCGAGGCCTGGCCTGAGAGCGCTTGGTCGTAGGCCAGGCTCGAGAGACGTTCGAGCTCTTTAAGCGCCTGTTTTGTAGCTGCTTCTTCAACGTCCCAGCCTGATGAGGCTATAATGCCATACTTGCCGTTTTCATCGGTGGCATAGATTGCTTTTTTATTGTTGGCGTAGGTGGATATATTGTGTTGAGGTACCTTGCTGTTATCCATTTATACCACCGTAAGATGCATAAAGGCGGTGGAGAAACGTCCGCTTTCTGGAATGTAACAGAGGAGTGTCTCTCCTTTTTTCAGACGACCCGAGTTGAAGAGTTCTTCAAGGATGATATAAATCGAGGCTGAACCGGTGTTGCCTTTTGAACTGAGATTGGTAAACCACTTTTCCTGGGGTATATCGCATCCTGCCAACTGCATCCCCTTGTGGACTTTGTCGCGGAAAAAGCCGGAAGAGTAGTGCGGCAGGTACCAGTCTATCTTTACTGGATCAAGTTTCCCCTGGGTCACAAGCTCCTGTAGGGGTCTGGTCACTGTGTATTCGATAATCTTGTCATTGAGCAGCTTGACGTCCTGTTTGATCGCAAAGATTGACTGCTCCAGCCATTCCTGCGGCAGGTATTCACGCCATCCCTTTAAAGATCCATCCTTATTTTTTTCTGACCCGGCATACATGCAGGTGTCGAGTTCACCGGCGTAGGAGCGTTGAAAGATCCAGTCAATCTGCAGAGAGTTCCCGGCATCATTGGGCGTATCGCTCAGCCATACTGCTCCGGCACCGTCGCTTAACATCCAGCGGAGAAAATCTTTTTCAAAGGCGATCTCCGGAGGTTTGGCAAGAAGCTCAGTCTGTGACAGGGTCTCTTCGCTAAAATTGCTGCTGCGCATGATTGAAGAAACATTCTCCGAACCGGTGGCCACACAATTTCTGCTCTGGCCGGCAAGTATTGATAGATAGCCGTATTTCAGGGACATTACCCCGGAAAGACAGATGCCTGCCGTTGCTATTGCCTCACAGGGAGGGATGCCAAGCTCACCGTGCACCATCAGGGCATGATTCGGCATCAGCTGGTCGGGCAGGGTCGTGCCGCAAGCGAGCACTTCGATACTGTTGATATTACACCCCTGTTTCCCGAGTGTCCGTATCGCTTCGGCCGCCAGCTGAGCATTGCTATGGGTCGTTTTTCCCGTTTCCGGGTCAATTGCATAGTATCTGGATTGTATCTGGTTGCGGCGCAGAATCAGCTTGCGTGCCCGGGATGGCCGTTTGCCAATCTGTCCGAGAACGGACTCCATGGTTTCGTTACTAACGGGCTCATTGGGTAAAAAAGCTGCAACATGAGTAATGTAAACCTGGCGAGACATTTTCCCTCTGCTATCTTCCTGAAGGCTCTTCATAAGAGGCAACGGCTTCGTCGATTGCTCTTTTTTGAAATGGATACATAACTTTACGGATTACTATATTCAACGGGACAATGGTTACCACTAATGTCAGCAGGAAGATCGCATAGATCGTGATGACTATATTGCGCCCCTGCGAATTCGGTGCACCGGCTTTTTTGATCAGCTTGCTCCAGATTAAAAAGCTGCGGTGGGCGATGCGTTCGGTGGCAATAAGTTTACCGTTGACGTTTACGGCACCCATATTGCGCAGCATGGGACTATTATTCTGTTCTTCCCCTTTCTGCAAGGCAGAACATAACTGTTCGCCAAAACGAGATGATGCGGCAATTTCTTCCTCGGCAACACCGGCTTTTGGAAAGAACCAGAAGGCATCTTTTTTCCCGGTGAGCATCCAGCGCGGTGTGGTGACAAAGGTGTAGAGTGATTTTCCCTGATCGGTCAGGGCCACGTTGCCCAGCAGGCGGGCCCCAAGATTGGCCAGGAGTCCTTTCATCTTTTCCTGAGCCATCAACCACATATCACGACAGGCGATCACCGTTACCACCGGCTTACCCTTGAAGAGCTTTTTGGCCTGGTCGCTTTGCAAGAATCCGGTCACAGGAATGGAAGGTGAGAGAAACCATGAGGTGTAGCCCAAGACGATCAAGTCGTATTCGTCCGTCGTCTCGATGGGTTCCACCTCACAACCGTCAAGATATACTGCCTCGGGAAAAACGTTGAAAAATGCATAAAAAGACCATGGGTACGGATACGGGACTACTGGTTTGATTTCGCAATAATCACACTGCACGTCATCGCACTGTTTCAGTGGTGCGACGATTTTATCCATGACCCTTTTCAGTTGTCCGCTTTGCGAATAATAGAGAACTAATACTTTCTTCATACCTGCAATCCAACCCTTAGAGAACAGGGGGATAATAATTTTCCGGATGTTTATAACGACCTCATTCCACAACGTACCTTCAATCGTCGGATATCTCTCCCAGAGGAATAATTACTGGCGAGGATGTCAAGAATATCCTTGAGAGAGCCTCTCAATTATGCATTGTTATTCAATAAAGTCACCATCTTCCCAGTTGCCGCTCTTGCTTGTTCCGTCAGCGGCGGTGAGCGTCCCTTTGCCGTGCTGGAGGCCATCCAGCCATTGACCCTCATATTTGCGGCCATCCATC
>JAHJKP010000048.1 GCA_018821985.1 Pseudomonadota bacterium
CGAGCGTTTGTTGGGCCCATTCTCAGAATTGGCCCTTGACGGAGCTACCATCGGAGGAAAAACTATTAAATGACCAAAAATAGAGACAGGTAACACTACAATTTCAAAGAAAAAATAGGATCTATTACGTATATAGACTGTAATGTCAGATAAAGTGTGGCAGCTTTCGCCCTAACTGTCAGATTCGATCTAAGCTTCTACAACTGATCATCTATTCCACCTTGATTAAAAAAGTGAATAAAGATATCTTTACATATAAGTATCTTGAGATTAGATTTATGATGCTCAAGGCTGAGGTCTTACTCTCTCCTCGCCCTATCACATGTTCCCAGGAAGGCCATGACTATAATCGTCCGGATGACCTGTTTATTATTGTTTTTCCTTTTCCAGCCGCAGCAGCTGTCAGCAGATTTCCAAACCATATCCATAGGCGTCCTTGCCAAAAGCGGGGAAGATATTGCGGTGGAAAAATGGTCGGCAACGGCTGACTATCTCTCCACCACGCTCCCCGAGTACCATTTCATCATCGTCCCCCTGGGATTTAAAGAAATTCATGAGACAGTAAAACAGGGCAAGGTCGATTTCGTGCTGACCAACCCGGCCTTTTATGTGGAACTGGAAAAGCTCTACGGAGTCAGCCGCATTGCCACCCTGATCAACCAAAATCTCCCCAAGCAACAGACCACCACCTTTGGTGGTGTAATTTTCACAAAAGCTGACCGCCAGGATATCAACACTCTTAACGATCTCAAAGGAAAGTCCTTCATGGCTGTGGACTCGCTTTCCTTCGGTGGCTGGATTGTGGCCTGGCGGGAATTTTTTCTGCAGAAGATCGACCCATTCACCGACTTTTCTTCTCTGCACTACGCCGGCACCCATGAAAGGGTTGTCCTTGCTGTTCTGGCCGGCACGATTGATGCCGGGACTGTGCGCACCGACACCCTTGAACGCATGGCTGAACACAGAACCATTCATCTGGAACAGATAAAGATTTTAAACAAACAGCAAGTAAGCGATTTCCCTTTTCTTCTCAGCACTGCGCTCTACCCGGAATGGCCGATGGCGGCAATCAAATCGACACCCGACAGGCTTTCCCGTCTCGTTGCCGGTGCCCTGATGACCATGGAGAGTGCCCACCCTGCGGCTCTAGCCAGTCAATCGGCGGGATGGACCATCCCCCTTAATTATCAACCCGTGCATGACTGTCTTTTTGACCTGAAGCTCGGCCCCTACAAAGACTATGGCAAGTTCTCCCTTGCTGATGTTCTCTCCCGCTACTGGCGGCAATTCACTCTTCTGGGCCTGGCTGTCCTTCTGATTCTGGCCACCGCCTGGTACGTCCTGTTCCTGAATCGAATCCTGCAAAAGAAAAAACTGGAAGTGGACAGACTGAACATCACCCTTGAGTCCAAGGTGGCGCAACGGACAGAAAAGATTAATAGTCTTCTCGATCAACAGATCTATCTCAAAGGCATCCTGCAGACCGTAGCCGATATCAACAAATTGCTGATCACCTCTCCAGACTTGGGGGTCCTGCTCAAGAAGTCGTGTGAACTCTTTGTCCAGCATGGACATTACGGGTTTTCCTGGATTGGCCTGCTGGAGCAGGGAGAAATTTATAAGATATACAGCCCTGATGATTTCGAAAAATACCTGGCCCCTCCCCCGTATGCCGTCAATGATCAGGAGCTTCCTTTTTATCAAAGCCCGACGGCCAGATGTATCCGGGAAGACACCACCGTGATCAGTGATCGCAACCATGACCAGGATCTTACCCCCTGGCGGGACCACGCTGAAATAAAGGGCTTTCAGTCAGCCATCGCCCTCCCCTTACGGGCCAGACAATCTGCCCCCCCTTTGGGTACACTCACAATCTATACCTGGTTGCGAGAGGGATTTGAACAGGAAGAAATAGCCATGCTGGAAGAACTTGCCGGGGATCTCGGTTTCGCCATCAGCTCCTTTCGGCACCGAGAGGAAATAACCAGACTGATAACTGAGCGAACGATCAATTATCAGGAGACAATCTTCACCTTTGTCAACATGATTGAGCAGCGTGATACCTACACCGCCGGCCATACTGAGCGCGTGGCCGGCTATTGTCAAAAAATAGCCCAGGCAATGGGCATTGCCGAGGAAGAGATAGAAAAACTCCACAAAGCGGCTATCCTACATGATATCGGTAAGATAGCCACACCAGACTCCGTCCTTCTCAAACCTGGAAAACTCAACAGCCTGGACTATGAACTGATCAAGCTCCACGCCACCGCCGGCTATGAAATGCTCTCCAATATCGATATGTACAAAGATCTGGCCGAGATCATCCACCACCACCATGAACGCCATGATGGACAGGGTTACCCTGACGGACTACACGGTGACGAAATTCCCTTTCTCTCCCGCATTCTCACCGTGGCCGATGCCTTCGACGCCATGACCACTAATCGTATCTATAAACCAAGAAAAGAGATCAAGGAGGCCCTGGACGAGCTGGCATCTCTCAGCGGCAGTCAATTCAACCCTGAAATTGTCCCCATGGCCATTCAGGCTCTCAAAGAAACAACAGCTCCGGTAGCCGTTACCCAGAACCCAAGCACGGATATTGAAAAAAAACGATTTTCCTATTTCTTTAATGACAAACTGACCGGCCTGTTCAACGAAGACTACCTGAAAGTTTTTCTGCAGAACAACCAGAATCTCCACGAATACACCTGTCTGCATATTCTTCATCTGACAAACGTTTTCGAATACAATAAACGTGAGGGATGGGAACAGGGAAATCGCATTTTCCAGGATTTTGCTATCGAACTGCAGACACAATACCCCAAAGCCCTGATTTTCAGGGCCTACGGCAATGACTTTGCCATTCTCACCCGCAAGCATTTTGATCTGGAAGGCGACGCCTTTGACTGTTTCACCAGCATAGCCGGCTCGGAGATAACCGTTGAGCCCCAACATATCGATTTAAAGAAAGATCAGGCATACACCCTTGATAAACTTGAAAAAATGGTCATATCCGGTTCCATTGCAGATACCATAAAATTTCCGGAATAGTCGGCTGAAAAATCTTCTATCCTTTCTGCCCGTATTTCTCAAAACTCACCTTTTCATCCTGCAAAGACGAGCGGGGATGGCCTGGCAATTGTTCCGCCGGATAGCCTATAGCAATGATCGATTCCACCACCATCCCCTCTTGCAGGTTAAGGAGTTCAGCCACGTATTCCTGAGACGCCTGTCGGGCGTCATGTTCCCGCAAACGTATCTGGACCCAGCAACTGCCAAGACCAAGATCAGTGGCCGCCAGATGGAGCAGGAGAGAGGCAATGGAGCAATCTTCCACCCACACATCACACTTTGCCGGATCGGCACAAATGACAATGGCCAGCGGCGCGTTTTTCAGAAACGATGCTCCGTGCGGCTTGGCCTGAGAAAGTTGAACGAGGGTCTCTTTCTCCGTGACCACCACAAACTCCCAAGGGTTCAAACCCCGTGAGGAAGGCGCACGCAACATGGCTTCTACCAAAAGATCTCTCTTCTCTTTTTCAACTGGCTGATCCTGAAACCGGCGAATACTTCTTCTGGTTCGTAAAAGATCGATAAACATTTCCCCCTCCCGTTTTAAAAAAATTAAATAATGCTTTCCTTGACCTAGATCAAAGAAGCATTTCCCAATAAAGGCTAGAGTGTCTCTTATAAAGCGTATCAATAAAGATCTCCACAATGCTGAAGATATATCGTATAAGATAACTAGAATTAGTTTACTCACCCCAACCAAGGAGAACAACCATGTACTGTAATCAATGTGAACAGACTGCTAAAGGAACCGCCTGTACTACCATCGGTGTCTGTGGCAAGAACGAAGAAGTAGCAGGGCTCGAAGATCTTCTCACCCATGCCGTCCAGGGCCTTTGTCTGGTCGCTGATGCCGGCCGCAAGGTCGGTGTTGTGGACAACGCTGTTGATCGTTTCACTTGTGAGGCTATTTTCTCCTGTCTCACCAATGTGGATTTTGACCCGGCCCGTTTTGGCGTCCTGATCCACAAGGCCGTAACCCTGCGGGAGACCCTCAAGGCAGAGGTCAAGGCAGCCGGCGGCAAGACTGATTTCACCGTTGCCGCAGCCACATTTTCCCCGGCCGATTCCCTGACCGGCCTTGAAGAGCAAGGTGCCGCCCTGAACTTCATCAACACCCTGGATGCCAACCCTGACCTGCAATCCCTGAAGCAGATCACCATGTACGGTCTGCGCGGCCTTGCTGCTTATGCTGATCATGCCGCCATCCTCGGTAAGGAAGATGACTCTGTCTATGCCTACATCCATGAGGCCATGGCCGCACTCACCAGCGACATGGATCTCAACCAACTGGTGGCACTCGCCCTCAAATGTGGCGAGGTCAACATGAAGGCTATGGAGTTGCTTGACGCCGGCAACACCGGCACCTATGGCCACCCCGTCCCCACTCCGGTGCCACTTGGTCATATCCCCGGCAAGTGTATCCTGGTCACCGGTCATGACCTCAAAGATCTGGCCATGCTCCTGGAGCAGACCAAAGACAAGGGAATCAACATCTACACCCATGGCGAGATGCTGCCCTGCCACGGCTATCCAGAGCTGAAGAAATACAGCCATTTCTATGGCCATTTTGGCACCGCCTGGCAGAATCAGCAGAAGGAGATGCCCGAGTTTCCAGGGGCCATCCTCTTTACCACCAACTGCATCCAGAAGCCAAAAGACTCCTATAAGGCCAATGTCTTCACCACCGGTCTGGTCGGCTGGCCGGATGTCGCCCACATCGACAATAACAAAGACTTTACTCCTGTAATTAACCGCGCCCTGGGCCTGCCAGGATTCACCGACAGCGTGGACAAGGATTCCGTGCTGGTGGGGTTTGCCCGCAACACCGTATTGGGAGTGGCCGACAAGGTGATTGAGGCCGTTAAATCCAAGGCCATCCGTCACTTCTTCCTGGTAGGCGGTTGCGATGGTGCCAAACCCGGACGTAACTACTACACCGAGATCGTGGAGCAGATCCCTGCCGATTGCATGATCCTGACGCTCGCCTGCGGCAAGTTCCGCTTCTTTGACAAGAAATTGGGCGATATCGGCGGCATCCCCCGTCTCCTTGATGTTGGTCAGTGCAATGATGCCTACTCCGCCATCCAGATTGCGGTGGCCCTGGCCGGTGCCTTTGAGTGTGGGGTCAATGACCTGCCCCTGTCCATGATCCTTTCCTGGTACGAGCAGAAGGCGGTGGTTATCCTCCTGACCCTGTTCAGTCTAGGGATCAAGAACATCCATCTTGGACCCTCGCTGCCGGCCTTTATCACCCCCAATGTCCTCAATGTATTGGTGGAAAATTTCAGCATCAAACCGGTTTCCACTCCCGAGGCTGACCTGAAAGCAATCCTGGGATAATTTACAGGCAGTTGTTTTCCCTAGGCAGGGCACGATTCAGGTTTCCGTGCCCTGCCTTTTTTTTAAATACTCTTTTCATGAGATAACGCTTAAAAAAAGAGCTCCGCTATGACCCCTGACAAACAGACGACTGAGAGCTATTTCAGCAAGATGAAGGGGCTCACCAAAAGCCCGCCGCTGGTGAATTTCTCAGAGATATTCTGGTCATGGATTGGCGCTTTTCTCGGTATTTCCGCCGTCTCCTATCTGCACTTCAACATATTCCTGACCACCACCGATCTTGAAATGCTGGTGGGCTCTTTCGGCGCCTCCGCAGTCCTGATCTATGGCGCACCCAAGAGCCCCCTGGCCCAACCACGGAATCTAATCGGAGGCCATATTATCTCGGCCATCATTGGTGTCGCCTGCTTCAAATTACTGGGACCATCCTGTATCTGGATCGCCTCGTCTGTTGCTGTGGCCACGGCCATTGCCGCCATGCATGCTACAAAAACATTGCATCCACCGGGCGGGGCAACCGCGCTCATTGCCGTAATTGCCAGCGACAAGATTCACAACCTGGGATTCCTTTATGCTATTATTCCTGTGGGCGCAGGGGCATTGATCATGTTGATCGTGGCGCTCCTGGTCAACAATATCCCTAAAAGCCGAAGATATCCTGAGTTTTGGCTTTAAGAAATACTAAAAAATCAAGATAAACCTTCACCAACCTATTCGAGAAAATGACCAGTAACCAAAAAACATTTACTATCATTCCCGGTCTCAACATGGGCCTCTTTTCTCCCCCAGAATTGGAAGAGATTGTTGCCATCATCAATAAATACGACGTCCCCATGACCAAGATCACTTCAGCCCAACGTCTGGCCCTCCTTGGTATGGACGAGGAAGATCAGGAAAAGCTCAAGGCGGAGCTTAAGCCCCTGGTCCGGCCGGTGGCAGTCAATGGCGTCCATTATGTTCAGGCCTGCCCCGGCTCCCAGTGGTGCAAATTCGGCACCAGCGACTCCCTGGCACTCGGGGCAAGGATTGAGCAGCTCTCCTTTCCCGAGCCCCTGCCCGGTAAGGTCAAGATCGGGATCTCCGGCTGCCGGATGTCCTGCACCGAGCCCTATGTCCGGGATGTGGGCATCTTTGCCACCAAGAAAGGCTGGACCCTGGTATTTGGCGGCAACGGCGGCGGCAATCCGCGCCTTGGCGACATCGTGGCCGAAGCTCTAACTGACGATCAGGTGGTTGATCTGGTGCAAAAATGCCTGACCGTCTATCAGCAGAAGGCCAAGTATAAATCTCGGACGGCCCGCTTCATGGAGCGTTTTGGTATTGACGCGTTCAAAAAGGCAGTCCTGACCTAATAAATCAGCCGGGAGGTACAGATCATGCAATGCCCTGGACAGGATAACCGATACTGGAGCGGGGAGGCCGTTTTTGAACTCCCCTGCCCCCACTGCGGCAATGTACTGGAATTTTTCAAGGATGACAGCCAGCGAACCTGCAAACAGTGTGGACACAAGACGCTGAATCCCAAGATCGATTTTGGCTGCGCCTCCTACTGTCCCTATGCCGAACAATGCATGGGCGCCCTTCCTTCGGATCTGCGGGCCGGACTTGCCGACCTCTTCAAGGATCGGCTGGCAATTGCTGTGCGGAAACGTTTACTAGATAATGAGCAAAAATATCTTCTGGTCACCAGAAGGGCGGAGTTTGGCGAAAAGCTCTGTCTGGAAGAGGAAGGAAACATGGCCGCCATTGTCGCCGCCACCCTGCTCAGCGAAATCGACCAGCCTCTGGCCCTGTTGACTGAACTGAAGGCGGAAGAAAATCTTATCGAGGAAGTGAGTCGTCTCCTGTCAGGGCAGCCCGCCACCAATGATGACGAGGCAAAGTCAGCCGCCATCTTCCATGATGCCTCTCTTCTTGGCAACATGAGCCTAGGCAACGCCTCGGATCCGGCAAACTCCTTTCTGACCCGTACGGGAGCAAGGGAAAGAGAAGCGATCATGACCCGGCTCAAGGCCCAAACAGAATAATCACCAATAGCTGCCAACATTCAGGATGAAGGAGAGGAACTTTTCTGGTGCCGATAATTCCCACTCATGATTTCTTACGCCCCCAGGATACCGGGGGCTTTTTTTATTGCCGGTTTGACCCAAGTCAAGGTGACAGGGATAATTTCTGTTACAATGGGATCATAAGATGGAATCATATGAAGCGAATCAAACCATACCCTTTTTCCTGCGGAGAATATAAAAATGAAAATAATGCGCAAGATTATCAAGATCGACGAAGAACTTTGTAACGGCTGCGGCCTCTGTGTACCGGACTGCGCGGAAGGATCGCTGCAGATCATTGACGGTAAGGCCAGACTGGTAGCTGACAAGCTCTGCGACGGCCTGGGTGCCTGCCTTGGTTCCTGTCCCACCGGCGCCCTGCAGATCATCGAGCGTGAGGCCGAGGATTTCAGCGAAGAGGCCGTGGAAGAATTCCTGGCCGACAAGAAGAAACAGGAGACTATGAAGACCAGCTCCAAGACCTCCGGCTGTCCATCGGCCAGGATCCAGACCTTTGCCCCGCAGACACCGTGCCAAATGGCCAATAAACCGTCACTGGCCGTTACCGGCGGCAGCTCTGCCCTCAGCCATTGGCCGGTGCAGATTCGTCTGGTTCCCCCCTCTGCCCCTTTCCTCCAGAATGCCGATCTGTTGGTGGCTGCCGATTGTTCTGCCGTTTCCGCCCCCAATTTCCAGACAGAATTCCTGGTCGGTAAGGTAGTGATGATGGGCTGCCCCAAGTTTGACGATGCCCAGAGCTATGTTCAGCGTTTTGCCGAGATCATTGCCACATGCAATCTGCACAGCCTGACCATCCTGATCATGGAGGTCCCCTGCTGTTCCTCCATGGTCGGTATCATCAAACAGGCCATGGAACAGGCCGGGAAGACTGTTCCGGTGGAACAGATCACCCTCTCCACTCGTGGTGAGGTGATCGCCCGCAGCCAGTGGTAAAAAAAAACGGAGAAGCCAAACGTTGATGGTCTCGTAAAAAGTCAGCAACTGCAATCTCACGTCATTCCAGTTGACACAGAAGTCCGGTTTCTGCGGACAGTTACTGAAAGGCGGGAACATGACCTGCGTCGACATGACGACTTTTATCGAGGCCAGCAAAGTTGACTTTCCTGCACTACACCCTCAAGCAGTCTTTCCTTTTTTATCCAGTGCCTTGCGTATTGCCAGGGCCAGATCCCGGACTGCAACGGGTTTCTTCAAGTAACCCTTGATACCCAGCGCCCGGATCTGTTCCTTGTTGACCAGTTGACTGAAGCCGCTGCAGAGGATAATCGGCAGGTCCGGCCGAATAGCCAACACCTTTTTACTCAGTTCAAGGCCAGTCATGTGAGGCATGGTCATATCGGTCAACAGCAGATCAAAGGCAGTAGGCACTTTAGTAAAGAAGGCCAGGGCCTCCAGACTGTTGTTGAAGCCAACTACCTGATAACCAAGGCCGGTAAGGATCGCCTGGAACATACCAGTGTTGTCCTCTTCATCATCCACCACCAGTATGCTTTCTGTGCCCGTGGGCTTGGGAACCAACACCGCTCGTTTCTGGGATGATTCTTCGCCAGCTATCGGAATATATACCTGAAAGCTTGTGCCTTTTCCCAACTCGCTTTGCACGGTAATCTGCCCCTGATAGCCTTTAACAATTCCCTGAACCACGGTAAGGCCAAGACCGGTACCTACCCCTTTTCCAGCCCTGGTGCTGAAATAAGGATCAAAAATCCGTTCCAGCACCTTGCGCTCCATACCTATTCCAGTGTCACTCACCTCAAGGACAATATAATCACCAGGAACAAGTTCTAAACCGAGGGCCTTGCTCTTTTCTTCATCAATACTCACCTCTGCCAGGCTCACCCTCAGCATGCCACCGTTTTCCAGCATGGCATGATAGGCATTGGTACAGAGATTCATGACAATCTGGTAGAACTGGGTTGGATCGGCCAGGATAGTGCCGCAGTTGGCGTCAATCTCCGTCTTTACCTCAATGGTTGCTGGCAGAGAGGCCTGCAGGAGTTTGAGGGCCTCCAGCACCACCAGGTGCGGTTGGAATGGATATTTTGCCTGCGGGCTCTGACGACTGAAGGAGAGTATCCGTGAGATCATATCCTTGGCCCGCAGAGCCGCTTTGACAATCTGTCGCAGATCTGTAGCCAGAGGATCATCCGGGGTAATTCTCTCCGCAGCCAGCTCTGCATAGCCAAGAATCGGAACGAGAATATTGTTGAAGTCATGGGCAATGCCCCCAGCCAGGGTGCCAATGGTCTCCATCTTCCGTGATTGCTTGAGTTGCTCCTCCAGTTGCAGATGTTCAGTGATATCCCGGGCAACAGAGACAAAACCGACCAGCCCTGTTTCATCAACAAGGGGATACGCTGCGACATCAAATGTTTTCCCCAGATTTTCATGGTGAATATTTGCCCGTTGATGCGCCTCAATCACGCCAATACGATTTTCCGGACAACCCGAACAGGGTTTACTTGCCCCCCGGAAGAGCTCATAACAATACCTGCCGACAAGCTCAGCCGGGGCCAGCTGGAACAGAACGCCTGCCGCCTTATTGGCCCGGATGATCCGCATATTCAGGTCATGAAGAGTCACTACATCATCAATGGCATCAAAGGTTTTTTCCCATTGTTCCTTAATGGTGCGCACCTCGATCTCGGCCTGTTTCTGTCTGGTACAGTCACTCATCACCATGCGACAACCAGACGTGCCATCAATGTCCTCTGCGGAAATCGCCTGCAGAGTCACCCAGATCAGAGAACCGTCCGCACGGATCATTCGCAACTCACAGACATGAGGCCCTTCCGCCTGAGCGACCTCCTTACGATGGAGATAATAGATATCCTGATCTTCGGGGAAAATAAAGTGGGAAAGCGGCCGCTTGACAATCTCGCCTCTGGTCATGCCAAGCAGATTGGCACAAGTGAGATTGGCCTGAATAATGAGCCCCTTGTTGTCGAGGGTCAGATAGCCTACCGGAGCAAGATTATAGAGATCGAAGTAAGACGCCCGCAAGGTTTCCAGTTTTTGCTGGGCTTGACGCAACTCCTCATTCTGCATCTCCAGCTCGATCTGATGCACCTGCAATTCATGAAGCAGCAGCTTAGCCTCTTCGGGTGAGACTCTTTCCTCGATTGCACTCCCGCTGGCCCGAAGCTTTGCTTCAGCTTTTTGACGAAGTTCCTGGTCTGAGTCACTGGCTGTATGTGCCATAATCCGTCCTTCAGCTATTGTATTACAATGGTAACCCTTCCTTGGCCTGTTTTAGAGGAAGGACTCTGCAACGCATTGAAACAAGCAACTCCCCCTTATATCTCACTTTGAAAAATGGGGGGGGAAAAATGATTTAGAGATCTCACTTTGAGTCCAGCACCTCTCTTACAATTTTGGCAAGGGTCCTTATATTTACAGGTTTCATGGTATATTTTTTAATGCCTAAGGCCAAAACCTCTTCTTCTGTAACAAGCGAACTGTAACCCGAACAGAGGATAATCGGCATATCCGGCCTTATATCCAGAATTTCCCGGGCCAGCTCAGCTCCGGACAGATTGGGCATGGTCTGATCAGTTATAACCAGATCAAAATCATCTCCCTGGGTACGAATTTTTTCAAGGGCCTCTCTACTGCTTGTTGTCGCTGTCACCCTATAACCGAATCGTTCTAACATCTTCGTATTCAGGCTGACAAGAATAGGTTCGTCATCAATAACCAGAATCCGCTCTGTGCCCCCGGGAAGATCTTTAAGCTCGGTTTCTGGGGAAATGGCAGTAACCTCATCCAGGGCCGGGATATAGACAGAGACAGTGGTACCTTTGCCAGGTTCGCTCTCCACCTCGATAAAGCCATGCAGAGTTTTAACGATTCCATGCACAACCGCCAGCCCGAGCCCACTCCCCTTGCCTGTCTCTTTGGTGGTGAAATAGGGTTCAAAAATTCGTGCCATTGTTTTCTTGTCCATGCCGCAGCCTGTGTCCTGGATGGACAACTTAACAAAGGGGCCCGGAGCAACATCACTTTCAACACTGTCTACTTTTTGTATTTCTTTTCGAGATAAGCTTACCCTCAAGGTGCCCTTTTCATTTTCAATGGCATGGGAGGCATTGGTGCAGAGGTTCACCATAATCTGGTGAATACTTGTCGGATCAGCAAGAATTGAACCACTTTCCGGATCAATATGTTCTTCAATGGCAATTGTGGTAGGCAGTATTGACCGCAACATCTTCAAGGCCTCTTTGATAATCAAATGAGGTTCAAAAGGATATCGTTGCTGATCTGCCTTGCGGCTGAAGGTGAGAATCTGCTTCACAAGTTCTGCTGCCCGCTGGCTTGAGCTGATCACTTGCTCAATATCCTGTCTGGCCTTACTCTCCTCGGGCAGCTCATGTTTCACAAACTCTGAAAAACCAAGAATTGCCGCCAGGATATTATTGAAATCATGGGCAATACCGCCGGCCAGGGTACCCATGGCCTCCATTTTATGGGCCTGAGCAAGTTCCTCCTCTATTTTCTTCTGTTCAGTGATGTCCTGAACAACGTGGACAACATAATTAACGTTCCCATTCTCAGCAGGGATTACGGCAGAAGATATATTGAAAATTTTACCCAGATTTTCATGGGTAATGACCGCTGAATGTTCTGTTCTGTCCTGAAGTGTCTCCAGCACAGGACAACGTAAGCAAGGGGTTGATGTGCCGGCAAAAACCTCATAACAGTATTTACCATTGAGCTCTCCCGGCTCTACTTGAAAAAACTGACAAGCCGCCTTATTGGCCCGGACAATGCACATATTTTTGTCCTGGATGGTGATAATCTCCGGCATGGCATCAAAAGTTTTTTCCCAGAGCTCCTTGCTGGCACGCACCTCGATCTCGGCCAGTTTCTGCCTGGTGCAGTCACTTATCACGATGCGGCACTCAGACACCCCATCAATTTCAGGCACTGAGATCGCCTGCAGATATGCCCAGAACAAGGAGCCGTCCGTACGCACCATGCGCAACTCGCAGATATCTGTTCTCCCTCCCGTCTCAGTGAGTTGCTTGCGATAGAGGTAGTAGCGATCCTGATCTTCGGAAAAGATAAAATGGGAGAGCGGCCGTTTAACAAGCTCGCCCCTTGCCACGCCAAGGAGATTGGCGCTGGTGAGATTGGCCTCTATAATAAGACCCTGTTCACTAAGGGTTAAGTAACCCACCGGGGCAAGATTGTAGAGATCGAAATAACGTGCCCGCAAGACCTCCACATCATGCTGGCTGCGGCGCAACTCCTCATTCTGCATCTCCAGCTCGACCTGATGCACCCGCAGTTCATGGAGCAGTTGCTGCGCCGCCTCGGAGGATTGTGTTTCCAGGCTTGTATCCTCAGATTCCCGAAGCTTTTCTTCTGCCCGTTGACGCAGTTCCTGAGCTGGCTCACTGGGTCTTTGCACCATGCTCTGCCCCCCCCCCCCCTCTTAATAGGTTATTAATTTTCAGGCTGTTTAGCCCTGCCATACTGATTCTATCACAAAATCAACCCTGCCAGATACTGCTTATTTATAGCCTATCACACCACAGTTCTCTGTCAAGAAATGGTGACCTCTCCGACATTTTCTTCCAGAGACATCTTCCGCTCCGTCGTCGTAATGGCATATACCTGTCCAGTTCCATCCAGCAAGGCCGTAGCAGTCAGCCATACCTTGACGACCGTGCCATCTTTGGCAATCCGCTCCGTACAATACGGTTCCAGGATCTCAGAGCGCATCAACTGCTGCACTCTGGCCAGTTCCTTTTCTCGTAAGCCCTCGGGAACCAGCTCTCTGATATTCATGGTCAATACTTCGGGCTCGCTCCAACCATATATCCTCTGTGCCGAGGGATTCCAGGCGAGGATACGTCCCTCCAGATCCTGCAACAAAATGGCATCACGGGAGTCCTGGATAATGGTGGCCAGACGCTGGGTAAGCTCACGCGCCCGCTTTATCTCCATGATATTCACAAAGGTGATCACCGCACCCTCGATCACATTCTCCAGGGTGCGATAGGGGCGGATACGCAGCAGAAACCAGTCGCCGCTGGTAGTCTTCACTTCAATCTCTTTGGGAACCAAGGTGCCAAGCACCGCCTGCACATCCGCAACCAGGCGGTCATAGCCGGAAAGGTTGGTGACGATATGTCCCAGAGGTCGCCCGACATCAGAGAGAATCAGATTAATCACCTGGGTCACAGCCGGGGTGAAACGCTGAATCCGCAGTTGATGATCGACAAAGATCATACCGATATCGGTGCCGGCCAGAAGATTATTCATATCATTATTGGCGCGTGACAGATCAATCACCTTGGTCTGCAGCTCACTGTTGACCGTGGCCAACTCCTCGTTGACCGATTGCAGCTCCTCCTGGGAAGTCTCCAGTTCCTCGTTGGTCGATTGCAGTTCCTCATTCACCGACTGCATCTCTTCGTTGGAACTATCTAATTCCTCAATATTACGCTGAAGATATTCCTCTTTGATCCGAAGTTCCTGCCGCAAGGCATCGATTCGCCCTTCAAAATCAGCAAGTTCCTGACCACGGCCTTCGTCCGGAGCAGCAAGGCCTTTTTTTTCAGACAGTTCCTCCTTCATATCCAGCACATCTTCGAGGGCAACCAGATAGAGGGTCTGTTCACTGGCCATCGCCCCCCTTGTATTGTCATCAACGGACGCCAACGACACCGGCACGACTGTCAGGCTAACGGTCGTAAACTCACCGTTGGTTTTCACCCGCAGGCCAGGATGGCAGACTTCCTGTTGGTGAGTTACGGCCTTATAAAGGGCGGTGGCCAGATCATGGTGTAATCCTTCGCGGGCCATCTTCAGGATATTCAAACTGGCCTCGCCTGGAGGCGGTTCCAGAAAACGACCGGTACGACCATGCAGATAGAGGATCTCTCCACGTTCGCTGACCAATGCTCCCACAGGCGCATAGCGCTGAAGCAAAAGCCTTTCAGTCAGCTCGCGTAGCGGATATTTGCCCTGTTCCACTGTCTGGACAGAGTGCCTCATGGCGCCCCCAGCCTCAGGAAGCGACTGAAAGAGACGTCTCAGGATTGGACGGTAGACACTATGCGCATCATCTTTGCGTTGATACAGTTTCCACTGACGGTCCAGCGGTGTAAAGACCTCTTCGAGCTCGCCCACGGTCTCGGAAGTGCCCAGGAAGAGCATGCCCCCTGAACTCAAGGCATAGTGGAACAAGGGAAGCAGTTTTTTCTGCAGTTCTCCACTCATATAGATCAACAAATTGCGGCAGGTGATCAGGTCAAGTTTGGAAAATGGCGGGTCTTTAATCAGATCATGTTCAGAAAAAATCACCATATCCCTGATGGTTTTACTGATACGATAGGTGATGCCGTCTGGTTGCAAGATGAAAAAGCGAGCCAGCCGTTTGGCAGAGACATCAATGGCGATACTGGCAGGATAGATCCCGGCGCGGGCAACATCAATAGCCCGGCTGTCAATATCAGTGGCAAACAACTGCACCTTGAGATGGTAATTCAGCGCCTCCATCTGTTCATAAAAAAGGATGGCCAGGGAATAAGCCTCCTCACCGGTGGAACAACCGCAGACCCAGACACGCAGAGTTGAGCCAGACTGTTTAGCAGCAAGGAGGAGAGGGATAGCCTTAGCTTGCAGAGCAGCAAAGGCATCGGGATCACGGAAAAAATTGGTGACCCCGATCAAGAGCTCATGAAAAAGAGCATTCAGCTCGCTCGGGGTCTGCTGGAGAAAACGGACATAATCAGCCAAAGCAGGGATCTGCTGGACGGCCATACGCCGTTCAATACGGCGGTTAATGGTGTTATGTTTGTACTGGGAGAAGTCGTGCCCGGTCTGGCTGCGTAACAAAACAAATATCTTCTTTAATGACTCTTCAGAGCTGGAAACCTGGGGAGAGATCTGGCTGACTCTTTTCCCATAGGCGTGGGTGGCATAGGCAAGCAGTTTGGCCGGCATCTCAGCCACCGGCAAGATATAGTCCACCAAGCCGGTGGCAATAACACTGCATGGCATTCCGTTAAACTCAGCAGATTCAGGTTTCTGGGCCATGACCATCCCGCCCTCACCCTTTACGGCCCTGGCCCCCAGAGTGCCATCCCTGCCGGTGCCGGAAAGGATGATGCAGATGGCTCGTTCATGCTGGTCCTGGGCCAGGGAACGAAAGAAAAAATCAATAGGAAGATGTTGACCTCGCGGCAGGACCGGCTCCAACAACTGCAATGTCCCATTCAGGAAGGCCAGATCGCGATTGGGCGGGATAATATAGACGCAGTTGGGTTGAACCACGACCCCATCCTTGACCTCAAAGACCTGCATCCGGGTATAGCGCCTGATCAGATCGACAAGAATACTCTTATACTCCGGGGCCAGATGCTGCACCAGGACAAAGGCCATCCCTGGCTCTAGGTCGTCAGGCATGGCAGAGAAGAAGGCCTCGAAGGCCTCCAACCCCCCGGCCGAGGCGCCGATACCGACCACGGGAAAGCTGGCAGCAGAGGCAGGAACGGGTGAGGATTCCCCTGACAGGATCTTTGTTGAAGCGGTCGTCTGTTCTGTTTCAGATGCAGGAAGTTCTGCCTTAATGCTCTGTTTCTTTCGTTTCGTCATATTTTTGTATTAATCCGGTAATGTTATTTCTCAAGCAACTCTACTCTTTGACCTCGCATGGAGACGCTGAAAAAGACAAAAAGTCATTGTTTCTCGCGGCTGAAGCCGCTCTTCCACAAAAATATCTGCGCGAACTATGATTTTATTTCAGAGAGTTAATTCTCATTGTCAGTTTCAAGCCTTGGGAAGATTCAGAGACATGCACCCCGAAGGCCTGCAACAGTTGAAAGAGCGGACGGCCAAAGAGAAAAAGCTCGAGATCCAGGGGCAGGTTAAATTCTTTCACCACCCAGTCCCGAAAGGCAATATCGGAATTAACCTGACTCTCCAGTGAGTGCAAGATAGTGCTTGCTTTCTCGGCCAGACTTTTCTCAACATCCCGCATATCCGGGCAGGGGCACAATTGTTCATGCTCATGCACCAAAGGCCGGAGAGGGTCATCATCCTCCAGAATATCAAGACGGCTGAGCAGATCCTGACCAACGAGGGCAAGGGTCTCCTCTGGCTGCCAGCACTTCAATACCCCGCAGGCCAGAGGCCGATTTCCGTAAATGGAACAGCCCTTGCTCGCAGGCTCATAATAACAGCAGCACCACTCCTGGCCGGTTCCCCGGATTTTTACCAGCTCTGAAAGCACCGGTTCAATTGTGCCTGAAAGAGGATTATGGGCCAACTCCCCTCGCCGGATGGTAATCAGGTTTTCCATGGGCAAGTATCCGCCGCGCACCAGGGCCAGATCCTGGCCATGCAGGGCCGGGCCGCCTTTTTGACAGCAGATGCCGCAGCGTAAACACTCTGTTTGTTTAAATTTCATACTCATATATAACCATTGATAGCTAAGCAAAAAGGCCCAAAGACGAGGTGCCTCAATCCCTGCGTCACCCTATCAGAATTCAATCCTAAAACTGCACACTCCTTCTTCCACCCGGCTCTGTACCTTGTACCCGGAATGGTTAAAGATCGCCTGCATCCGCTTGTTATCACGCAGGACCTCGGCCGTGAATCCACTGATACCACTGGCCTTGGCAATGGTTATAAGATGGCGAAAAAGAAAACTGCCCAAGCCCTTATTCTGCCACTCATCCCGGATCACAAAAGCAACCTCGGCCCTGTTGGTGTGTTCATCCAGATAATAACGACCGACAGCAATGATATCATCACCATAAGCCTCAGGCAGGGTTCCGACAATGGCCACATCCTTGCGGTGATCGACGTAAACAAAATTCTGGATCTGTTTCTGGCCGAATCGTTGATTATGACTCATAAACCGATAATAAAGGGTTTCCTTGGATAGGTCATAGAGCAGATCCCGCATCAACGGTTCATCGGTAGGATGAATAGGCCGGAAATTGACCTGGGTACCATTATCGAGCAGGAAGCTGGTCTTCATCACATCCTGGGAAGCGATCACAAACCGCCCCTCCACATCGGCAAATTCCCGGCGGATATACCTGGCCTCAATGGCCTGTTTCAGGAGCTGTTCCCGATGATCAGGATGAGCAATGGAAACGAGTGCCAGGGTCCGATCCTGGACGGATTTGCCATGCAGATAGGCCACCCCGTATTCAGTGACCACATAGTGAACAGTGCCCCGACTGACCACCACCCCGGAGCCGCTGCTCAAAGCGGCCACGATGCGTGATTTGCCGTCTCTGGTGGTGGCCGGCATGACGATCACAGCCCTGCCGCCCGGCGATCTGGCAGCTCCGCGGTTGAAGTCCACCTGGCCGCCGATCCCGGAATAGAAACTCCCCTCTTCGGAATCTGAACAGATCTGGCCGGTGAGATCAATCTCAAGTGCCATGTTGATGGAGACCATCCGGTTCTGCCTGCCGATCACCGTGGAGTCATTGACATACTCCGTGGGCCGGAAGGAAAACAAGGGGTTATCATTGACATAATCGTAAAGTCTTTTGGTTCCCATGCAGAAGCTGGTGACAATCTTGCCCCGATCCGTGGATTTACGAGCCCCGCTCACCGCCCCCGACTCAATCAGCTCAATGATATCATCGGTGATCAGTTCCGTGTGGATGCCTAGATCATGCTTGTCGTGCAGGGCATGCATCACCGCCTGGGGAACCCGGCCTACCCCGGGAACACGGCCCAGTCCGAACTCCACCGTGGCACCGCTCGGGACCAGGGCGGCCACCAGTTCGGCGATCCTGGCGCTCACCGCATGCACCGGTTGCGATACTCGCTCCAGCAGGGGCACGTCTGCCGGTACCAGGATATCAAGGTCAGCCACGTCAATCAGGCTGTCGCCGCGGGTCCATGGCATCTGCGGATTGACCTGGGCAATGACCAGCGAGGCGTTCTCGGCAGCAGCCCTGACAATATCAACGGAGACCCCGAGACTCATCTTGCCTCGGGCATCAGGCGGGGTCACCTGGATCAGGGCCACATCAAGGGGCAGCTGTCCGGAATTAAAGAGCCCCGGGATGTCCGACATGAGAATGGGGGTATAGTCGCCCCTGCCCTCCTGAAACAGCTCGCGGACATTATGACCGATGAAAAAGGAATTGACCTTGAAGCAGTCGGCGTATTTCCGGTCGGCATAGGGGGCATCACCCTTGGTCAGAAGCTCGATGATCTCCACATCGGCAAGCGTTCCCGCCATGTCGGTCATGGCCTGCACCAGCACGGTGGGTTCACCACAACCAGTACCAAGGAAGACCCGGTGTCCGGAGCGGACAGAGGCCATGGCCTTCTTCGGGGTCATGATCATATCCTTGTAGGTCTCTTTCCAGTTCACATCATATTCCATGGTTTTCTCCTTAGGTGCCGTTACCAAAAGAGCAAGGGCTTTTTCCAGATCTTTTGGTTTACGCCACCTTATGCCGCTGACGACATTGTATCGTTATACTTATGCTTTGACGACGGCCTCCGCGGGCAAGGCAGCCAGGGTCATGCGCGCATCCGCCACCACCGGCTCGGAACCAACTTCTCCGACAATAAACGGATTGATGTCAAGTTCCAGGATCTGCGGGAAATCGGTGGTCAACTGGCTGATCCGCTGCAGACCGGAAGCAATGGCCGTGATATCAACCCCCTTCTGCCCGCGCTTGCCTTCAAGCATGGCATAGGAACGGGTAGATTTCAGCATCTGGATGGCCTCCTCTTCAGTGATCGGGGCCAGATGGAAGGTCACATCCTTCATCACCTCAACAAAGATGCCACCCAGACCAAACATGAGCATGGGCCCGAACTGGGGATCACGAGTCATGCCGATGATAATCTCCAATCCTTTCTTAGCCATCTGTTCCACATAGATGCCTTCAATCAAGGCATCCGGCATCCGCTTGCGGATCTTCAGCATCATCAGGTCATAGGCATCGCTGACTTCCTCACCATTCGCCCTGTTGAGTTGCACCCCCCCGATATCGCTTTTATGGATAATATGGGGAGAAACGATCTTCATGGCCACGGGATAGCCGACACGCTCGGCTATCTCCACGGCTTCCTCAGCACTGCCGGCCAGAGCCCCTTCCTGCACCCGGAAGCCGTAGGCCCCGAGGATATCTTTTCCTTTCTCCTCGCCCAGCTGAAGCATACCGGTGCGCTGACGGCGACTGATGATGCGTTCCACACGCCTCCTGTTCACCCGGAACCTGGTCACCAGACGCGGCGGCCGCTGTTTCCAGGCCGCATATTCCACCATCCCTTTCAGGGCCGAAACGGCCCGTTCCGGCGATTCATAATCAGGAAGTCCAGCAGCTGCAAGTTCCTTACGCCCCGGCATCACGTCCCGCCCCCCCATGAACGAGGCCACCACCGGTTTGGAACCGTCAAGGGCCCGGGCAATGGCAATGGCCGTCTCTGCCGGTCTTGTCATGGCCTGGGGGGTGAGGATTACCAGGATGGCATCAACAGACGGATCGGTCTGAGCCGCCTCAATGGCCGCCACATAGCGCTCGGGATCGGCATCACCCAGCACGTCAATCGGGTTGCCGACGCTTGCCGCCTGCGGCAGTTGTGCCCGAAGCGCGGTGGCCGTATTGCGGTCAAGTTCCGCCACCTGCATCCCTGCCTTTTCCACCGCGTCGGCAGCCATGGTTCCAGGGCCGCCGGCATTAGTAACAATGAGAATCCGGTTTCCCTTGGGCAGCGGCTGCATGGACAGGGCGGTGGCATAATCAAAGAGGGCATCAAAGGTGTCGGCCCGTACCACACCTGAGCGTTTGAAGGCCGCACCATAGGCGGTATCCACCCCGGCCAGCACTCCGGTATGCGACGCAGCCGCCTTCAGACCGGCGGCCGTAGTTCCTGATTTAAGGATAATCACCGGTTTGCGGGTAGCGGCCTCTTCCGCCGCCTTGACAAAATTATTGCCGGTGGCAATATCCTCGAGATAGCCGACAATAACCTTGGTCTGCTCATCCTGGGCAAGATATGAGAGCAGGTCAACCTCGGAGATATCCGCTTTGTTGCCGATGCTGATCAGCTTGGCCAGTCCCAGATGTCTGCCCACAGCCAGATCCAGCATGGCGGTACACAGAGCCCCTGATTGGGAAAAAATAGAGATCCCGCCGGGGTCCGGCATCCGGCCTGCAAAAGAGGCATTGAGCCTGGCCTCCGTATTGATCAGGCCCAGACAGTTTGGCCCCAAGACCCGGACATTGTGACGTTGACAGAGTGCAGCCATCTTCTTTTCCCGGGCCAGCCCTTCCGGTCCGGTCTCCCGAAAGCCGGCAGTAATGACAATAATCGCCTTGGTTTTAGCCTGGATACTGTCTTCCACCGCCGCTATAACCTTGGCCTGCGGCACCACTATCACGGTCAGGTCAATCTCTTTACCCCAGGCCGCAAGGGAGGGGTAACAAGGCAGATCAAAGAGAGTATCAACTGCCGGATTCACCGGGACAATAACCCCGGGAAATCCATCCTGCACCAGATTAGCCAGGATATCATGACCAACCTTGCCCGGACTTCTAGAGGCACCGATCACCGCCACCGACTTAGGGCGAAAAAGGACATCAAGACTCATGTCAGCTCCTAAAATAAATTAACATTGAAAATATTACGTAAAAAAAGTTCTATCAGAGAAAAATCCCCAATAGCACGTCTGTAAGATATCCATCTCATCACAGGGCCGGATGGATTCCGGCCTCACGCAACAGGGTCACGACTGAGGCGATCTTGTAGGTGTTTAGACGGAGATAGATCCGATTGCCATTCTCGATATCGTGAATGCGCAACAGACGGGTAAAAGGAATTTCATGATGTTCAAGCAGGGTGACGATTCTGGTCATCAGGCCGATCTGGCCGTCGTCTTCAATACCGAGGAGTACCGACCCCTTTTCCCCCACACCGAAAAGCTCCTTATAGGCGGTAAGCAGATCCCTGCTGGAAAAAATGCCAACCAGCTGGCCATCTTCAAGGACTGGCAGCGCCCCCACACCCTCGCGATCAAAAAGGAGCAGGGCATCATCAAGGGTCGATTCGGGGGTCAGGCCAATACACTCGGTACTCATGACATCCACCACCGTCGTTTTCTCCACCCGTGCATAGGCCTGCAGGCGTTCACTTTCAGAAAGCACCGAAGAAGGATAGGCCGAACGCAGATCGCGGTCAGTAATCATCCCCACCAATTGTCCTTGTCTATCCACCACCGGCAGATGGCGAAAATGATTTTCATTCAATAAACGCCTGGCCTCAGGAAGCGTCATCTCAGGCGTTGCCGTCAACGGTTCTCGGATCATATATCTGGAAATATACATGGCATCTATTCAGAAAAAGTTAGAGTTCAATAATTTCATCGGAATGAAATCTTATTCAGTGAAAAATCACCGGGCCAATAATCCCTGCACATACGCCTCAACCGACTCTCCCAGCACTGTCAGTTCGTAGCCTCCCTCGAGGATGGAAAGCAATCTGCCACAGCAGTAAAGATTACTCCAGTTGCGGACACTCTCTCCTATCTTTTCAAATATCTCTGTCGAATAGTGCAGCCCCGACATTTCATCAGCTCGATGGCCGTCAAATCCGGCCGCCACAATCATGGCATCCGGCTGCCACTGAGCAATCTTTTCTTCCACCGCAGGGAGCAGCGCCAGAATCTGGGCATCGCCTGCACCGGGAGAGAGCGGCAGGTTGAGAATGGAACCGCGACCAGCGCCAAAACCTTTTTCATCCGCATAGCCGGTTCCAGGATAGCTGAAGCTGGGGTGCTCATGGATGCTGACATACAAGGAATCCACATCCTGCTCAAAGGCCGACTGAATCCCGTTGCCATGATGGGCATCAAAATCAAAGACCACTATGCGTTTGCGGCCATAGTGCTGCTGCCAGTAGCGAGCCGCCACCACACAGTTGTTGAAAAAACAGAAACCAAAGGGTCTGATCCGTTCGGCATGATGCCCTGGCGGACGTACCAGACAAAAACCTTGTTGCGTCTGACCTTCCTCCAGCAGATCGATGGCGATAAGCCCGGCACCAGCAGCCAGAGATGCCACCTCATAGGAATCATAGCCGATCTGGTTATCAGGATGATCAATAAAGGTCTTACCCGAAAGAACCGCCTCTTCAAAACGAAAGAGCCACGCCTCTTCATGAACCGCCATCAGCCATTGCCTCTCTGCCGGACGGCTCGCATGCAGCTCCAGAAGAGAAAAGCAGTCGCTCTGTTCCAGGGTGGAAAGAATGGCCTGAAGTCGGGCCGGAATTTCGGGATGATCACCACCCGTATCGTGCTCCAGAAAACGGGAATCGGTGATGAGTGTGAGCAATGAGGGGAGATGCATAATTACCTGAGAGGAAAGATCATGAAACAAACGGATGTTGAATAATTCCTTTCTTTTGGTGTATCCTGCTGTTTAAACGATGTCAAATGGTATTCATTCTCTTCCCGGACACCTTCAAAATGCAGACAGGAGCACATTCCTCATGATCCATATTACCCTCTATCGTTCAGCCCTTTGACCACGGTGCCATATGGCCCGTAAAACTCTGTATGAGTTAATTGACAACAAGCCTGAAATAGACGTTGAAGAAGTAGATATTATCACCAACCCCGTGCGGGTGTGGAAGGATGGTATTCGCTTTATTCCTACCCTGAAGAGTGGTGACAAGACCCTGAGCGGCGTCTTTCTCAGCCGCATGGAGATTCAGAACTTTTTAAAAGAGGCAGGTCTGCAGCTATAGGGGAATCTTATTCCGATGAACGAGCCCTTTGGATCACCTTTTCCGGTCAAAAAGGAGGGGCAATGGTGACCAGGATTCGCATATCGGTATCGGCCTTAACCCCATGCGGCTCGTTAATATCACTGACCAGGATATCTCCGGCCGCGGCAGGGAGAGCTGTCTCATTTTCTCCCAGAAACTGACCGCTGCCCTCAATGACCTGAATACTCACCTGACCGTCCGCGGGATGACGGTGCACCGGGAAGATCTGCCCCGCCTGCAGATTGAAATTCAAGATCCTGAAATAGGGTGAATCGTGGAGCAGAAACCGTTTTAATCCTTTCTCTTCAAAGACCCTGGACTCGGCCAGATGGATCATCTTCATATATTTCTCCTTACAAACATCTTGATTTTTTTTGGACAATAAGAGACCACTTTATAAGCTGCTCATCATGAAACATGGGCAGCCCGATTCAGGCTGCAGAGCGTCGCCTTGATCGAGGCAATAATAATATCCGTATCCACCCCAGCTCCCCAGAATTTCCTACCGTCCGGATATTCCGTCTCGATATAGGCCACGGCCTTGGAGCTGGAGCCCTTGGTCAGGGCATGTTCATGATAACCGCAAAGGCTAAATTCACAACCAAGCCCCTGTTTGAGAGCCTCGCAGAAAGCGTCCAGCGGACCGTTACCGATAGCCGATACGGTTCGAGATTCACCATTGACACTGATAACGGCCTCAACATCGGCTGTGGAGCGCTCTTCATCGGCATCCACGTGCCGTTTCAGGACATTAAAACTCGTCAGAGCATAGGGCCGGACGACAGTCAGATATTCCTTTTTAAAGGCGTCCCAGACCTCAGCCAGTTGCAATTCCCGACCCTCACGGTCAGTGAGTTTCTGGATGACCCCCCCAAATTCAGGGTGCATCTCTTTAGGCATCTTGAAACCAAACTCCCGGTCCATGATCCAGGCAACCCCACCCTTGCCCGACTGACTGTTGATCCTGATAATGGATTCATAGCTCCGCCCCACATCCCTGGGATCAATGGGCAAATAAGGAACAGCCCATATACCGTCAGCTGAGGCGTCACAGGCGTTCATCCCCTTGTTGATGGCATCCTGATGGGAACCGGAAAAGGCGGTATAGACCAGCTCACCGGCATAGGGATGACGGACATGCACCGGGATCCTGGTCACCCGTTCGGAGACATCGATCACCCTGTTGATATCATGGAGATCGAGCCCCGGGTTGATGCCCTGGGTAAACATATTCAGTGCCAGGGTAATAAGATCGACGTTGCCGGTACGCTCCCCGTTGCCAAACAGGGTTCCCTCTACCCGATCACCGCCGGCCATCAACGCCAGCTCAGTGGCCGCAACTGCGCATCCACGATCATTGTGGGCATGGAGACTGATAATGACGCAATCCCGGTGCTTCATATGCCCACAGAACCATTCGATCTGATCGGCATAGACATTGGGCGTTGCCATCTCTACCGTGGCCGGCAGGTTAATGATCACCGGCCTCTCAGGGGTCGGCTCCCATACTCCCATGACCGCCTCGCAGATCTCGAGGGCAAAGTCAAGCTCAGTTCCGGTGAAGCTTTCAGGAGAATATTCATAACGAAAAGAGGTCTCAGGATAGAGTGCCGCCTCCTGCCGAATTATCCGTGCCCCCTCAATGGCAAGGGCGACAATCTCCGCCCTGTTCTTCTGAAAAACGATACGCCGCTGGAGGGTGGAGGTGGAATTGTAGAGATGAACCACCGCCTGTTTTGCCCCTTTCAGGGCCTCAAAGCTCCTCTTGATGAGATGTTCACGGGCCGGGGTCAGGATCTGAATGGTCACATCTTCGGGTATCAGCTCCCGTTCAATAAGAATCCTGGAAAAATCAAACTCCACCTGTGAAGCCGAGGGAAAGCCAATCTCAATCTCCTTGAATCCGATATCCACCAACAGTTGAAAAAGCTCCAGTTTCTCCTCAAGATTCATAGGCTGAACCAGGGCCTGATTGCCGTCACGTAGATCAACACTGCACCAGTCAGGGGCCTTGGTGATTGTTTTTCCAGGCCAGGTACGGGTTGGCAGATCAAACCGGGGATAGGGGCGATACTTTTTCACTGAATCAGGATTCATGACCTTCAAACTCCTTTTTTGAGATAATTATTAGGAGTCGTTACGAAATAACCATTACATTTCTAAGCATTTCGCTACGGCTCCTTATGCCGTCTTGTCCACCCGGAAGATGACATTAAAACCAATACTATTATGTTCAAACGGCGTGGCCTGCAAAACCCACGGACAAATAAAAAAGGCCGGGGTTTTGAACCGCGGCCTTAGGATTTACTATTATTTGCGAACAATCAGAATTTCGCCATCCCCGCCACAGCCCAAATCGGATGCACACCTAGTAGTAACAGCAAGAGAGAGAAATACGTTTTCATAATTTTATGTAGTCAGTATAGGAAATATATTTTATAGATAATAAAATAGAGTAAACTCGATTACCGATCCTTGTCAAGCAGCTTTTTCATATCTTTCCCTGCCTTTCACCTAACCCACCAGTCAAGCAGTCACATGATTCATGCCACTCAAAAGACAAAAAACATCTCAGGAATTCTTCCCATAAACAACCTTCATTCTTGACATTAGTCCTCCCTTGGAGATATATTCTCTTTTTCAGTATATTTTTCAGTATAAAGATACCTTGAGGAAGGTATAAACAATGTTTATCCATTTAGTTGAAAGCAGACGTGGTGTAACTTTGTTGTATTTTTAATCAGAACAGACAAGCTCATAGACTTTTTTTTAAGATTGTCAACTTTTCTAAAAAACCTCAATAAATGAAAGGAAGAGGCTTCATGGAAAAAATTAGCGGTTCACAGGCCATCATACGATGCCTTCAGGAAGAAGGAATAAAAACTATTTTCGGTTTTCCCGGCGGCGCAGTCATTGATCTCTTTGATGCACTGATGGATTCCGATATTACGAATGTTCTTGTCCGGCATGAACAAGGTGCCGTTCATGCAGCTGACGGCCTGGCCAGGGTTACCGGTGAAGTCGGTGTCGCCCTGCTCACTTCAGGCCCCGGTGCTACCAATGGCGTAACCGCCATTGCTACAGCCTATATGGATTCCATCCCCCTTGTCATCCTCACCGGACAGGTACCCACCCCCCTGATCGGCAATGATGCCTTCCAGGAGGTTGATATCGTCGGGATCACCCGTCCCTGCACCAAACATAACTATCTGGTAAAAGACGCCAAAGACTTAGTGGCTACCCTGCGCGAGGCCTTCCACATCGCCCGTACCGGTCGTCCAGGCCCGGTCCTGGTCGATCTGCCCAAGGATGTTGTTGCCAAGATGGTTGACTTTCCCGAGAAAAAACCTATCAGGATGCAGAACTATCAGCCTACCTATGAACCACACCCAGGCCAGATAGAGAAGGCATGTAAAAACATCCTGAAGGCCAAAAACCCAGTGCTCTATGTCGGCGGCGGTGTCATTCTTTCCAATGCCAACGAAGAACTGACCGAACTGGCCAGAAAACTCAATATTCCAGTCACCATGACCCTGATGGGCCTTGGTGGTTTTCCCGGAAGCGACCCGCTCTCCATGGGCATGCTCGGCATGCATGGCAGCTATACCGCCAACATGGCCGTTGCCAACAGTGATCTTCTGATCGCGGTCGGCGCCCGTTTTGATGACCGGGTAACCGGTCGCCTTGACGCCTTTGCCCCCCATGCAACCATTATCCATATTGACATCGACCCCACTTCTATCAGCAAAAATGTCAAGGTTGATATCCCCATTGTCGCCGACTGTAAACATGCCCTCACGGCCATGAACAACTGGTTCAATACCTCCAGTGACTTCAACCGTGATAAAGTGGCAGCCAGCCATGAACCGTGGTTGGCGACCATCGGCGAGTGGACCAAAAAGCATCCAATGTGTTATCTTGATGAAGGGGATATCATCAAGCCCCAGTTTGTCATTGAGAAGTTGGACGAACTCACCCATGGTGATGCCATCATCACCACTGAAGTCGGTCAGAATCAGATGTGGGCCGCCCAGTTTTACAAGTTCAACAAACCACGACAGTGGGCTACTTCAGGTGGGCTTGGCACCATGGGTTATGGGCTTCCTGCTGCCATCGGCGCCAAAATGGCTTTCCCGGAAAAGACAGTTATCGATGTGGCCGGCGATGGTTCCATCCAGATGAACATCCAGGAGCTGGCGACGGCCAAACAGTATAAATGCCCCGTCAAGGTTGCCATTCTCAACAATAACTATCTGGGAATGGTGCGTCAATGGCAGGAACTTTTCTACAATAAACGCTACGCCGGAACCGTCATGGAGGTTACCCCTGATTTTGTAATGCTAGCTCAGGCATACGGTGCAGTCGGGCTACGGGCCACCAAGAAAAGTGAAGTAGAAGCAGTGATTAAAGAGGCCCTGGCCACTGACAATACCGTCATCATGGACTTTGTTATTGCCAGAGAGGAATGCGTATTCCCAATGGTGCCGGCAGGAAAGGCCACCACCGAAATGCTTCTGGTCTAGCTTCCGGCCTGGTGCCTCATGAAAGGTGCCTTGAAAGAATCAGGGAAGGGTCAGTTTTTTTATCCGCTCCCTCCTAACTATATTTTGCACAGGACAAACAGATGAAACATACAATTTCCGTACTTCTTCAAAATAAGCCGGGAGTTCTTTCACGGGTTACAGGCCTCTTCAGCGGCCGCGGCTTTAATATCGAAAGCCTCAGTGTTGCCGAGACCCTTGAACCCAGTATCTCCTGCCTCACCTTGGTCACCCGTGGCGACGAGGCCATTATTGAGCAGATCACCAAACAACTGCACAAGCTCATTGATGTCATCAAGGTTACCGACATCAGTGACAGTGAATATGTTGAGCGGGAGATGGTCCTGATCCGGGTCAAGGCTGAGGCCCAAACCAGGGCTGAAGTGTTGCGGGTCATTGACATCTTCCGGGGTAAGGTGGTGGATGTCAGTCCTAAATCCTATGCGGTTGAAGTTACAGGATCCGCGTCAAAGGTTCAGGCCATCATTGATATTCTGAGGCCAATCGGCATTCAGGAAATCGTACGCACCGGCACCATTGCCATGGCCAGGGCCAGCAAGAAATGAAATCTCCGCAGATCCCCATAGCCAAGGAAGGATATCCTTTCATTGCCCTCAGCGCCTTTGTCACCCTGATCATTGCTGTTTTAGGTTACGACATTTTCGCTCTCGCGGCGCTGGCAATTACCACTTTTGTGCTCTGTTTTTTCCGGGATCCGGAGCGAATCGGCCCAATCAGCGAAGATGCGTTGATCTCTCCTGCCGATGGGAAGGTCATCCTGATTGAAAAAATCATTGATGACCAATATCTTCTCGGCCAGGTTTACAAGGTTTCTATCTTCATGAACGTCTTTAACGTCCATGTCAATCGTGCCCCCGTAAGCGGCACCGTTGAAAAGATTATCTATACTCCCGGAGAATTCTATTCGGCAGACTCCAACCGTGGCGCCATGCACAATGAGCATTGCGCCACGGTTGTGCAAAGCTCAAGTGGGCACCGCCTTGCCTTTGTCCAAGTAGCCGGGCTTATTGCCAGAAGAATTGTCTGCTGGTTGGAAGCTGATGATCAGATTCGACGCGGCCAACGCTTCGGCCTGATCCGTTTTGGTTCCCGTGTTGATCTCTATATCCCCACCCAGACCCAGCTCGAAATTACTGTCGGTCAGAAAGTAAGGGCAGGCGAGTCAGTAATTGGTTACCTTTCCTGAAAAGAGGGAAAATAGCGAATCTGCATATCCACCCCCGAGACACCATTTTCCGGCATATCCTTGAAGCCATCTTCACAGGAGGAAATTTATCATGTCAGACACTCAACAAGAAATGAGTTCAAAGTTTTATCCACTCCCATGCATGTTTACCCTTGCCAGTCTCTTTTGTGGATTTTACTCCATTATCGCCTCGGTCAATAAAGATTTCAAAACCGCGGCGATCGCCATTCTGGTGGCGGCAATTTTTGATGGCCTTGATGGCCGGGTCGCGCGGATGACCCGAACCACCAGTCAATTCGGTGTAGAACTTGATTCGCTCTGTGACATGGTCTCCTTCGGTGTCGCCCCCGGCCTTCTGGCCTATCTCTGGGCCCTGAACCCCTATGGCCGCTATGGCTGGCTGGCCGCATTTCTCTATGTGGCCATGACCTCCTTACGCCTGGCCCGTTTCAACTCCCAGGACACAAAATCCGACAGCAAGGATTTCGTCGGCCTGCCTTGTCCTGCCGCCGCTGCCATGATCGTAACCAGTGTCCTTTTTTGCCATTATATTGGCATCACCGGGGAGGTAAAACACATTTCCCTTCTGCTGCTTGTCTATCTGCTCTCCTACCTGATGGTCTCCACCCATCGGTACCTCAGTTTTAAGAAACCAAGTGCTGGAAGATTCAAGACCTTTCAGATCCTGGTCGGAATGCTTCTCCTTTTTGTCCTCATTGCAGCTGAACCCGAGGTCATGCTTTTTCTGATCTGTCTGATCTATATCGCTTCCGGCCCTGGAATGGCCGTCTACACCAGGATTCGAGGGCTGAAAAAAGAACCGGTCTCTTCTCACCATCACTCGTCTTAACCACACAACAGTACCTTGAAAACAAGGAACACCAAAAATACCAGTATATTCAGAAGGAAGATCAGACATGAGCAGTGAACAAAAAAAATATAATGTTGCCATCGCCGGTGCCACCGGGGCCGTTGGTGGTGCAATGCTTGACGTATTACGCCGCAAGAATTTTCCCGTGGGCGAGTTGCGACTCCTTGCCTCTGAACGCTCCGTTGGCAAAATGATTCCGTTTGGTGGCAAGGAACTGTCCGTTCAGCTCCTCTCCAAAGATTCCTTTACAGGAATTGATATTGCCCTTTTTTCCGCCGGTGCGGCGCGTTCCCTCGAATTTGCACCAGCTGCCGCTGCTGCAGGCGCGGTGGTCATCGATAATTCCAGTGCCTTCCGCATGGATCCCGAAATCCCCTTGGTGGTTCCTGAGGTAAACCCTCATGCCATAGCGCAATACACTAAGCGGGGCATAATTGCCAACCCCAACTGCTCCACTATCCAGATGCTGGTTGCCTTGAAACCAATCTATGACAAAGTCGGCATCAAACGTCTGGTAATCTCAACCTATCAGGCTGTCTCCGGAACCGGCACCAAGGCCATTGACGAACTCAAGGCTCAGGTCAGTGCCTATGCCGCAGGCAAGCCCATGGAACACAAGATCTATCCCCACCAGATCGCCTTCAACTGCCTGCCCCAAATTGACAGCTTTCTTGACAACGGTTACACCAAGGAAGAGATGAAGATGGTCAACGAAACCAGGAAGATATTTGAAGACGACACTATCGGCGTCACTGCCACAGCAGTGCGGGTGCCCGTCATTTACGGACACTCCGAGGCGGTAAACATTGAAACCAAGCAGAAGATCAGCGCCGCCGAGGTCAAAGAGCTTCTATCCCATGCCCCCGGCGTCCAGCTTGTAGATGAGCCGACCTTGGCCCGCTACCCTCTGGCCATTGACTGTGAAGGAAAATTCGAGACCCTGGTGGGAAGAATACGCGAGGATGAATCTATTGCCAATGGCATCAATATGTGGGTTGTCTCTGACAATATCCTCAAGGGAGCAGCCCTCAACGCCGTCCAGATCGCTGAATATTTTATCGCCAACTACAAATAATTATTAGTTTCATAAAATTCATTAAGGGGATGGCTACGCCAAAAGACCTAAAGACAATACGCGCAACGCTGAGAACCAATCGTACTTTTCTGTACGCCACAGTGACAAGGAATGCAGTGCAACGAAGTATTTGATTTGGGGGAGCAACGCCATAAATAAGTGAGAATTATAAGCGGGTATGCCAAGGGCAGAAAACTTATTCCACCACCGGCCCGTGAGAATATCATTCGTCCGACCTCTGACCGGGCACGTGAAGCGCTTTTCAATATTATAGTTGATCGGATCCAGGGGGCCTCTGTTCTTGATCTCTTCGCCGGGACAGGGGCTTTGGGCATTGAAGCACTGAGCCGTGGGGCCAACAATGTTTGTTTTGTTGATTATCACCCCCAGGCCCTTGATCTTATAAGCAGGAATATTCAGATCTGCATGGACGCCCTTGACAAGCAACAGCAGGTTTATAATAAGAATACAATCGACATCAAACCAGAGGAGCCCAGACCTGTCTCGGTGATCAAACATGACCTGCGCAAAGGCTTGCCTTATTTCTCAAAAAATCTGCAGGTTAGTCCGGGTTTTGATCTGATTTTCCTCGACCCTCCTTATTCCCAAGGCCTCTCCATTCAGTTACTGCGCGCCCTTGATTCCAGCACCCTTCTCCGTGAGCACACCCTGCTCATCGTTGAAGATCGCGCGAAAGAATCTCTGCCGGAACATCTGACGAGACTGACCTTGGTGGATCAGCGTAAATATGGTGAGACAGGTTTCTGGTTTTATCAACCGATGCAGAAAGGGACAAGCTTATGACCATGCAAGGACCAACCCTCGCGATTTACCCCGGCACCTTTGATCCTATCACCATGGGCCACATGGACATCATCAACCGGGCCTTGAATCTCTTTGACCGCATTATTATCGCCATTGCCATCAATCCCGGAAAGACCCCACTGTTCACCTTGGATCAGCGGATCGAGATGATCCAAAAATGTTTTCCCGAAGAACATCCTCGTATCGAAATCGCCACGGTCTCCGGCCTTCTTGTCAACTACGCTGTACAGCGTGGTGCCAAGGCAATTATTCGCGGGCTGAGAGCAGTATCAGACTTTGATTACGAATTGCAACTGGCACTGATGAATCGTAAACTGGAACGAGAGGTGGATACCATCTTCCTGATGCCTGCTTTCCGCTGGATCTATATCAGTTCTTCAATCATCAAAGATGCGGCAAGACACGGCGGCGACGTAAGCGAGCTTGTTCCAGCGCACGTAAATCAGCTCCTGATAGATGTATTTTCTTCTTCAGCCTGAAACCCGCAAGCACCCTCTCATGCCGCCCGTAAAAAAAATTCACCCGCTGCCCCGCACCCCACGCCGCTTTTTTCTTTGGCTGGGTCTGCTTGCCCTCTGCTATCCAATCCTGCGTTTTCTGGGATACAAAGTTCCAAAGCAACCACGCCTGATTGAAGTCAAGACCACCCTCAGCCCAGGTACGTTCTTTCTTGGACCTGACTTCATTCTTTTTGAGAACGCACAAGGCCCCTGGGCCGTATCAAGGAGATGTACCCATCTCGGCTGCAAGATCAATTATCGAGAGAAAGAAGGGTTCATGGAATGCCCCTGCCACCAATCACGTTTTACTCCACAGGGCGAAGTCATCCACGGTCCGGCCAAAAATCCACTGCCTCATTTCAAGGTTGAGAAGATCGACAATACAGGTGGCTACATCGTCACAATCTGACGATCACAGTGGAACTCCCCATATGAATGACATATTTAAAGAGAACGCCTTGATGCGCACCGTGAAATGGGGAGAATGGAGCCTGATTGCCCTTTTTATCTCCGTGCTCTCCGGGATTCTGGTGGCATTCCAGTACGATCCGGCAACGCCGCTCTATTCTGCCGGCTCTCTCGACCTGCTTGTTCCTTTTGGCGACTATTTCCGCTCATTGCATTTCTATTCCAGTCAACTGTTCTTTTTGCTCACCCTTGTCCACCTTTGGGCCATCTTTGAACGCGCTGAAACCTATAGCCGATCCCAATGGATCAGACTGACTGCCACCCTGCCCGTGGCCCTGCTCATTCTTTTCACCGGCTATATCCTGCGGGCAGACAGCACCGGCGCCTCTGCCGGTCTAATCGCCGAAAATATCATTACCGCCATTCCCGGAGTAGGTAAGACATTCAACGATCTCCTTTTTTCCATCACCGATGATGGTATGAAGCGGGTCTATGTCAACCATGTCATCGGGTTCGGGATTGTATGGGGAATTCTTATCTGGGAACATCTGCGAAAATACCGGACCTCTTTCTGGAATCATCCTTTGCTGACCGCCATCATTCTCCTTTGCTGCCTGCTGACCAGCGCCCCCTTTGAACCAGAAAAACTCGGGGTTTTTCACATCAGTGGCCCCTGGTTTTTTCTCGGTCTCCAGGAACTGCTCAGATTTCTGCCCCCCCTACTCGCCGGAGTTATCTTCCCCAGCACCCTGCTTTTGGCCCTGTTCTTCCTGCAACGACACAACAGATATTATTATCCGCGCCTCCTCAGCTTTATCCTTGGCTGGCTTGGCACCTACACCCTTCTCACCGTTATTGCCTTGTGCCGCTAAGAAATGCTTACTTGTTAATTTCGTAACTTCCTGAACAAGTAACCAACACCGCTCATCCCTGGTCCGCATTGCTTACCATGGCGCACAGCTCATCGGCCATGGCCTGAATCACCTTCTCATCCTGTCCTTCAATCATCACCCTGATCAATGATTCGGTGCCTGATGGACGTACCAGAATGCGGCCGCTATCCCCTAATTTTTTCTCCATTTTCTGGACCGTGGCCGTAAAATCAGGGATATGATTCACATCTATCTGTGAAGAAGTGCGGACATTCTTCAATACCTGCGGGTAGTTCTCCATGATAGTGGCCAGTTCAGACAAGGGTTTACGCTGTTTTTTCATAATGGCAAGCAATTGCAGAGCTGCAAGATTACCATCTCCGGTGGTGATCTGATCAAGGAACACCAGATGACCGGACTGCTCTCCGCCAAAGGAATAGCCATTTTTCCGCATCTCCTCGACCACATAACGATCACCGACCTTAGTGCGCACCATCCGTCCGCCCATCTCTTGCATGGCCACTTCCAGACCCATGTTTGACATTACGGTCGCCACCAGGGTCTTCTTCTTCAGCTTCCGCTGCCTCATCAGTTCGGCGGCACAGATGGCCATGACATGATCGCCATCAATGATCCGTCCATTTTCATCGGCAACAATGAGCCTATCACCATCGCCGTCGAGGGCAATGCCGATATCGGCACCGGTTTGCCGAACCACCTCCGCCATATGTTGCGGGTGTAATGCCCCGCAATCCTTGTTGATATTCTTTCCATCCGGAGTCACCCCAAAGGTGGTGACTTTTGCCCCCAGTTCCTCAAAAACATGAGGGGCCACACCGTAAGTTGCACCGTGGGCACAATCGAGGACAATATGGAAATCATCGAGGGTAAATTTTTGGGGAAAGGTATTTTTTAGAAAAACGATATATCGCCCTCTGGCATCGTCGATACGGCGCGCCCGGCCCACTTCATCGGCCACTGGTCTGAGAGCCGCCATCTTCTGCGAGAAGATCAACTCTTCGATATCCGCCTCATACTCATCCGACAGCTTGAATCCATTACTGGAAAAGATCTTGATCCCGTTGTCCTGGAAAGGATTATGAGAGGCCGAAATGACCACTCCGGCGTCGGCCCGCATGGAGGTGGTGATAAAGGCGATCCCCGGTGTGGGTAAAGGGCCGACCAGAAGCACATCCACACCCATTGAACAGATTCCGGCGGCCAGAGCATTTTCAAGCATATATCCTGAGAGACGGGTATCCTTGCCAATAACGATCCGATGCCCCTTAGCCCGGTCTTTGACCTGAAAGGCAATGGCCCTGCCAACTTGCATGGCTATCTCGGTGGTCATAGGGTAGATGTTCGCCACCCCCCGTATTCCATCTGTTCCAAATAATTTTTTCATTCTTGTCTTCTCTTTCACTTTTTATAATCGTGCGATATTACTATGATTCTGCAGAGTGCTGATACAATAACACACCGAACCCAATCTACACATCCATCCACCGTGCAGGATCCGGACAATAAACCGTAATAAAAACCAATCTATTTTTTAGGGGGAATCTCGTCCAGCTTTGGAAAAGGCGGTAACGGTTCTGGTTTTTCTTCAACAAAAGTCACTACCGGGGGCTCAACCTTAACAATCTCTATCGGAGCCGAAGTGGTTTCCCGGGGGACGACCCTGACCGTCATCTGTCCTTCATCACCCCCATCAACAACAGTCGCCTTGAACAGAGTTTGAAGCTCCTTATTCTCCCGGGCCAGACTCCTGGGCAAGGTTGCGGTAACCGTAACCGAGGAGGGGGTAATTCGCCGTGCCCCTCCTTGGATATCCACTTCAATGGGCACCCCGGAGATTCTCTTCTCCACCGTCTCTTCAACAATAACCAGATCGGCGGTCACCGAAGTTTCGCCGATCAAATCGAGAAGAGCCGGACTGAGATCCAGAGGTACCTGCAACTGGATGGGTTTATCCATTCCACTGATATCAATCACCTGCGTCTGCAGAAAGCTCAGTTGCGCCAATACTGCCTGTGGTCCGGTAATAGATATTGTCTCCGGTTTCATCACAATTTCCTGCAGGATATGATGAGACGCCAGATTGCCTTTGGTTTCCGGCTTCACCGCAAGCTGTTTCTGGATAAGTTTATCAAGTGAGAAGATAATAGAATCAGGCTGTGTCCGCAGGACTTTCATTCCACGCGGCACAGGAATTAAATGATTCTCATTTTTTATCACCATGGTTCCGGGAACGGCATGGCCGAGATCCACCTGCCTGGTTATATCTCCTTTCTCAATCTTCAAGACCAGGCTGCGGGGTCCACTGACCGTGACCTCAATCTCCCGCTTGAACTGATTGGAAATAACCAGATCTCTGGGCAGATTAATAACCTCAAGGGGAACCATCACATTCTTATCCACGGTATCATCACCACCGACAAAATACCAGAGGACCACGGCCAGAGCCAGGGAGATAAAACGAAGGGTCCAATCCTTCGGCCACATCTCCTGCCACCGCCTGAAATCTTCGACATTTAATGGTTTAGTAAACAGTTTCATGATCTGCCCACCCAATTCTTCCAGGCCTGTGCCTGCGTTTCTTTCGCCACAAAAATGGCATGGAGGCCTTTGGTCAGAGTCATTTCGTCACCCATGAGCGTCAGCGCTCCATGTTGCACCAGCGAAACCTCCTGAGTTTCCTCAGACACCACGATTACCACAGCGTCAGTTTCTTCCGACAGACCGATTGCCGCCCGATGCCTGGTACCAAATCGTTTATTGATATAAGGATTTTTAGTCAAGGGAAGGATACATCCTGCCGTCTGAATCCGTCCTTTATGAATAATTACTCCGCCATCATGCAAAGGAGAGACAGGCATAAAGATGGAGATCAACAGTTCCTTGCTCAAACTGGCATCAAGATCAGAGCCGGATTCAACAAAGTCACGCAAGCCAATTTCCCGTTCCAGAACAATCAGGGCACCGATACGCCGTTTGGACAGATAAAAGACCGCCCGGACGATTTCATCCAGTTCCTTCTCGGCCATATCCATATTTTTTTGGAAAGGAGACTTCCCCACCTGGGTCAGGGCCATACGGATATCATGCTGAAAGACGATGACCACAATCAACAACAAGGAACTGAGAAAGGTCTTCAACAACCATTGCAGGGCAGCCATATCGAGAGCTATGGACATGAAATAGACAGCACTGAGCACCACCAGTCCAAGGATCATCTGCACAGAACGCGTACCTTTGATAATCAGGATAAGCTGATGAATGATAAACGACACCACCAGGATATCCAGGATATCCTGCCAGCGGAGAAATTTGAGTATCTCAAGCATAATAAAGGGGAAACAGGAAACAGGGGACAGAAAAGAGGAAACAAGAAAGATCCGTCATCCATAAATCAGATGGTTGACAATCCCTACACCTCCGGCATCACAAGCCGTTATGGAAACGGCGCATTCATTTTTTTAGTGTACAGCATTTTCTCTGCTTCTTTCAATACATACTTAACAAGAAAGTAAAAAGTTGAAAGTTGAAAGTTAAAGATGTTAGATTGCGGCATATTGATTTTTTTATGAACAATCTTTTTTTACCCTCTCCTCAGAACACTGATTCATCATGTCCAATCATTTTGGCACTATCTCCATCAATCCTGAACCTGATGCCCCAACTCAGCACTCCAGGAGACAAAAACCAGGCCGACGGTCAAAACCAAAAAAATCAGCACCGAGCCAGACAAAAACAAAACGCTGGCTATTCCTGTTCATCATCCCGCTTTTTCTGATGAGTGCCTATGGCGCAGCTGGTTTTTTCTTTGGTCCCTCCCTGCTCACGGGCTATCTTTCAGACTCTCTCCAACAAAGTACCAACCTTGGCCTGACTGCCGGCGAAGCACGCTTTAATCCCTTTACCCTGCAACTTCAATTGCACAATGTTGCCACAACAGACAGTTCTCAAAGCCCGGCACCTGAAACCACGCTTCTGAAGATTGACCACTTCCTCATCGACCTGAACCTGATGGCTCTGCTGCGCAACGGACTTGCCTGCAACCGTCTGGAAATTCAGGGGCTGACCCTGTCCATCATCCGTCACCCGGACAAATCGTACAACCTGCCTAATATTGTTTCTGAGACTAATCCGGAGACCGAAAAAGAACACCTTGCTCTGTCCCGTCTGCCACTGCTCTTTTCTCTGAACAATATCACCATCAATGACAGCTCTATTCTCTTTGATGACCGTCTCACCGGCAAAAAACACAGCGTAGAACAGATCAAACTCGACCTTCCGACCCTCTCCAATTATTCTTTTGCCGCCAAGGAATATATCCGTCCCCACTTTTCGGCAGTCATCAACGGCAGCCCTCTTGAACTCACCGGAGAGGCCGCATTACCCGGAGAAAACGGTCAGAATGGACTGAAAACCAATCTGGCCTGTAAGGTCCAGAATCTCGACCTTCCCCTCTATTTTGCCTACCTGCCGAAAGCTTTCCCCCTGATTCTCAGCCAGGGAAAAGGGAATGGCAAGATCCAGATTTCCTTTATCCCCGAAGGCAAAAAGGGAGGCCACCTCAGCCTTGCTTTTCAGCTCACGACAACGGAAATCGTGCTGGGCAACACGGAACAAACCCTGTCTCTGACCGCGCCCACAATGGAGGTTGAGGGAAGCCTGCAGCCACTTTCCGGCGGTCTGCACATCCAGAATCTGCACATTCTGCAACCCCAATTTTCAGCAAATCTGGCCCGCTTTGAGCAGGATATGTCCCAGCTCTTTCCTGCCTCTGCCAGTAGTCAGGAGGCGACAGGACAAGAAAATCAGCTGGATATTGACTCGCTCATCGTGGAAGATGGCACCCTGCAACTCGAGAATAAAAAGCAAAAGGACTCCGCCTCGCCACTCTGGAAATCCATTGAGCTTAATGTAAAAAATTTCCAGCTCGTCCCGGACCAGACCAGAGACAAAGGCACGTTTACCCTCAGCTCCAAACAGGAAAAGACAGACGCCTCCATAACTTGGCAGGGATCTTTTGACAGCAGAGGGATACCGCGTGGCACCCTGCAACTGAGCAATATCGAAGTAGCGACCCTCCTCTCCTTCATTGACCAGGAACAGGCGGCAGAGGCATCCGGATCTGCCAATCTGCATGGCCACTTCAGCTTTGACCCGACAACGCGGAACTCCGCTATGGTGAGCTTGATCGACGCCAGCACCGAAATCCATGACCTGAACCTCCTTGAGCGGAAAAAAGTCTGGCTCTCGGTCAAAACAGCCCTGATCACAGGCACAAAGTTCAAAGGAGATGATCTTGATCTTGGCACCATAGCGATCAAAGACGGTGCCCTCACCCTTCAGCAAGATAAACTTCCTCAATTACTGCAGGATCTGGGCGACAAAAATAAATCGATCCTGATTGAAGGTCTTGATTTTTCCGGCAACGCCACTCTACATCCACAGGAAGAGAAGACTCCAGCCCTGCAACTGGCTGAGCTGACGATAAAAGCCAGTAAGCTGACGGCAAGGAGCAACAGCCAGAACAACTTCGAGCTTTCAGCCCGCATCAACCAGACTGGAATGCTCAAGGCTCAGGGGCTGGCCACTCTTTTGCCGCTGCGAACCTCCCTTTCCCTGGTCTTCGCCGCCATCAACTTAGAGCAAATCGCCCCCTGGCTTCCTGATGCTCCCCTTTTTCGACAAAGCAGAGCAACAGTAAATGGCCAAGGAACATACCGCTATCCTGATCCCAGTTTTAACGGCAGAGTACAACTCGACTCCGCCCTGATCCGCGACAGTGCAAAGAATTCCGGTCTGGCTGTAAACAAGGCCGAATTAAATGATGTCACGATCAAGATAAGACCACTGCACATCGGGTTGAACGAACTGATTCTCGATGGCCCGAAACTCACCTGGCAGCAAGATCCAGGCAGCGCCGAACCCTATGCCCAGATCGGCTCCTTTCTCCGAAATCTGGTTTCTCAACCACAAGATAATAGCAGACATCAACAAGATACCAATATTACCGCCCTGCCGGCAATCCAGAAGATCATTGTAAAGAACGGAACCATCAATCACGATGACCTGCGCCTCAACCCGCCCTGGTCATCGGAGATCAGTGAGATCAAAGGTCAGATCAACAATCTGCATGAGAAGGCTGACTCCGGCGCAAGCTTTGATTTTTCAGGCCTGATCGATTCAATTCCTTTCACCCTGTCCGGTTCCGCCGATTTTCTCACCAGCCAAGGTCACTTCACAACCAAGCTCGAGCTCAAAGGGTTCCCACTCCTACCGCTGTCAGCTCAGCTCACCCCGCTTCTTGATCTCAACCCCCAATCCGGCAGCTTTGATCTCTCTCTCAACCACAACCGACAAAACGGAGAAGAACAGGGAGAGGCCACCCTTCTCTTCTCCACGCTCCGTCCTGGTTCAACACAGTCTGATACAGCCCTGCCCCTGGCCCTGCTTGCAGATAGCCAAGATCAAATGAAACTGGTGATTCCCTTGGCCAGGAACAGCATCCAACCTCTGTTCAACCAAACCATATCCGCGTTCCAGACCCTGATGGTTAAGGCCGAGGTGGCGCCATTGTTGCTAGCAGGTGCAGAGTTTGCAGATCTTCAGGAGAAGCAGCATCTCCTCTTTCCCCCGGGCCTGAGCGAACTGGATATCAAGGGCACCAGCGAATCCCGAGGATGGCCTAATGGTGTGAGCGTCCAAGATACATTACAGCGTTTTGCCGCCCTGCTGGCCGCCCACCCTCATCTTGGCCTGACCCTCACGGGCATGGCAGACCCGATCCATGACCGCAATGCGATTCTAAAAAAACTGGAAGAAAAAGAAGAAAACCGGGTAGCGCTGAAAAACGAGCAACGGCTACAGGAATGGCGGAACAGGCAGAAACAAAAGCCGCAACCAGTTTCCCCAGTCCCGGTTCCGGGTAAAATAATCGAACAGGATATACCCAGACAAGAGCCACCACCGGCTCCTCTTGCACCTGAACCGGTCACAGTTTCAGATACCGTTCTTCAGGACCTTGCTCAGGATCGAGCCCTGCAGGTCTATGATTTCTGCACCACTGATCTGGGCATCGCTTCAGGACGGATCACCCTCCAGAAAATGGCCTCGATGCCTCCCCCGGAGACGCCAAGCCATCAGGTGCAGATTGGATTCAAGTATGTTGAACCACAAGGACCATGAAATCTCTACCGTTTCAGATGTCATACACTACCCTCTTTGAAGGGCTGGGCCTTCTTTCGGCGGCGACCTTTCTGATCAGCCTGCTGCTCATCCCCTTTCTTATCTCCAGGGCCTCCAGCGATTATTTTCTCACCCATGCCACGATTGTCGAGCAGCGGCATAAACGGCATCCCGCCCTCGCCCTCTTGATCAAGATTATCAGAAACAGTCTGGGATGTTTCCTCTGTCTTGCCGGATTCATGATGCTTTTTCTCCCGGGCCAGGGCGTGCTTACCATCCTGATCGGGGCTTCTCTCCTTGACGTCCCGGGAAGACAAAAGGTGCTGGACGCCCTCATCCACCGACCGGCTCTTCAACACGCATTGAACTGGATTCGGCAGAAAACAGGTCACCCGCCCTTTAATTTCCCCTCAAAATAAAAGGAAGAAGGCCGGAAAAACATCCATCCTGCTTTCACAGTCGACGCCACCATGTCTTTTCCTCTCACTCCACTTCAACAGGCTCTGATCACCTGGTTTCACAAAGAACAACGGGAACTGCCCTGGCGCAATGAGTACATCCCTTACCAGATATGGATCTCTGAGATCATGCTGCAACAGACCCAGATGGAGCGAGCCACCCTCTTCTTTAACCGCTGGCTGCAGGAGTTCCCAGACATCCATTCTTTGGCTCTGGCCTCAGAAGATAAAGTACTCAAACAGTGGGAAGGACTTGGCTATTACAGCCGGGCAAGGAACATCCTCAAATGTGCCCAGACTATTGTCAGTGATCATAACGGGATCATTCCCAGCGACCCGAAGTCGCTGCTGACCCTGCCAGGCATTGGCCCCTATACAGCCGGGGCCATCGCTTCCATCGCTTACAACCTCCCGAGCCCGCTGGTTGACGCCAATATCGGCCGACTCTTTGCCCGGCTCTTTGATATCAACATCCCCTTGTCACAGGCCCAGAAATTGCTCTGGCAAAAAGCGGAAGAACTGGTACCCCAAGACCATGCCCGCTCTTTTAACCAGGGATTGATGGAACTGGGAGCGCTGATCTGCACCCCGAAAAATCCGATCTGCCCGGAATGTCCTTTGATCCCCTTCTGTATCGCTTACAGGGACGATCTGATCCTCTCCCGTCCTATCCCCCAGAAGGGCAAAACAATAACCACTATAGAGATGGCAACCGGTATTTTAAGCCATCCACAAGACAAGGGCCGGTTATTCATTCAGCAACGACTGGCCGATGATGTCTGGGGCAGTCTCTGGGAATTCCCAGGCGGCAGGCTCAAAGAGAAGGAAAGTCCAGAACAGGCAGTAATCCGTGAGTTTTTCGAGGAGACCGGATTCACCGTGCGGGTCGATAGAAAAATAACAACCACCATCCATCATTACACTCGTTACAAGGTCATTCTCCACTGCTTTCTCTGCTCCCTTGATCTCCTTGATTCAGATGAATCCCCGGATCCAATTCTCTATGCGGCCCAGGAATATCGTTGGGTATTCTTTCCGGAACTGGCCGACTTTGCCTTCCCGGCAGGACACAGGAAACTCATCGCGTTCATGCAAGGAGCTCAACTGTAAAAGGTAAAGATCAAATTTCATCAAGGCAATAAATATGCAGAAATGCCAAAAGACACAAGGCACCCAAATAAGTGAGCCTGTAAAACTCCAAATCCTGAGGAATGCGAGGCAGAATTTGAGACTTTATACGACGCCATCACCTTTCAGCTGAATGACCCCACGGGCCAACCATACCAGCAGCAGCACAGGAAGACCCATCAGCGCCGTCATAAAGAAAAATGATTCATAGCCCCACGAAGCCACAACCGTCCCGGAATAGCCGCCAATGAGTTTGGGAAACAGAGTCATGAGTGAGCTGAACAGGGCATACTGGACGGCGGTAAAAGAGATATTGGTCAGACTGGAGAGAAAGGCAATAAAGGCAGTGCTGGCCAGTCCGGCACAAAAACTGTCCGCACCGATGACCACGGTCAGTATGGTCAGGTCAGCGCCACTCTGGGCCAGAAGCATGAACAGGAGATTGGTTCCGGCGGCGAGCAGTGCCCCGGAAAAAAGAATGGCGTAGACTCCGAAACGTACGGTCAGCACACCACCCATAAAACCGCCGAGCAAGGTCATTCCCAGGCCAAAGGTCTTGGTGACCGTGGCAATCACATTCTTGCTGAACCCCATATCAAGATAAAAGACATTGGACACCACCCCGAGGACAATATCAGAGACCCGGTAAAAACCGACCAGAACCAGAAGCAGGATCGCTGCTTTGGCCCCATATCTGACAAAAAAATCACGCAGCGGGGCGACATAGGTCTCACGCACCACCTCCTGATCGACAATACCCAGCAGGACAGCAACTCTGGCAACAAACGCCATAATTCCTAAGGCCAGGAACAGATGGCAGGATTCCACTACAAATCCGACCAGCTTAACATGGACCTCAGCTCCCTGAGCAAAAGCCTCCTTGATTGAGGAAAACAGGGACTCACTTGCAAAAAAGCTGCCGCCAAAAGAGGCCGCAACCAGTAAAAAAAGGATCAGGAATCGCAGATAGTGATGCAAAGAGTAGTGGTGCCTGTTGCCACCGTCATTTATCTCTGGTTCATCAATACTCAGGGTGGTCATCACCCCGACAGACATGATACCGGCCATAATCAGATAGGTCGTCTGCCAGGCCTCAAAACGATACAGTTCCCGGGTGGTTCCAAAGAGAGTTGCCAGATACAGCGACCCGGCCCCGGCAACCAGCATTCCGACCCTGTAGCCGGCAACATAACTTGATGCCAACAGCGCCTGCATGGAGATATCAATGCATTCGATGCGATAGGCATCAATGACAATATCCTGAGTGGCAGAAGAAAATCCAAGCAGAACTGCAGCAAAGGCCATCGCAATCATGCTCCGCTCACCCAGCACCGGATTGATACAGGCCATCCACGCAATGGCGGTCATAACTGACAACTGGGCCATAAGCAGCCAGCCACGCCGTCGGCCCAAGATGCTGGTGAGGAGAGGCAGTGGCATCTTGTCGACAAGCGGTGCCCAGACAAATTTGAAGGAATAGCCAAGGGCGGCCCAACTGAAAAAAGTAACCGCTTCCCGGTCAATCCCGGCCTCACGCAACCAGACAGAAAGGGTGGAAAAAATTAGCAGAATGGGAATACCTGCGGAAAACCCGAGAAAAAACATGGCCAGAACCTTGGGATGCAGCCAGGCCTTGAGTATTCTGTCATGGCCAGACGGACAGCCCCCCCCTGGTGTCGCGGGCGAAGTGGACACCCCGCCGGAAGTACCCTTTGTGGATGAAGGATGAGCGACTGGCGAATACGTAGCCGGTGTAAGCTCATTTTTCTTGCTCATTCTTGTCTTTTCCATTCAATATGGTTATGCTACATATACTCTTTGAGGATATCCCTTCATGATCTTCTCAAAAACAAATACGTTTCTTTTTCTACTGAAATCATCGCCGCAGAGCAAGCGATAAACACCTTTTGATCCTCATGCCCATACAAACATACAACACCTTAAGCCGCAGGAAAGAACCTCTCAAACCGCTGGAGAACGGCCATATCAAACTCTATGTCTGCGGAATCACCTCCTATGATCTCTGCCACATAGGACACGCCAGATCAGCCCTTGCCTTCGACATGATCGTCCGCTATTTGCGCTATCGAGGGTATATCGTCACCTATATCCGTAACTTTACTGACATTGACGACAAAATCATCAACAGGGCAGCAGAACAGGGTACCAGTGCCAGCGCCCTGGCCCAGCGCTTTATCGATGAGTTTTATGTGGATATGGACAGGCTGGGTGTCGACCGCCCGACCCTTGAACCCCGTGCCACTGAGCACATTCAGGAAATGATTGACCTGATTACAGAACTCATAGATAAAGGACTTGCCTATCCCTCAGGAACCGATGTCTATTATTCGGTGAATGGCTTTCCAGAGTACGGCAAGCTCTCGGGCCGCAACCTGGATGACATGCAGGCAGGCGCCCGCATCGCCATTAATGAGAACAAGACCAATCCCATGGACTTTGTCCTGTGGAAAGGGTCAAAACCCGGCGAACCGACCTGGGACAGCCCCTGGGGGCCAGGCCGTCCAGGCTGGCACATAGAATGCTCGGCCATGAGCCGGAAATATCTGGGCGACACCTTTGACATCCATGGCGGCGGCAAGGATCTCATCTTCCCCCATCACGAAAATGAAGTGGCCCAAAGTGAAGGAGCCAGCGGCAAAAAATTTGTCAACACCTGGATCCATCACGGATTTGTCACCATCAGCGATGAAAAGATGTCAAAATCGCTGGGCAATTTCCTCACTATCAGGGATGTGCTGAAACATTACCATCCAGAGGTCTTGCGTTTTTTCATCTTCTCCACCCACTATCGCAACCCTCTCGATTTTTCCGAAACTGCCATGGCGGACGCCACAGCTGGTCTTGACAGACTCTATGAATGCATGGCCACCATCGACGCTCTTAATGACGCCGGAATAAGCGAAGAAAAAACAGCGCTGGCCTCCCCAAAAGACAGCAAGAAACTGCGCACCATTGAAGAACGTTTTCAGAAGGCGATGGACGATGATTTTAACACGGCCATGGCCATGGGCATCCTTTTTGATGCGGTCAAGGTCATCAATAAAATCTGTCAGCAACTTCCGGTAAATCCAAGCCAGCCAGATATAACCCTGCTGAAAGAAGCAGGGGCGCTCATTAAAAAATTAGCCGCTATCATGGGGCTACTACAGGAAGACGCCAGAAGTTATCTCCAGCAGAAGAAGGCAGCCTTACTAAATGGTCTTGACATCAGTGAGCAGGAAATCCTACAATTGATTCAAGAACGGAAAGATGCACGAGCGGTAAAAGACTGGGCTCGCGGCGACACTATCCGCGACCAGTTACTGGCCATGGGAATTGAGCTGAAGGATAGTTCAAGTGGCACAACTTGGGAGATCAAACGGAGTTGATATCATCATGCATACCATAATCCGAAGACCAGCAGTGGCAGACCGTTTCTATCCTGGCAATCCGGATATTCTCTCCCGGGAAATCCAGGAGCTGACTCAATCCGCAACACCTGCACAGAAAGCCCATGCCGTTGTTTCACCACATGCAGGCTATATGTACTCAGGAGCTGTGGCCGGCGAAACCTTTGCCCAAGTGCGTGTCCCGGAAACAGTCATCATCCTGGGCCCCAATCATCACGGGCAGGGCGCACCGATAGCGCTCTCCACCACACCCTGGCAGATGCCAATGGGCCTGGTCCCCATTGACACTACCATTGCAGACGCCCTTCTCAAAACATGTTCCGTCATCACTGTAGATGAAACAGCCCACCGTTTTGAACACTCTCTGGAGGTACAGGTGCCTTTCCTGCAGGCAAGACAAAAAAACCTCTCCATCGTCCCTCTGGTCGTTTCACACATCTCCTACCCCCTTTGCCTGGAGGTGGGAACAGCCATTGCCAAGGTTATCGCCGAATCAGGCAAAGAGATCCTGATTGTGGCCTCCAGCGATATGACCCACTACGAACCGCGGACAGCAGCTGATAAAAAAGACCATTATGCCCTGAAGAAACTTGCCGACATGGATCCTTCCACCCTGTACCACGCAATTCTTGACTACAATATATCCATGTGTGGCATTATGCCGGTGACCATCGCCCTCATTGCAGCAAAGGCCCTTGGTGCGACAAAGACCGAGCTCGTGCGCTATACTGATTCCGGGGATGTAAGCGGCGACACCAGTCAGGTTGTGGGCTATGCGGGAGTGATAATTTCCTGATGGTTCCTTATTCCGTCCTCTTTTTCCTTGACAGAAGGGCAGAGATTTTCTAAATAAACAAATTCATTGCGTTATCATCGTATCACCTGCTGGGGGATGGTCTAATGGTAAGACAGCGGACTCTGACTCCGCTTATCGAGGTTCGAGCCCTCGTCCCCCAGCCACTTTGATACTTCCATCCCTTGAATATTTGGGGAAGAAAGACGAAAAGTTCTATCACTTCTGGCCTCGCCGCAGTAAAAGATTTCCCCATTACCAACTTCCACGATTGAGTCTCCACGCTATCTGCAGATACCGGGAACACTCTTTTTTCTGATCGTCTCATCCAGCGGCCGAAGCCCATACAGGAGTCATCCATAAAGTCTGTCAAAGGTGTTGACATCCACCTTCCCCAGAAAAATCCTGGTGCAGAGCAGGATGTTACGAGAAGTATCACCAGCCTGGATGCGTAACAACCCTTCCCTGATGATAATCTTTTTCAACAATTCCCTACCATTCGACTCGTTATAATAGATGTCCGAGTCCAAGATGTCTCTGACAATCTCAGCCTCACTCTGATCAATAATCAACTGCAGACCGATCCGAAAAAAACGATCCTCAATACTCGATTGTTCTTCTTCCAATGACAGAATGCCTCTTTTTTTAGCCTTGTCACCCAGATCTTTCAGGGATCTGACAATAGAGACCAATGATTCCTGGTCCTCCTGACTGCAGGCGGATTTGGCCGCCAAAGCAAGATCTCGTAACATGATGCTCCTTATTCTACATCTTTAGAAATAACATTAATTTCCAACGATACTCCTCCCACAGAGCAGGAGGTATCAGCCCCCCATAAAGCAGGGCCAACACATACAGAGCCCCCCACAGGAGCCGCTTAACATGAACACAACTGGCCACTTATTTCAACCGAATCGGTGAATCTATCAGCGTCCTGCACTAGAAGTGGAAGGTTTATGGCTAACTAAACCGGTACACTTGCAAGCTACAATCCGTGTTCTATTTTAACGCCAAATAATCAGTATACCCAACCGCATCTCCACCATAAAAAGTGGCGCGGTTGTATTTATTCAACGGCTCATTGAGCTTCAAGCGTTCCGGCAAGTCGGGATTGGCGATAAAGATACGTCCAAAGGCTACCGCATCCACCAACCCGCTTTCAACCGCACGGATAGCATCCTCGCGATTGTATCCCCCGGCTGAGATGAAAACCCCTTTAAAGAGTTTACGAAAAAGCTGCGACGTACTCGGAGCATCTTCATAAACAGCATCTCCTCCGCCCGCACCAGTCGCACGCGGTTCGATCAAATGTGCATAGCCAATTCCTCGGAGGCTAAGTTGTTCAAGCACATACATAAAAAGTTTAACCGGATCAGAATCGCTCATATCGTTAAATGTCCCGTAAGGGGATAAACGCACGCCGACCCGGTTCGTCGTCCACACATGTGTAACGGCATCCACCACTTCCAGAAGTAGCCGGGCACGGTTCTTAATGGTGCCGCCATAAGCATCTTTGCGTTTATTCGAGCCGTCCTGAAGAAACTGATCAAGCAGATAGCCGTTGGCACCATGTACCTCCACACCGTCGAAACCGGCAGCCTTGGCATTCTCCGCAGCTTTTTTGTAATCGGCAACAAGTCCGGGAATCTCATTTAATTCCAGCTCCCGGGGCGTCTCAAAAGGCAGCTGCTGCCAATCAGCAGTCATGGTCATACCCGCCGGTTGAATTGCCGACGGGGCAACTGGCAAGCCTTCAGCGGGATGGAATGAAGAGTGCGAGATACGCCCGACATGCCACAATTGCAAAAAAATCTTTCCACCCTTTTCATGCACAGCGTCCGTTACAAGCTTCCAACCAGCGACCTGCTCGGCGGAATAAATGCCAGGAGTTGCCGGATATCCCTGACCATGCGGCGTAATCTGGCTCGCTTCGGAAATAATCAACCCTGCCGAACTGCGCTGGCCATAATACTCAGCGTTCAAGGCATGGGGAATATTACCCGGCTGCTTACTGCGCATGCGCGTTAACGGTGCCATAACAATACGGTTATTTAAAGTAAGATCTCCCAGCTGTAACGTATCGAATAACGTACTCATTGTAATCCTCCTGAATAAATAGTTAGGCATAGCATGAGGGCACTTAGGATTTCCACTCTTTATGATATCTGATGTCCGTGGACTATTCTACTCTTAATGATATAGCTTCCACAAGGTGTATATAGATACCAATCCTGGTCCTGTTTTTTCTCTGAATACCAATATATTATACAAAGTCATTCGGTTAGTATGTCAAGAATGGCAGTACCAAAAAATGCAAGGAAAAGAAATGACAAGCAGTGAGGCGGGAATTAACTTTGCAAATTCGTTACAGATATTTCCAATATGGCCACTTTCCGTTTGAAGAAAGCGATCTTATTACTTCCAAGCGATATTGATTTTGCCCACCACAAAATTCAGCACAAAAAAAGGGACTACGAGAAAATCGTAGTCCCTTGAATTTACTGGTCGGGGTGAGAGGATTTGAACCTCCGACCACTTGGCCCCCAGCCAAGTGCGCTACCAGACTGCGCTACACCCCGTAAAACAACATCATGGTATGTACCATGGCTTTTTCCTGCTGTCAACAGAAGCTCAATGACAGAGGATCTTTCAGCTTATCCCTTATCCTTTCCCTTGTCATTCAACAAGGCACTCATCTCAAGAAGCTCTGTTTTTATCTGTTCCAGACATCCAGATGTTTTCTGCGGCACAACAGATTGGTCAATCACCGCCTGGCCACTTTCAAGAAATTTTCTTGCCCCGGCAATGGTATATCCCTGTTCGTGCAAAAGTGCCTTGACCGTAAGAACAGTATCGACATCAACACGTCGATAAAGACGCTGCTGAGAGTTCGCCCGCTTGGGTCGAATTGAGGGAAATTCAGTCTCCCAATAGCGCAGAACATGGGTTGCAACCCCAGCCAGTTGGCTCACCTCACCGATCTTAAAATAAAGCTTGTCCGGTATTTCAGGTCTCATCTCAAGGCTGCCCCTATCAAAATTTAAAAATTATTCGTTAATCTGCTCCCTTAATCTTTTACTGGGACGAAATGTTACCATCTGCCGTGACTTAATGGTAATAGTCTCTCCTGTACGGGGGTTCCGTCCCCGCCTGGGATGTTTGTCCCGAACCGTAAAGGTCCCGAAATGGACAAGTTTGATGGAATTTGCATCAAGGAGAGAGAGCTTCATTCGCTCAAGAAAAGCATCCACCAAGGCAGCACAGCTATTCTGTGAATAGCCAAGCTGCCCATTAATGACCTCTGCCAATTCCTTACGGGTAAGATTATCCATATTCATATCATCCTTCTCTGAGGGTTCCTTCAAATTTTGAACCCAGCATGTTGACTATTTTTACGTGAACCTTTTCCACATTTTTTTCGGTAAGCGTTTTCTGGGCAGAACGGTAGGTCACCGATAAGGCGACGCTCTTATAACCCTGCTGTATCTTACTCCCCTGATATACGTCAAAAATTTCACACTGTTCAATAAGCGGTTCTCTCGTCTGCAGCACAGCATCAACCAGCGCCCCTGCGGCCACATGCTCCGGCACCAGCATCGCGATATCACGATTGACAGCAGGGAAGACAGGAAGCGAGGTAAAGTTTTTGGCCACAGAACGCAATTGGCAGAGGGCGTCAAGATCAAGATCAAAAAAGAACACATCCTGTTTGATCCCAAATTTTCTAAGAACACCAGGAATGATCCTGGCAAGGTAGCCCACTTCATGCTCTCCATCCTTGATGACAAGAAATTGCAGGGGATCAGTGAATGATTCCATTCTGCCCTGCTCAGGAAGAGCAAAACTGAGCGGAGCAAGCACCCCGACTCCTAAAAAACGCAGTTCATGGAGAAGACATTCCACGGCACCCTTGGCATCAAGGATATCAACATCCTGCTCTTTGAAATGGTAGTGAGAAGATTCACCGAATCGATTACCACTTAACACCCCGGCACATCGTGTCTTTTCCAAGGGCTGTTCATTATCACCCGTGGGGGTAAAAACTTTGCCGATCTCAAAGAGTTTAATTGCACCCTTCTGAAAATTAATATTGCGCTGGACATTTTCAAGGAGACCCGGCAGGAGCATGGTACGCATTACGGACTGTTCTTCGTTCAAGGGATTGATCAGTCGAACGAAACGACAGCGGGGATCATCCTCTGCAAGTCCAAGCCACTGCAGATGTTTTTCAGCGCTAAAACTATAATTAATAGCCTCGAAATAACCGATTCCAGTAAGCAGTGTACCGATTTCTGCCCTGATGGTTCTACTTGTATCCCGCTCTGGATACCTCAACTGAACGGTAGGCAGTGTTGTGGGGATAGTATTATAACCAATCAGCCTGGCAACTTCTTCCACCAAATCGACTTCGCGCTCTATATCAACGCGGAACGAGGGAGCCCCCACCCACAGGCTGTCGGCATCTTTCTGTTTGCAGCGGAAACCAATGGAGGTCAAGGCCTTTTCGATTATTTCGTAGTCCAGAGGGATACCAAGGAGGTCCGATGTTCTTTTAATACGCAGGGTGAGCGTATTAAAAGGCTTCTGGCCATAATATTTGTCGACGCCACCGAGTTCCGCAGTCCCGCCGGCTATATCGCAGAGCAGCATGACGGCCCGTTCCATGGCCAACAGACAACCGCCAGGATCAACACCTCGCTCAAACCGGTAGGAGGCCTCCGATGACAGGTTCAGCTTGCGCGCAGTCTTTCTGATGGAAATAGAATTAAAGCAGGCGCTCTCAAGAAGAATAGTCGTGGTCGAATCACTTACCTCTGAGTTCATTCCACCCATGATTCCAGCCACGGCGACAGGTTGCTCGCCATCACAGATCATCAGCATGTCTGGATCAAGCTTCCGGACGACACCATCGAGGGTGGTAAAATCCGTCTCATTCTTGCGGGGATGGCGAACAACAATCTTTTTATCGGCCAGTTTATGAAAATCAAAGGCATGCAGGGGTTGCCCATATTCCATCATCACCAGATTGGTGATATCAACCACATTATTGATCGGGCGCAGCCCTATAGACAGAAGACGTTTACGCAGCCACCAGGGTGACGGACCAATGGTAACCCCGGTAACAAGCCTGGCACCATAACGAGGACAGAGTTCAGAAGATTCAATCTCCACGGAAAATGCAGCCGTCGAGGGTTGCGCCTCAACACTTTCAACCGGCAGGATCAAGGGCCTGCCGATAACTCCGGCAACCTCTCTGGCGATACCGATGACAGAGGCACAGTCAGGCCGGTTGGGGGTCAAATCAACCTCAACCAGGGTATCGTTTAATCCGAGGGCCTCGATAAATGACTGTCCCTGAGGGATATCCGCGGGCAGTTCCATGATCCCGCTATGTCTGGTGCTGAGTCCAAGTTCCCGTTCGGAACAGAGCATGCCAAAGGATTCTATCCCCCGCACCTTTGATTTTTTAATTTTTATACCGCCGGGCAGAGTCGTGCCGGGCAGGGCAATGGCGGTCACCAGACCTGCTCGGACATTGGGGGCACCGCAGACAATCTGCAAGGTCTCAGCACCGACGGCAACCTGGCACAGACTTAAGGAATCGGCATCAGGATGACGCTCTACCGAGACAACCAGCGCGGTTTTAATGGGTGCCAAGTCCTGAAAGATCTCGGTTACCGCATCAACCTCAAGACCAAGCATCGTCAAGTGATCAGCCAGCTCCGCAGAGGTGACCCCTTCGGTATCTACATACTCATTTAACCAGTCAATGGTGAACTTCATGACATTCAATCATCTGTATAAAAAGAGAAGACTGCCTTTAAGACAGCCATACGTCCAGCAGATCTGGATTGTGCATTGTAAAAAACACAGAACTGTTTTTTCAACTCACTAAGCTTCGTTCAAGAATAGCCGTAACATTAAAATGCCGTGATCGGCATAAAGAGCCGTAACGAAATAGTCAAAAAAAGTAACGTATATTTCGTAACGTCTTCTAAAATTGTGACAGGAAGCGCAAATCGTTTTCGTAATAGAGCCGGATATCATTGATCCCGTATTTGAGCATGGCAATACGTTCAATACCCAGGCCAAAGGCGAAACCACTGTAGATTTCAGGGTCATAACCAACCATTTTAAAGACTTCAGGATCTATCATTCCGGCACCAAGAATCTCCAGCCATCCTGTCTGTTTACAAACCCGGCACCCTGAGCCTCCGCAGATAACACAGGCAATGTCCACCTCGGCGCTGGGTTCTGTAAAGGGAAAGAAACTTGGCCGGAATCGCAGGTCCAGATCCTTATCAAACATCTTTTGGGTAAAGACGGTAAGTATCCCTTTCAGGTCAGCAAAAGAAACTTTGGTATCAACAAGAAAACCTTCCACCTGATGGAACATCGGGGTATGGGTAATATCAGAATCACAGCGATAGACCTTTCCCGGGGCAATTACCCGGAGGGGGGGCTGCTGGCTTTCCATAATCCTGGCCTGCATGGGTGAGGTATGAGTGCGCAGGAGAATCGAGTCACTGACATAAAAGGTGTCATGCATATCTCTGGCTGGATGATGCGCCGGGATATTCAGGGCCTCAAAATTATAATGGTCATGCTCAACATCAGGACCCTCGGCTACGGAAAAGCCCAAGGCCTCAAAAATCGAGCACACCTCATTCATGATCTGAGTCACCGGATGCAGGCGGCCTCTCTCCGGATATCGGCCCGGCAAGGAGAGATCAATCAAAGCTGCCCCCTTTGTTCCGGACTGAGGACTACTGCCAAGCACCGCCTTTTTCTCAGCAAAGACTTTCTCAATCTCTGCCTTGATAGTGTTAGCCAATTGACCAAGACGGGGTCTTTCTTCGGGGCTCACAGCGCCAAGCTCACGCATGATGACACTGAACTGTCCCTTACGACCGAGATAACGAATACGAAAATCTTCCAACTGCCCTTGCTCGGCAATCTGGTCAAGATTTTTTCTGGCTTCGGCCTGTAGACTGAGTAGCTCTTGCTCCATGACTCTCAAATAATGTAGATGCTTATTAAACCGCTGTGAATAAAAGGTCCTGTATCCTTCATACCAGGAACGGAATCAGTAATAGCATGGGGGGACACTCTACCCCTAAAACAACATGCCGGTTTCGATGGACATCAAAACCGGCATATACTTACACACTTCCCCTCTCAGGCAAGAAGGATCAAGCGTTGGCTGTTACTGCTAACTTTACCACTTCCGAAAAAGCAGCCGCATCAAGGATGGCCATATTGGAGAGGACCTTCCGATCCAGTTCAATCCCAGCTTTTTTCAAACCGCTGATAAGCCGGCTGTAGCTGATGTCATTCATATGGGCACCGGCATTGATACGGGCAATCCACAAACGGCGGAAATCACGTTTTTTGGTCCGTCTGTCTCTGTAGGCATAAACAAGTGCCCGGTCAACGGCCTCTGTGGCTGTACGATAAAGACGACTACGTCCACCTCTGAAACCCTTGGCCAGTTTCAATACTTTATTTCTTCTTCTTCGGGCTTTAAAGCCTCTTGTCGCGCGTGGCATTTTCTACTCCTTTTGGCTCTATTGTCCTTGATAATAAAGAACAACAGGAAAAACTAAAATGTTTAAACAATCTCTTTAACTAACAGCCATACATAGGAGGAATATTACAGGTATGGTAAAATCCTGCGAATTCCTTTGACATCAGCGCAATTCACAAGAGCTGATTTTCTCAGATTACGCTTTCTCTTAGTGGTTTTTTTAGTCAGAATGTGGCTGGTATAAGCCTTACCGCGTTTAATCTGTCCTGATCCGGTCACCTTGAAACGCTTAGCTGCGCCTCTTTTCGTTTTCATCTTTGGCATAATAGTGCTCCTTTCCACTTCCTATAGGTACTGCATAACATACTTTATCCAAAAAATGCCATGCAGCTTATATTCAGTATTGTCTAATTTCTGATAGAATAAATTATTTCAGCTCTTTTATCAACACTCTCACGGCTTGGGACCGACAAACATCACCATCTGGCGACCTTCCATCTTTGGTTCCTGCAGGATGACGGCATCTGCTTCCAGGGCAGCTGCAATATTCTGCATGGCCTCCAGGCCAATGGTCTGACAGTAGACAATTTCCCGCCCACGGAAACGCATGGTGAGTTTTACCTTGTTTTTCTGCTGCAGAAATTTAATAACGTTTTTGATCTTGAAATTCAGATCATGTTCATCAGTTTTGGGACGAAATTTAATTTCCTTTGTCTCAACTGTCGTTTGTTTCTTTTTTGCTTCCTGCTCTTTTTTGGCCTGTTCGTAACGAAACTTATCGTAGTTCATTATGCGACAAACAGGTGGATCAGCATTCGCTGAAACCTCCACTAAATCCAGCCCTTCATCATCGGCTATCTTCAGTGCTTCGTCCACGGTTACCACACCCAACGGACTTCCATCACTGCCGACAAGTCGGATCTGAGGGTGACGAATCATCTCGTTGATATTGGCCTTTACCTCACGTTGAACCGGGGCTCTTTTTCCTCTTTGTTTAATATCTCTACCTCCCTACGCTTACGAACTGAATAATTTTAACGACCTGCACAAAGGTGACGGACGTTAAGCCGTTATTCACAATAAATCCTGCCCCGAAATTTACGGGATCGGCACCAGGATTCGTCAATCCCGAATGAGAAAGACAATCATCATGTCTTATCAAATCCTAAATTCCACGAACTTCTTTACATTCTTCGGCAACCTTTACCGCAAACTCAGCAACCGTCATCTCCGGCAGATTTTTGCCATCACGCAGACGAACCGTCACTGTACCATTCTCTTTTTCTTTATCTCCAATGATAAGCATGTACGGAGTCTTAGCCATCTGCGCTTCCCGGATCTTAAAATTCAATTTTTCGTTGCGCAAATCTTTTTCTACCCGTACTCCCAGTTTTCGTAACTGAGCATAAAGGTGCTCACAATAATCTGCCTGGGCATCAGTGATATTCATCACCCTGGCCTGCACAGGAGCCAGCCACAAGGGGAAGACGCCTGCATAGTGCTCTATCAGCACCCCGATAAAGCGCTCCAGAGAACCCATCAGGGCCCGATGGATCATGATAGGTTGATGTTCCTGATTATCAGTGCCGGTATAGCTCATATTAAAGCGCTCCGGCAGATTGAAGTCAACCTGAATCGTGGAGCATTGCCAGGAACGGCCCAGCTGATCCTTGATCTTGATATCAATTTTGGGACCATAGAAGACGCCTTCACCGGGATCAAGGGAATAAGCCAGTCCTTTCTTGTCAAGGGCCTGCTTCAGGGCCTCGGTTGCCTTCTCCCAGTTCGCATCACTGCCGACATACTTTTCTGGCCGGGTGGAAAGATAAATATCGTACTGGTCAAAACCAAAGGTCCTGAGAATCAGTAAGTTCAGCTCAAGAATATTAACGATCTCATCTTCGAGTTGATCCGGCTGACAGAAGATATGGGCATCATCCTGGGTGAAACCACGGACCCGCAACAGACCATGCAGGGCACCGGCACGTTCATAGCGATAGACCGTACCCAGCTCGCACCAGCGAATGGGAAGTTCACGATAACTCCTTTTCCGGCTATTGTAGATCCCGATATGAAAAGGACAATTCATCGGTTTGAGCTGATACTCCACCTCATCAATGGCCATGGGGGAGTACATGTTCTCCCCATAGAAATCAAGATGGCCGGAGGTCTTCCACAGATCCTGGCGGGCTATATGAGGGGTGTACAACAACTCATAGTCATGAATATAATGGGCTTCTTTCCAGTAATCTTCGATCAGTTTTCTCAGCAGCGCACCCTTTGGCTGCCAGAGAATGAGGCCCGGGCCTATCTGATCCTGAATGGTAAACAGATCAAGTTCCTTGCCCAATTTACGATGATCACGTTTCTTGGCCTCTTCCAGAGTGAAGAGATACTTTTTCAAAGCCTTCGGATCAAAAAAAGCAGTTCCGTAGATTCGTTGCAGGACATCATTCTTTTCATTGCCGCGCCAATACGCACCGGCAACCCGCAACAGCTTGAAGGCCTTGAGCCAGGAGGTGTCGGGAAGATGGGGACCTCGGCACAGGTCAATAAAATCGTCAACTTGATAGGTGGAGACCACATCGGTTTCAAGATCCCGAATGAGCTCCACTTTGTATTTTTCACCCTGTTTTTCAAAAGATTCAAGGGCGTCAGACGCTTTAACCTCACTGCGGATAAAAGGAAGTGCCTTAGAAGCAATCTCCTCCATACGGGCCTCTATCTTTTCAAAATCTTCCGGGCTGAAGGTTTTGGCAAAGGAAAAATCGTAATAAAATCCATCCTCAATGGCCGGCCCGATAGCGACCTTGACCTCAGGGCCAAAGACATCCCGGACCGCTTGTGCCATCACATGGGCGGTACTGTGTCGCAATATCTCAAGACCCGCATCACTATCCACCTGAATGGGACTGATAATGGCATCTTTCACCAAAGGCGTGCTGAGATCGACACTCTTGCCATCAACAATGGCAGCAACCGTAAGCTTGCGCTGTTTATTGGACATGAGCTGGGCAAACGCCTGCTGAACAGGAGTCGATACCGGCAATTGGACAGTCTCGCCGCCCTGTAGAGTAACTTGGATATCTGTCATCTGGAATACATATAAAGAGCCTGCAGACAAACAACTGTGCTAAGCACAAGCAACAGGCTGAATTTAAACGACATATCAATAATGCCGTCTGGTATGATCATTTACCACCAGCTACTAAGCCATTGTAAATATATAACCATAACATCCTAATATCGCTAACGGCATAAGGGGGGGCCATAAAGAAATAGATAAAATGTAATGGTTATTTCTTAACGGCCCCTAAAAATAAAGGCCAAAGAGGAAACGAAAACCATTGCGTCCGTTTTTCTTTAGCCTTATTTCTGGTAGGCGCGGGCGGTTTCGAACCGCCGACTTCTACCATGTCAAGGTAGCGCTCTCCCCCTGAGCTACGCGCCTATTAAAAACAATATCACTTAAATCTTCTGTAAAATTACCAGGAACGCTGGAAACTTCCTCAATTACCAGTAAAAGGGACCCATGTCAAGAAAAAATAGAGTTTCTGCGCCATGCATTCCTGAAGAATCACTCTGCATTTGTCCTTGTTTCGATGGCCTTGGCCAAGGTATATCGATCAGCATATTTTATATCCATGCCCATGGGGATACCGCAGGCCAGACGGGTTAAAGCAACACCTTTATTATGCAGCAGATCAATAAGAAAAGACGCTGTGGCCTCACCCGGTACTGTGGAACTGGTGGCAATAAGAACCTCGCGGATGGTCCCGCTATTAATCCGGGCCATCAACGCCTCGACCTTGATTTCACCTGGCCCGATCCCGTCCATGGGCGAGAGCACACCATGAAGGATATGATAGTGACCGTGAAAACTTCCTGTCTTCTCTATGGCCAGAAGGTCTCCCGGCTGCTCAACCACACAGACCAGCTCACCGTTTCTCCGTGGATCTGCACAGATGACACAGGGATCGTCTTCAGAAAAGGTGAAACAGCAGGAGCAGAGTTGGATGGAGTCGTGCAATTCGGAGAGGGCTGATGCCAACTCTCTCGCCTCTGACCGGGGACGACGCAGGATATTCATGGCCAGTCTGGCAGCGGTTTTATTGCCGATCCCCGGCAAACGGCTCAGATCCCGGATCAGGCGGTCAAGGGCTGGAGGAACGATCTGCACAACAACGTTCCTTTCAACCAAACATATTGGAAAGACCAGGGAGGTTAAAGCCGCCGGTCAGTTTGCCCATCTCGGCCTTCCCCATCTCTCTTGCCTTGCGCAGGGCATCGTTGGTGGCCGCAACAATCAGATCCTGAAGCATCTCGGCCTCACTTGCCACGATAATGGCCCGCTCAATGACAACGGAGAGGATCTCACTCTTCCCATTGACCGTGACCGTGACCATACCACCGCCGGCAGTGCCGGTGACCTTTTTCTGACCCAGTTCTTCCTGGATTCTGGCCATATTCTGCTGGAACTGCTGGGCCTGCTGCATAATGCTGTTCATATCCATACTCTGTCTTCCTTAGTGAAAATTTTGTTCGTGTCTATCGAAACCGGGGACCCACTCGAATATCGCCGATCTGGCCATTGAATATCTCTGCCGTCATCAGCACCAGCGGGTCATTGGCCAAGAGATGGCGCTCCTTCAAAGGACTTTCCTGCCCATCCTGCGTCGCCTCACTGTTCTGATCAGGAATGACAAAACGGACAGTGAGCTCCTTCTGAAAGAAATCAAGGGTGAACTCAGTAATCAACTTCTTGTTCTCATCCTTGCGCAACATACTGCAATTGGCAGGGTCTACATAGTGGAGCAAAAGCTCACCCCCCTGCTCTTTCGCAGAGTCAGCTCGCTGCAGGTCCTGGGAAATCCAGACAGATCGTTCACGCACATAGGCAATGAATTCCATCCAGTCGCGGCGCACACTCCGCTGATGGGGTTCAAGCCGCAGAGCAGGTGTTGCATCTGGGCTGTTCTTCAGATCCGGAAGCAACGCAGAGGTGTCATCGAGAGAATCTTCCTCCTCAACAACGTTCTCTTCCACTTCGGCCTGGCCCGGTGGTTCAACAGGTGCAGCCGATACCGCAGGTTTCTCATCTTGCGGAGCCTGCACCTCAACCACCTGTTTATAAATGACTTTCTGTTCAGCTACAGGGGGAGATGGCTGTTTTTTTTTTGGCATGGAGGAAACGATCTCACCTGCCTGACCGCTCTGCTGCCCCGCTTCCCCTGCACCTGCGAGCAAGCTATCCAACCGGGAGAGCAAGGTCGTCACCGGGGTCACCTCACTGCTCTCGATAATTTTGAGAAAAGTCGTCTCCATGGCCAATCGCGGCTGACTCGAATAGCGCATCTCCTCAACCCCCTGCAGCAACAGGGTGAGCTTCATGTGCAGAGTCTGGGAGGAATGATTGCCTGCCAGCTCTCGGAAAAGCACGAGTTCCTGTTGCGCAAGGTCCAGCAACTCGTCACAACCCTTGATCTTGCACAGGATCAAGGCCCTGAAACAGCCCAGTAAATCGGTCGTAAATCGTTTCAGATCCATGCCGAAGGAAAAGATTTCCTCCAGGGCCTGAAAGGCCGTTACCGGATCCTGTTCCAACAAGGCCTTCGTCAACTTGAGGACAACCTCCCTGCTCACCAGACCAAGCACCTGAATCACATCGTCCGTACTGATATTTTTCTCACCAAAAGAAAAAACCTGATCCAGGAGACTGAGCCCATCCCGGACTGAGCCATCTGCCTCCCGGACAATAAGGTCAAGAGCCCCCTGCTCGATCTGCACCCCCTCGGACTCCGCAAGCTTCTGCAGATGTTTGCCCATATCTATGGGAGCAACGCGTTTCAGTTCATAACGCTGACAACGCGAGAGGATGGTGATCGGGATCTTGTGCAGCTCGGTGGTGGCAAACATGAAATAGACATGGGCAGGCGGCTCTTCCAGGGTCTTGAGCAGTGCATTGAACGCCTCAGTGGTGAGCATGTGCACTTCATCAATGATAATGATCTTGTACCTGGACGAGGTGGGCAGAAAGCGAATTTTCTCTTTGAGTTCGCGAATCTCCTGGATACCGCGATTGGAGGCGCCATCGATCTCGTAGAGATCAATGGAGGAACCGGCAGTAATCGTCCGGCAGGACTCACAGACATTGCAGGGATTCTCGGCCGGACCCTGTTGACAGTTGATGGCCTTGGCCATGATCCGGGCCAGAGTGGTCTTGCCGACGCCACGAACCCCTGAAAACAGGATGGCATGGGCCACCCTGTCGCGCAGAAGGCTGTTTTGCAGGGTCTTGACCACAGGACGCTGACCGACGACCTCGTCAAAGGTCTGGGGACGTGCTTTTCTGGCAAGGACCAAATACGACATGGGATTCTTCAGGAGGAGAGCAGGATTATTCTAGCACAGTTGCAGTGAGTCCGGACAAACTGAAAAAAAAAGCGACTTCACAAAAAAATGATAGCCGGGCACCCTGTGGCACACAAAGAGGGTCACTACCGTTGCTCCCTTCCGGACCTGGCGGAGTTCGTGAATCTTTGTTGCACAGGACCCGGCTATCAAAAACCGAAATCTGGAATTGGACAGAAAAAAGGCAGGATCTGCGACACGCACAATCCCTTCCCTATTTCTGAAAGAAATTCTATACCCGTTTCAGGACGTACCGTCAAGAAAATTAGACAGAAAAAAATGAGCGCACGACCAGCAACAGATCATTGACAAGCTGTCCATAATGCTATTAATACTGTTTTTTATCGTACTCTTCACATCAAAAAGGATGCCATGGAACTTGCTCAAGCCACACCGTATATCAACAGTATCTGGATAGGAAGCGCCTTTCTTTCCGGTTTCATCTTCAAACGGCTCAGCCTGCCACCCATGCTCGGTTTTCTCCTGGCCGGTTTCCTCATGAACTTTCTCGGACTGACCGCCGGCTCCCTGGCACTCGACAAGATTGCCGATCTGGGCATCATTTTGCTTCTCTTCTCTATCGGCCTCAAGCTTGACCTCAAAGGGTTGACCAAGCCAGAGATCTGGGGGGGAAGCACTATTCATGCACTGCTCACCATTTCCTTTCTGACTCTGCTGATCCTGGGCGCAGGAATATTCGGAGTGGCCCATCTCACCAATTTGAGCCTTGGCCAGGCCGCCCTTATAGGACTGGCGCTCAGCTTTTCCAGCACCATTTTTGCCATCAAGTTTCTGGAAGAAAAAGGAGAGCTCAACGCCATGCATGGCCGGGCCTCCATCGGTATCCTGATCATGCAGGACCTGATGGCCGTTTTCTTTCTTACCCTCTCCAAGGGAGAATTCCCCTCCATCTGGGCCCTGGCTCTGCCCCTTTTTCTCTTTGCCGTCCGACCGCTTCTCCTTCACCTCATCGACCACCTCGGTCATGGGGAACTTCTTCCCCTGGGCGGGCTTTTCATCGCTCTGGTCATAGGCACAACCAGCTTTACCATGGTAGGACTGAAACCGGATCTGGGCGCCCTGATCATCGGCATGCTGATCGGCTCCCATCCACGCTCAACGGAGCTGGCGGCCTCCCTCTACAGCTTCAAAGATCTCTTCCTGGTCAGCTTCTTCTTTCAAATCGGCCTGAGCGGCACCCCTACCATCGACCACGCGCTCATTGCCCTCGAACTGGTAGTTGCGCTGTCAGTAAAATCATCCCTCTACTTTCTCGTCCTTACCCGTTTTCGTCTCCGCGCCAGGACCAGTATCCTGGCGACACTGGCCCTCTCCAATTATTCCGAGTTCGGCCTGCTGGTCACTGCCATCGCCGCCAAAAATGGTTGGCTCAGTCCTGACTGGATCATCATCGTCGCCCTGGCGCTCACCTTCTCTTTCCTGCTTTCCGCACCCCTGAACAGCAAGGCCAATCTCCTCTATAACTACTTTGCCCCGCTGCTCCACCGTTTTGAAACAAAAACCCGACACCGGGATGACTCCCGGATTGACCTGCAAGGTGCCGAGATCCTCATCTTTGGCATGGGCCCCTTCGGGACCACGGCTTATGACGTCACCAGGGAACGCCAGGGAGAAAAGGTGCTTGCCGTAGATCACAATATGAAAATCGTCAAAATGCATCATAAGGAGAGACGCCGGGTCATCTGGGGCGATGCCACGGACTATGATTTCTGGCGTAAAATTGATCTGAAAAAGGTCAAGATCATCATGCTGGCCTTTACCAACCATCAGGCAAACATGCTGGCCCTGCAGGAGATTCAATCAGCAGGGTTCAAAGGCCCGGTCACCGCCTCGTCCCGTTTCGAGGATCATCGCCTGGAGCTGGAAGAAGCCGGGGCCATTGCCGCCTACAACATCTATTCCGAGGCCGGGGCCGGCTATGCCGACCATGTGTGCAAGACCACCGGTCTGGTCTGCAAGACCCAATTCGTTGTTCCCAGCGCCGCTATCCCCCAATATCCAGTGACGGAATCTGATAAATCCTGACACCACCGTTTTGCAAAATCAGCCCGGCTTGCGGGGAATAATCGCAGCCCCTGTCATCCCCGCCAGCCGAACACGTTCCGCATTCTATCCCTGCATTTTCGTTCCCCTGCCTGCTCCAACCCTGCTGATTTATAAGAGAGAACGATTCTTCCGGCGCAGCTCATCCAGAGAATAATGGCTGCCCCGCCAGAGGATACCGTTGTTTTTCAAGGTAAGGAATGTGGCCCGGAGAATGATATAAATCGTGAGATAAGGAGTAATCAGGGCTACCGGTGCCAGCCAGGGGGATAGCCCGCTATGGCGGGCCGCCTGGCTGAAGAAGGCAAGACGCAGGGCCACGGTAAGTCCAAAGAAAAGCCGGGCCGGGCCATGGGCAAGCAGGAGGCCCCATTGCGGCAGGATGGTGAGCAGGCCAAGCCCCAAGGCCCCGCCCAGAGCCAGAACCGTATTGAAGTTGGCCAGGGCAAAGATATTCTTCATCAGACCGTCGATCATGGCCCCGGTGGAATTGTACCAGTTGACCGAGACAAAGTCATAGCCGCTGAGACATTCCTGATGCAGGCCTGCCTCCTTGATGATCTTGCCCAGCATAAGGTCGTCGATGGGATGGGTTTTGATGGCACCATGGCCACCCACCTGCTCATAGGCCCGGCGGCGGACCATATTGAAGGCCCCCACCCCCATGAAGCGCTTACTCCTGGGATTGCCGGCCAGCCACGGCTTGAAAAGCAGAAAGAGCCCGCTACCCGCATCAAGAATGAGACTGTTAAGCAGACAGCCTTTCGCCTTATTCTTGAAGATGAGGCAGAGGTGATCCAACCCGGCCTGCCCAAGACGGTTGACAGCCCGGCTTACGGTGCTGGGAGCCATATGAATATCGGCATCGGTAAAAAGGAGGATATCGCCTTTCGCCAGAGCGGCCCCGCAGTGCAGGGCATGATGTTTGCCGAGCCAGCCCTCCGGCAGCTCATGGATGTCGAGGACGATGAGTCCGGGATGACGCTGCTGCATCTCCCGCAGGACCGCCCCGGTTCCATCCGTGGAGCGGTCATTGACCACGACAATCTCCAGGTTGGCATAATCCTGGGCCAGGAGGGTGGCCAGAGCCGGGGCAATGGTCTCCGCCTCATTACAGGCCGGGACAATAATGGAAACAAGGGGCCCATCCGTTACCGCAGTCGGAGCACTATTGCCCAGAGTGCCAAGCTTAAGGCTGCCGAGAGCAATGTCCAGAGTCAGCCAGCCCATGATGATAAAAATAGTAATAGCAATAAGCAGCATCGGTTCCATAATATCCTTACCAACCGGTCACATTTAGATCAAAAATATTTCTGTTTCATAGAGAGATACCAACGGGTTTCGCCAACATCTTCACCGCATCCCCTGTTGAACAGGCACCAAAACGAAAGACAAGCTCCGTCCCATCCATTACATGCAGATGTAACGACAGCAGCAACCACCACTTACGGGAAGAGGTCACTCGTCGAATCATCCGCCCGGGAATCACGACCCGTTCATTTACCATCTGGAACGGCAGCCGTCATACTTTCATCATATGCTGAATGAAAGTATTTTTACACAAGTCAGCTTAGTTTTTTTACATTTAAATCCCCTCTTTTTCATCCGAAGCTCGAAACAGACATAGAGCTCAAACAAAATATAAAGAAGATGGCCGCAAGCATAGTATCCCTCTATATTTTGATACTTTTAATTACCCTGTCTGGTAATCAACAGTACAAAGCATTATGATATTAAAAATCAGAGGATCAGTATAACGGCCTCTCGGGCGTACACGATCGCCATTTTATCCAAAACTCAGAAGGAGATTACCATGGCTCAGATATCATTGCAGGGAAACCCGATAGAGACGGCAGGCAACCTGCCCGCAGTCAACACCCAGGCACCCGCCTTTACCCTCACCAAGACAGATCTTTCCGACGGCAAACTGCAGGATTATGCCGGGAAAACCGTTGTCCTCAACATCTTCCCCAGCATTGACACATCGGTATGCGCGGCATCGGTCAGACGCTTCAACAAAGAGGTTGGCGAGCTGAAAGACACTGTGGTGCTCTGTGTCTCTGCCGATCTTCCTTTTGCCCACCAGCGCTTCTGTGAAGGCGAGGGACTCAAAGATGTTATCCCACTCTCCTGCTTCCGCGCTCCAGATTTCGGCAAGGACTACGGGGTGACGATTCTCAGCCCTCCCCTGTCAGGTCTGCTTTGCAGGGCCATTGTCGTGATTGATGCCACGGGCAAAATTGTCTACACCCAGCAGGTGCCGGAGATCACCCAGGAACCTGACTATGAGGCGGCGCTTGCTTTTCTGCGTGGCTGATGAGTTCGCAGGATTGATACCCTCATCCCTGAGCCCTCCATCGCCCCAACAAACTGGAGGGCTTTATTTTTTTCCCTCTCCACCCCTGCCGCGTCCCGGTGATCATTGACGAATCGAGCCAGCCATGAAGACACCGATATCCACACAGCCTGATAAACAGTTACTGGTGTTATTACCATTGAGGTTTGACAACAAATTCGTCCGGGAGCTGCCGGGCGACCAGCAGGCGGACAACTATCGCCGCCAGGTCACAGGTGCCTGCTACTCCCGCGTCCAGCCGACACAGGTTGCCGATCCCAAGCTTGTTGCCTGCAGCCGGGAGGTCGCAGCGCTTCTTGATCTTTCCCAGGAGGCCTGTGCAACACCATCGTTCACCGAGGTCTTTGCCGGCAACAGACTGCTCCCCGGCATGGATCCCTTTGCCATGTGCTATGGCGGCCATCAGTTCGGCAACTGGGCCGGACAGCTGGGAGACGGCCGGGCAATCAACCTGGGAGAAGTGATCAACGATCACGGCGACCGCTGGATAATACAATTAAAGGGAGCCGGCCCTACGCCCTACTCACGCAGGGCAGACGGACTGGCCGTTCTCCGTTCCTCGATCCGGGAATTTCTCTGCAGTGAGGCCATGCATCACCTCGGGGTACCGACCAGCCGGGCGCTGAGCGTGATCAGCTCCGGTGAGCTGGTGGAGCGGGATATGTTCTATGACGGCCATCCCCAGGATGAACCGGGGGCCATTGTCTGCCGGGTCGCACCATCCTTTCTCCGCTTCGGCAACTATGAGATCCTCAGCCTGAGGGGTGAGACTACTCTTTTGAAGCAACTGGTTGACTATACCATCCGCACCGATTTCCCCCATCTCGGCGAGCCGTCAACAGCGGTGTACCTGGAGTGGTTCAGGGAGATCTGCCGCAGCACCGCCGCCATGATCGTCCACTGGATGCGGATCGGCTTCGTCCATGGGGTGATGAATACCGACAATATGTCCATCCTCGGCCTGACCATCGATTACGGCCCCTACGGCTGGCTGGAAGGATATGATGCCAACTGGACCCCCAACACCACCGACAGTCAAGGCCGCCGCTACAGCTTCGGTAACCAGCCCCATATCGGCCAGTGGAATCTGCTCCAGCTCGCCAACGCCATCTACCCCCTGGTCAATCAGGCCGAACCTTTTGAGGAAGCGCTGGCGCTGTACAATGAGCTGTTCTTCCAGGAATGGAACCAGATGATGGCCGCAAAACTGGGTTTTTCAGAGTTTATTACCAAGACAGATGAGCCGATCATCACCGAACTGGTGAAGATCCTGCAGCTCGTCGAAACCGATATGACCATCTTCTTTAGGCAACTGGCATCGATCCCGACAAGCGGAGAACACACAAGCCCGACTGCCTTCCTTCTCCCCTTCAGGGACGCCTGGTACCAGCCCGAGGCAATCACCGAGGAATACCAAAGGCGCATCGACAGCTGGCTCGATACCTATATCACCCGGCTGCGCCAGGACAATCTGCCTGACGAAGAACGAAAAACACGAATGAACCGGGTCAACCCCAAATATGTACTCCGCAATTATCTGGCTCAACTTGCCATCAACAAGGCCGAAAATGGGGACTTCTCCCTGGTGGATGAGCTCCTCGACCTTGTCCGCCTCCCCTACGATGAACAGCCCGATCGGGAACACTTTTTCTGTAAACGACCGGAATGGGCCCGCAACCGCCCCGGCTGCTCCATGCTCTCCTGCAGCTCATAACAGCCCGACAGAAAGCCACGATTTAGATCAACTGAGTAAACAGCTCTGAGAACTACCATGAGATGCAACATTCTCCGGTACAGATATTGTTATTAGCTGCCGCATCAGGTATTCTCAAAATGTTATGTGAATATGTTGGAAAAACACGGACGACTCAAGATTCAAGGAAGATACTAGACAGAATCTGTCTAGCACCATATTGGCTCATTCTGACTAACACACTGATATGTTTAAAAAATAGGACGACTCAATGGTATTAAAGCCTGATGAAGAATTTGTTAAAAATTGCCTGGCAAAAACACTTGGTGCAACGAGAGCATATGAAGGTGAAGATCCACCTGATATATATCTCGAAATGAACGGGGAAAAAATTGCGGTTGAAATTACAAGACTCTCTCCTGTTTCGTTTGCCGCAGATGGCACTATTCAAAATCGTCATTCACAAGACTATTTTGGTTTGAATCTTTGTAATGATCTCAATTCAAACCTTCGCAATAATGTCACTTCCGAAATAGATATTCTTTTAACGCTCTATGTCCCTGTAGAAAACGGCAGGAAATTCAAAAAAGAACTCAATGAATTTGTGAGAAGGTTTATTTCCGGTAATATCCAAATTGGCGACAGAGAAAAAGTTGAACTTTCTGGTTCAAAAGTAGAGATCGTAGCAATTCCAAACCGAAACCACTCCGAAAAAAAGATAGTTGGGGCAGTAGTAAATACAAATTCAAGTGCTCACATTCTTAGCAATGCCCAGGTAACGCTTGCAGATCGGATACAAGACAAAGTTGAAAAGTGCAAAGAAATTAAACAGGAAGGTGTAATCTGGTTGGCATTATTCAACGATTACTGGCTAGCCGATCATGAGACTTATGAAATGGCTATAAACTCACTAAGAATAAGTCACTATTTCGAAAGGATTTATGTTGTCATGGATACCGGTGCTGTCCATCAGATTTATTGAAAGATTAACATATCAAGTCAATTCAGGCGACGGGAAGCGGTCAGTAATGGGGGTCAGAGTAATGGGGGTCAGAGTAATGGGGGTCAGAGAGTAATGGGGGTCAGAGAGTAATGGGGGTCAGAGTAAAATTAAACATTGTAGTACGATTCAAGAACAAGCAAGCTGTCAGTTTACAAAATAACCGTTTCCCTTTCACAATCAAAAAGCAATGGCTCGACTTCCAAGAATAACACCAATAGATGTA
>JAHJKP010000049.1 GCA_018821985.1 Pseudomonadota bacterium
AGCTCACCCTGGCATTTGCAGGATAGGCCGTCATTTCTTTTTACTTTTTACCTTTTACCTTGCAAACAGCATGCAGAATTTCGTCTTTCATAATCCGACCAAGATTCTTTTCGGCAAGGGCACCATTCCGGCCATCGGCCCTGAAACTGTGGCCTTTGGGAGCAAAGTCCTATTGGTGTATGGCGTAGGATCCATTAAAAGGAATGGGATCTACCAGCAAGTAAGCGACTCCCTTCATAAATCCGGGGCCGAGATAGTTGAGCATCCGGGAGTCCAGTCCAACCCCCTGCTCAGCCATGCACGGGAAGGTATTGAGCTGGCCAAACGTCAGAAATGCCAAGTCGTCTGCGCCATCGGCGGAGGATCGGTGATTGATGAGGCCAAGGCCATCTGCGCCGGGGCTGTAGTTGACCATGATGTCTGGAAATTCTTTACCGGCAAAAAGTCCGTCACCTCCCCCCTGCCCCTGACCACCGTCCTGACCCTGGCAGCATCCGCTTCCGAAATGAATTCCGGCATGGTCATCACCAACGAAGAGACCAGACAGAAGTTTGGTTTCGCCAATAAAAAGCTCTATCCCAAGACCTCCATCCTCGACCCGGAAGCAACCTTTACCGTCCCTGCCGACTATACCGCCTATGGGGCAGTGGATGCCATCGCCCATGTCCTCGAATTCTATTTCACCACCCAGGACCCGGCCACGCCTGTTCAGGATCGTTTCATGGAAGGACTAGTCATCAATGCCATGGAGAGCTGTAACCGGGTGCTTGCCGATCTGCACGACTATCAGGGACGTGCCGATCTCATGTGGACGTCCACCCTGGCCCTGAACGGGCTGACCGCAGCGGGCTTAGGCAAGGTGGGCTTCCCGATGCACCTGATCGAACACTCCCTCTCCGCGCTCTACAATGTCCCCCATGGAGCCGGACTCTCCGCCATCATCCCCGGGTGGATGCGCCATCAGTGCCAAAGCACCCCCCAGCGTTTCGCCCAGTTTGCCGAACGGGTCTTTGATTGCAGGAGCGGTAGCAGCGAAGAACGGGCCCGAAAAGGGATCGACGCCTTGGAAGAATGGTTCCGGAAAATCGACAGTCCGATCTCTCTTGCCGCCCTGAATATCCCCAACCAAGACATCCCGCAGATTGCCGAAAATGCGGTAGCCCTGGCCAAGGTCTGGCGGATGCCGGACTATGACGGTGAACGCATTCAGGCCATTCTGGCCGGTTGTTGATACGGGAAGGTAGAAGTGTAAGTCATTACGTCATGACAAATTTTTCTCGCGTAGCGGCGCATAGAAGGGATTGTTCTGGTTCTCTCTCAGCGCCTCTGCGTCTTCGGCGCAATATCAGCTATTCCTTATTCCTCTTCTCCAGCATACGCACGACGTGATCCCAGATTAGGTCTGCCGTCTGCTCCTTGCTGACCAAAGGTAGAGGGCTGATGCCATCTTGATCAAGCAGGGTCACCTGATTGGTATCCGCCGCAAATCCGGTGTCTGCGGAGCCAATATCATTAATGGCGATCAGATCAAGATTTTTCTTCTTGAGTTTTTTCTCTCCCTCCGCCACATGGTTATGACTCTCGGCGGCAAAACCGACGAGCAGAAAGCCAGCCTTCTTCTTCAGTTTTCCCAGTTCTTTTAAGATATCCGAGGTCTGTTCCAGGGGCAGCTGCAGATCGGCCTGCTCTTTTTTTACCTTCTCGGCAAAGGGCGTAGCTGGTCTAAAATCACTCACTGCTGCTGCCTTGACAATCACGGATGCCTGATGACAATGGGCAAGTACCGCCTCATGCATCTCACGAGCCGTCTCCACCCGCACGCAGCGCACATCTGGCGGGCAGGCAAGCGCTGTAGGCCCAGCAATCATGGTCACCTTCGCCCCTCGCCTCCTGGCTGTCCGGGCCAGACTGTATCCCATCTTCCCTGACGAACGGTTGCTGAGAAATCTGGCCGGATCCAGGGGTTCACGGGTAGGACCGGCGGTAATCAATATTTTCTCGCCTGCCAGATCTGGCACGGCCAGGATCTGGAGCATCACCTCCCGCGCCAGATCCCATTCCGGCAGACGTCCTGGCCCTTCTTCCCGGCAGGCCATACGGCCACTCTCGGGAACAAGAACCTGATAGCCATATTCTTTTAGTTTTTCGATATTTTCCTGCACGGCAGGATGACTGTACATCTGGCTGTTCATGGCCGGACAGACAAGCACCTGTGCCCTGGTGGCAAGCACCGTGCAGGCCAGCAGATCATCAGCCATGCCATGCGCCAGACGGGAAATGGTATGGGCCGTAGCCGGGGCAATAACAAGAAGATCTGCCTCCCGTGCCAACTGGATATGGGGGATGCTCTCTGCGTCTTCCTGCGCAAACAAGCTGGTGTGCACCCGCTCACCGGAAAGAGCGGCAAAGGTAAGAGGAGCCACAAAACGGCAGGCAGAATCAGTCATGATCACTGCCACCCGCGCCTCTTCCTTGGTAAGAGAACTCACCCAACCGGCAACCTTAAAGGCGGCAATACTGCCGGTCACTCCCACAACAATCCGTTTTCCCGCAAATGTTGTATGCATAAAAAGATTTTACCTTTTAGATATTTATCAATAATCCTGAAATAAAAAAGGCACGCCCCGCGCCGTGCAGAACATGCCTTTTTCATAATAATAACGACAATAATTCCTTCTAGTCCCGGCTGCCCCCAAAGAATCTGAGCAACATGAGAAACAGGTTGATAAAATCAAGATAAAGGGCCAAGGCACCCATGATCGAACCTTTCCTGACCATCTCCTCACCCTGACTCATAATCCCCTGCTCGCCCATGTTTTTGATCCTCTGTACATCATAGGCCGTAAGTCCGGTAAAGATCAAGACGCCTGCCATGGAAATCACCCAGGACATGGCAGAACTGTGCATAAACATGTTGACCAGCGAGGCAATGATAATGCCGATCAGACCCATGAAGAGAAAAGAGCCCAGACCGGAGAGATCACGCTTAGTCACCAGTCCGTAAACAGCCATGGCGCCAAACATCCCGGCCGTAATAAAAAAGGTCCCGGCAATAGATGATCGGGTATAAGCCAGAAAAATGGTGGACAAGGTCAAACCATTCAGCGCAGCGTAACCGAGAAAAAGCCCGGTAGCCGTAGAGGCCTGAATTTTGTCCACCCGCGCCGAAAGATAAAAGACCATACCCAACTCAGCCAGGATGAGGATCATGAACAGGGGGCTGGACACAATCTGCATGGCGATTCCGGATTCAGCGGCAAGATAGGCAACAACACCGGTAAGCCCAAGCCCAATGGCCATCCAGTTAAAGACCTTGGCAAGGAAGATGGTGGATGCCTCCTGCCGGGCCTGGGCCAAGGTAATCTGATTTGTATTTCCGTACATGTCAATTCTCCTTTTCATGGTTTACGTCTGACAGTAAATAGGATACATAAGTAGATTGTATCTTAATCATTTTGTTTCAGCATGCAAGAAAAAGAGGATGAGAAGGATGAAGATTGCAATCAGCGGCAAAGGAGGCGTGGGCAAGACCACCATTATGGCTCTTCTGGCCAATGAGTTTAAAAAGGCTGGCAAAGATGTTCTGATCATTGACGCCGATCCCAGTCCGCATATGGCAGAAACCCTGGGAGTCAAGAACATTGAAAAGATCAAGCCCATTGCCGAGATGACCAAGCTCCTGGTGGAACGCTCCGGCAAGGTGGAAGGGTCCCCTTTTTACAACATGAACCCCCAGGTAAACGACCTGCTCCACGACTTCATGATCAGTCATGAAGGGATTAAGCTCATGGTGCTTGGCGCCATCCAGACAGGTGACAAGGGCTGTGCCTGTCCGGAAAACAATGTGCTGCGCCGGATGTTGACCAAGCTCCTGCTCTCACCGGAACAGGTTGTCCTGCTCGACATGGAGGCAGGTGTTGAACATCTTGGCCGCGGCACCATTGCCGGCATTGACCAGCTGTTAATTGTAGTCATCCCCTCCCGCTCTTCCATCCGCACTGCCCTCAAGATCAAGAAACTGGCGGAAGATGTGAAAATTCCCAGGATTGCATTTGTCGGCAATCTGATCAAGGATGCGAGCGATCGTGCATTTCTAAGCGAAGGGCTGGGCAGCACACCCATTGCCTTCTTTACCGACTCCCAGGCAATCAGAGAGGCTGAACGGGCTGAAACTCCCCTGACCCACATTCCCGTTCCGGTAGAGGATGCATCACATCTCTTAATGGAGGCCTTGAGCAGATAATCCTCCGGTCTGAAAGCTTGCCCGTAAAGAGGCCCCTCTTGCAAGTGCAACGGGATTTCGTCCACAGGATTTACTTACACTCAAGCTCTTAACTTAATACGCCCCCTTGCCTCGCCACATACAACGCACAGTCTTGGCAATGATCTTCAGATCGGTCCACAGGGAATAGTTGAGGATGTACCAGTCGTCCAACTCGACCCGTTCGTTATAATCTTCAGCATCAGAGCGGCTCCCTACCTGCCAGGGACCGGTAACACCGGGTTTCATGGAACAATAACGGCCAGCGCTTTCCTTATAAAAATCGCTCAATTCTCTGGCCACGATCGGGCGCGCTCCCACCACACTCATCTCTCCCTTCAGGACATTCAGGAACTGAGGCAGCTCATCAAGACTGGTTTTCCGCAGAAAACGTCCGATCCGGGTCACCCGGGGATCATTCTTGAGCTTGAAGGTGCGCTGCCACTCTTCACGCAAGGCATCATCTCCAGCCAAGAGTTCCTGCAATTTCCCCTCAGCCCCATCGCACATGGTCCGGAATTTCAGGCAGTCAAACTCTTTGCCGGCAGCGGCAATCCTTCTATGAAGGTAAAAAATCGGCCCTCTGCTCTCCAGTTTAATCAACAGGGCAATTATGAGGGTCAAAGGCAGAGTGAAAAACAGGGCCAGGCTGGCAAAAACGAGATCAAAGCCACGCTTCCATTCGGTGTTCGGATTAAAATTAAGAACCATCAGATTGCCAAGGGATTGAATCTCGGCATGATGCAGACCAAAAATGTAGAGATCAGGAACCAGATAGATACGTGCCCCTAACGATCTACATCTTCGCAGAATCGTAAAGATCTTTTTCTCAGCCCGCATGGGCAGGGCAATATAGACATAATCGATATCATTATCGTTCAGATACTCCTCTACCATTGAGATATTACCCAATACAGGTTTTCCCATAACCTGCATGACGTCATTTTCTTTGATCTTGTCATCAAAAAAGCCAATGACCTCAATCCCTGCCCAGGGAATAGCCTCAACTTCCCTGGCCAGCCTCATCCCAAGATCGCCAGCCCCGACGATTACAGCATGCCGGACATTTTTGCCTTGTGATCGGTAATATCGAAGGATCTTTCTGGCAATCACATGCAGGACAAAGAGCAAAAAGGGGGTCGTCAGCGACCAAAATAAAAAAACAGCCCGCGAATAGGCCTGGGATATTTTAAAAATAAAGAAATAGAACAACAACACGCCAATAACTGTGCCCCATGCCTTGACAATAACCAGAAACTCCTGATAAAACTTCCACCCTCGCCATGAACGATACAGCTGAAAGGAATGAAAACTGATCAGACACAAGAAGAGAGTAATCAATAGAAAACGGGTATAATAAAAAGTCCAAGGCACCCGGTACCAGACAAGCAGAAGCCAGAAATAGCCACCAACCACAATGATATCAAGTAAATGCAGGACCTTAACCATCACAGAGCTTTGCTCGCGCAGATTTGCAGATAATATATTCATGCTCGCTTACAGCTAAACAAATGTTCCATATCAGTACCGGATAATTTACTCACGGAAGGGATAATTGGTACTTGTAATGTATGGCCAAGTTGATCAAACGCATCAAGCATCTTGGTTGGATACAATCTCGACAAATTTCATTCCAACCTACCATCATGATATGATGGTAACTCAAACATGTTATATCTTAAAATCTTTTTTCAAAACCCTGGCCAGCAAAACAGCTTTAGTACATTGAAAAATAAAAAACAAAAACCAATTCCATGAGATCCTGGTAAACAAACGACTTAACAATACATCTCCCAACGAGAGAAAACCATCGGGGAAATGTTTAAGAAAAGAGGCAAGCCCTGCAGCTCCCGTACGGCCTATCTTTAGAGGGTGCAGGGAAAGAAAAAGAGCATAATTCTGTACCGAGTCACGCATTTTAGAAAAGACCTGCTGCTTGCTCATCACTCCCATATGGGAACAAGTGTTGTCAATGTGCGATATGGTAAACGATTCTCCCAATCGAATTCCCCACTCAATATCTTCGAATCCGTATCCGGTAAATCGTGGATCGAATTGGACAGACTCCATTATATCACGACGCACCATGATGTTTGAGGTAAAAAGATACCGCCAGGGAATGCTTTTCCTGACAGATGATGGCAGGGCCTCTGTCTTACCACTTTTATAAAGATAAAAAGAATATTCGGGATCCTTCTGTTTATTCTGACAATAACTGATTCCACCACAGACAATCTCGCTGCCCTGCCCCCCCTGTTCCAGATACGTTTGTATAAAATCATCCCGATCAGGAAGCATATCGGCATCCAAAAAGAGGACATATACTCCTTTTGCCTGCTGAAGAAGCGCATTACGGATCTCCGCCCGCCCCTTATTTACACTGGACTCCTCGTACCTGACAAGAGAGAGTTGGTCTGCCGCTGTTCTATTGGTAAATCTCTCAGTGGAGCCGTCATCCATGACAATTATCTCAACCCGCTGCCCTTCCGACAGATGCAGACATTGAGAGGAAAGGCTGGTAAGCAGTGGCCCAACATCCCAATTATAGACAGGAATTAAAACAGAAAGAAAAAAAGGAGAATCCATCGTTACATTTAAGATTTAGTTTTTTTTACCAGGGCCAATTTGCTCCTGTATAAACGAATGAGATGGTTCCATTCGAATTTTTCCAGTAAAATACGTATCTGCCGTTTAACCATGAGAAAATAATAATAGCTCTTCGTGGTAAAAAAAGACTTCTCCAAGAGCTCCGTTCTTGCTTTATGGGTTTCCTGAAGTGCACTTTTCCAATGTGCCTCGGAGACACCGTCATGCTGCATATTGGCAAGAACCAACTCAATGGCCAGAAACTTGACCCCTTGCCTTTTAAAACGCAGCAACAACTCATAATCCATGGCAAATTTGTAATCAGTGGCAAAAAGACCGCAATGGTGATAAATGCTGGCGCGGACAAAACAGCTGGGGTGAGTAACGGTCATCTCGCGTTCAAGCAAAGCTGGGACAGAATGACAGAGATATTCTCGTTTCAGACCTTTCCAAAACTGTATGCCCCCGCAGATAACCCCGACCTCCGGTTCTGCCAGGAAGTTTTCAACCACGCGCTTCACAGTGTCTACCTCGTACCAGTCTCCAGCATTAACCAGCCCTATTATCTCTCCACGGGCGGCCCTGATACCTTTATTGAAGGCATCGCTGATCCCCTTGTCCGGCTCACTTTGCCAATAAGCAATTTTTGCATCATATTCACGAATGATGGAGACGGTACCATCACGTGATCCGCCATCAATGACAATGTACTCTATAGGGTCATAGCTTTGCCGCAAGACACTGTCAATGGTTTGCCGAATAGACGACTCTCCATTGAACACAATGGTAATAATGGAAACCAGAGGATGCCCGGGCCCACCTTGCACCTCTATTCCCCGGCTACGCATGCCTCCGGCTCTCTCTTCCTGTTGATCCTGTAAAGAATAATCTGTTTCCATAAAATCCTATACCTTGCCCTGATACAACTCTGCGGTCTGAGATACACAGTTATCCCAGGAAAACATTTTCTCCCGTTCATATCCACGCATTCGTAATAAAGTTACAGTCTCTTTTGATTGCACTGTCGACTCCATAACCAGGCGCATCTCTTCTTCATCGCATGGATCAAAAAATACTGCGGCATCTCCGGCTATTTCAGGCATTGAACTGGTATTGCTGCAGGCAATGGGACAACCGCAACGCATTGCCTCCAGAAGCGGCAGACCAAAACCTTCATACAAAGATGGATAGACAAACAGAGCCGCATGTGAGTAGAGAGAGGCCAGTAAGGTATCATCTGCAGACAGATGTTTTATCCGTTCACTCACACATAAACCATCAAAAAATGAAAGCTCCTCAGATGTAAATCCACCTCCACCAACACAGATGAGATCAAATTCAGACCGTAACATCATCGAATGACTGAAGGCCACGAGAAGCCTCTGAAAATTTTTCACCCCCCCTCTCAATCCCACATAGAGGAGATAAGGCCTGTGACAGTTCTCCACATCCTTGCTCTCCTCAGGTCTCTCCATTGACGAGGCAAGGGGAATAACAGTGATTTTCTCAGGAGAGACACCGAGGTATTCAATGAGATCATCACGGGTATTATTAGAGATTGCAATCAGATGATCGGCGCGAGCAATTGCCTTGGCCTTGAGTTCCGGGATATTAAGATCAGGTCCTTTAAACTGCGAGGGAAAACGTTCATGAATCATATCATAAACAGAAAGGATACGAGGGACAGCAACGGACAGGGCAGTGGCAGAATAATAGGTCTCATGCAAGATATCTGGACAGTAACCCTTGAGAATTGCACGACTGGCAATACGATTTATGGCTGGAAGGATACGATGCATCCCAGGAAAGGAAGGGATCTTCCTGCCAATTTTATGAACCGAACTGCAATCAAGATATTCATTTATGTGAACAGGGGCCAGGACTGTTGTTTCGATCAGCGGTGAGTAGAGGGGAAGCCTGCTGGCAAGTTCGACAAAATACCTGGAAATCCCCCCCATTTTCTGCAGGGAAAAGATCTGATAGTCGTAAAATATATGCATAAAATCAGGTTCTCGGCTTAACGACCATCCCAGGCTCTTTGGTATCCGGCGGCTGTTTGCTCAGCACAACGACGCCAAGAAAAATGACCTGCTCTGGCCAACCCCTTACGAACATAATCATTCCTAAGTTCCCTGTTCTCAAGCAAAGTCAGCATAGCCTGGCAAATTGGCTCTCTTCGCTGTGGGTCCAGAAGAATCCCTGCATCTCCCACAACTTCAGGCAAGGAACTGGTATTAGAGGCAATAACCGGCAGCCCGCATTGCATCGCTTCCAATGGTGGAAGCCCGAAACCTTCGTAAAGAGAGAGATAGAGAAAGGCCTCGGCGCCGCTGTACAATGCACTGAGATAATGATCAGGGACAAAACCGGTGAAAATCACCCTGTTGCGTAACAGGGGATCATCATTGATCTCTTTAAGAATCTCTTTTACTTTCCAACCCTGGGTACCAACGAGGACAAAGGAAAGATCATCACAGCCCGGCTCTTTCAGGATCTCCCGAAAACAACTCATGGACGTTTTGAGGTTTTTTCTCTTTTCCACTGTGGCCAAGGTAAGGAAATACCGCCCTTCAGGAATACGAAATTTCTTTTTCACTTCTGCAATCAGCGCATTGTCACGCACCGGATAATAAAGCTCCGGTGACGCAGCCAGGGGGGTAACAAAGACTCTCTCCGGATCCATCTGAAAATAGGTGCAAATATCGTTTTTTGTACACTCCGAGATGGCAAAGAGAAAATCATGCTGGGGGGAAAAAGACTCGACGATCGGCCGAAATTCATCCACAAAACCATCGGCAAAATATTCTGGATGGATGAGAGGAATGATATCGTAAATAGTCAGCATGCGGACAGGATTCATCCGGGAGTGAAAACAAGGCAGAGAAGAATAATGGGAATGAAACAGATCCGCCTGTTCTCCGATCCTCCGGGATAAAGACATCCTATATAGTTTTGAGAGGATCTTGGCCGATATTTTCTCCTGCCTTGCCTCGCGATTACATCCGGCAATGGAGATCAGCGTCTGCTCAAATCGGTTTTTCGGAAATGATTTAGCGGCAAAATTTTTCTCGGCAAAATAGTGTTCAGTAAGCTGATTCACCTGCAGAGAAGAGAGAGAAGAAAAATAAAGATCCAGGTCATCTCGGGCCAACAACTCCAGCGCCAGACTACTGATAACCCTGTATATACCGGTTCTGGCCGTCTCAAAAAGCTGAGCCAGACCGATAACTCCCACATCTATGACTATTTTCATGGAACAGATTGCTGCAGTTGACGCAGTTTTATGGTTGAGCCGGAATAATCAGGCTTGCGTCTGCATGTATTCAGTATTCAGTTATGCCGGACTATGATGTTTTAAGCAATTCATCAAAATAAGGAATTGTTTTTCTTAATCCTTCTTCCAGTTGGATATTCGGTTCCCAACCCAGCTTTTCTCTGGCTAGGCTAATATCAGGCTGACGCTGGATAGGATCATCACTAGGCAGAGGTTTATAATCCAGCTTTGACGATGATCCGGTAAGATCAATAATTTTTTCCGCCAGTTCCTTGATGGTAAACTCTCCAGGATTACCGGTATTGACCGGTCCGGTGAAGCCATCAGGGCTGCCCATCAGACGAACAAAGACCTCAATAAGATCATCAACATAACAAAAAGAACGAGACTGGAGTCCATCACCATAAATAGTAATGGGAAGCCCCTGAAGCGCCTGCATAATAAAGTTAGAGACAACCCTTCCATCATTTGGATGCATTTTAGGCCCGTAGGTGTTGAAGATACGAGCTACCTTAATACGCAGGTTATGCTGGCGACGGTAATCAAAAAAAAGGGTTTCAGCACAACGTTTCCCTTCGTCATAACAGGATCGAAAACCGATAGGGTTGACATTCCCCCAGTAATCCTCAGTTTGTGGATGAATCTTCGGGTCACCGTAGACTTCACTGGTTGAGGCCTGAAAAATCTTTGCGTTCACCCTCTTGGCAAGCCCAAGCATATTAATCGCGCCATGCACACTGGTCTTTGTGGTCTGTACCGGATCGTGCTGATAATGAATCGGGGAGGCAGGACAGGCCAGATTATAGATTTCATCCACCTCAACATAAAGCGGAAAAGTCACATCATGACGCATTACTTCAAAATGTGGATTTTCCAGCATATGAAGAATATTATCCTTACTACCGGTAAAAAAATTATCCACACAAAGAACATCATGCCCATCATTTAACAGTCTCTCACATAGATGGGAACCAAGAAATCCAGCCCCACCCGTCACCAATACCTGTTTTCGCATTTGTGATTTCATAGTTGTCCAGTAATGCATGAAAAAGAAAAGTGGTTAATGGTTAGAATCCACAATAACCGATCAGACAACAGAAGAGATGCCAGACAAGAAAGAGTTGGACACCTTGCTTGTGGCCAAGAGACTTCTTCGGCGCCCCTCTATCAGCCGACATATACATAAAAAATCTGCTGAGACAGTAAATCATACTGGTAAAATTTACATTTTACTAATATATGATACTAAACTTCTAATTAATCCGTTAAATTAAAAAATTGCAAGGATGAATCGCACAATACTCCGATCTTATAAACAATTACAAATTCTAGGCAGAAGATCTATTTTAAACGCCTACCTAGTAAAATAATAACTAACAAGGTGCCCCTGTGAAACTAAGCATTGTCGTACCGGTTTATAATGAAGAAAAAACAATTAATTCGATTTTAGATCTCATTGAGGAAGCATTAGAAGGATTGGTTTCAATAAGTTCATATGAGTTGGTTATTATTGATGATCATTCTACCGACAACTCCAAAAAGGTACTGGAGGAAAAGGTTAAACAGAAAAAAAATTACACATTACTTTCCCATGAGGTGAATTCCGGAAAAGGTGCCGCCATCCGCACAGGAATAGCAAAAACAACAGGTGATATCGTCCTCATTCAAGATGCCGACCTTGAATACGACCCCAATGATTACGCCATTCTTTTGCGCCCCTTTGCAGAAAGGAAGGCTGATGTGGTTTATGGCTCCCGTTTTAAAGGAGAGGTCTCCAGAGTCCTCTCCTTTTGGCATTATATGGGAAATCGATTTTTGACATTCCTCTCCAATATGTTTACCAATCTCAAACTTACCGATATGGAGACCTGTTACAAAGCGTTCCGCGGAGATATTATTCGTCACATGATTCTCACATCCAATCGATTTGGCATCGAGCCGGAAATGACAGCCAAACTTTCCAAGATAAAAGGAATTCAAATCTATGAAGTCCCTATTTCCTATTTTGGCCGGACCTATGAAGAGGGTAAGAAAATCAACTGGAAAGATGGATTTTCAGCCATCTGGAGTATCCTTAAGTTCAATAAATTTACAAGCTATAAAGACTCGTTCCGAGACGACTTTGATTTCAATCAATTCGATAGAAAATAATGCCCTGGTACAGAAACTTTCGTTCTCTCATTAAGGGTGCTCAAGATGAAAGATAGAATTTACTCCTCAAGTACAAGGTGCCAGGCTCTTTCATTAGACAGAAAAAGAATATTTTTCATCTTAGGGGTGCTTGTTGTCCTATTGTCCTTGTATTTGCGTATGTCCGGTCTTTTCCGAGGCTTAGGCGAACCAGGATACATCTTTCACCCTGACGAACCCAAACAAGTTATAGCCTTACTTAACTTCCTCCATGGAAATTATGTCTATTACTACGGGAGTCTCTTTTATGACGGTTACCCATATGGGCTTAATCATCTTGATGAATACCTGCTGCGCCCCTTGCTCTTTTTCTTCGGAGCCGAGACTCCAAACCATTACTCACTTTACTATTATGCCCGCCTTCTTCGTGTGGCATACGCAATGGTCACCATGGCCATTGCCTACAAACTGGTTTACAGCTTAGTTAAGAACAAAAATTCCGCCTTACTGGCAATGTTCCTATTGGCCATAGCACCGCTTTCCATCACAGTTAGTCATTTTGCAACCGGAGATATTGGCGTTGATCTTTTTACAGCCATCTGCTTTCTCTTTCTTCTATTCTATATAGACAAAAAGCAGAAACAAACATGGCTATTTGCCAGTGGAGTTGCCGTTGGTGCAGCATTCTCAGCAAAATACAACGGTCTTCTTGTTGGCATGGTTCCAGCAATGGTGCTTTTTTTTGAATTTCTCCAAGAGAAAAACATTCGACTTTTTACAAAGAGATGTTGTCTATTGATTTCAGGTTCAATAACTGGAGTACTTATTTTCACCCCTAACTTGCTATTAGATTTCAATACTGCACTATCTAATATGGCAGCAAATTTCCAATTTATTAAAAATTATAATGTCCCTGCCGAGATTCTTGCTAAATCACCGGTAGAACGAGCAATACTGGGTCTCAAGAACAACAGCTTCTATATTATATCTTCCCTTGGCTGCATTGCCTGCCTCGCCTGGATGACAGGATTGTTTATTGCAGGAAAACAATATCTATTATGCCTTCATTCCCAAAAGAAACCTGCCTGTTCCCAAAACATCCTAATCCTTTCCATAGCTCTCTTCCCCCTGTTCTCTCTCTTTATTGCCTTAAGCGGGAAATATGTTGTCCAACCATTCCATTTTTCCTATTTACAATTACCGATTATCGTTGTGACTTGCTCCCTGCTCTCTCTTCTTTACGCCTCACAATCCATCTTATTAAGAGGAAGCAGCCTACTTCTTGTCATATTGATTATCTTTGAATTTGGCCGCATCAGCTGGAAGGAAAACTTCTTTTGGAGACTTGAAGACAACTTGTCTTATGAACAAAATTTTCCTGCATCAATTTATTCAGCTGAGGCCTTAAAAACGGAGCACAGTGAGAACATTCGTTCCTTATATCTGGAACCAACAGGGACATCCGTTTTTAAAAACCTAAGACATCATGTCAAAGGACCAGATTCACATTTGTGGAACAGTATCCAGGTCGCTCCTCTGCCGCAGATTCCAAACACGATAGGAAAAGACTGGATCTTTCTCAATGGGCCGAGCTTTCCCCGCAATGAAAGAATGCTCTTTATCCACGGGCAAGCACGTGGGACGACTTTAAAAAGATACCTTGTTCTCCCCGCGGGGAGAACAATCCCAACCTTGGGGCTTCGTAGCGGATCCTATGCCACAGAAGTATTTATAAACTTTGGGGCGGCCACCACTAAAGTCAAATTAGAGGCACATCAACAAAAAACAGTATTTCTGGAACCAAAAACATGGAAAGTCAGTGCAGGTGAAACAACAAACGAAGAAGTAGAGATCATTCCCCTGAAGATATCTGTCCCCCACAATGACATATGGATATCTATCCTTACAACCCAAAAAGAGAAAGAACTCTTTACTCTCTTTGGAGGTGGACAGGATGCCTCCCCATCTGTTCCGGAAAAGATACCTGAGGAACTCAAAGAACAATATTGGAGAGCTCTAAGCCATATACAGTATATGGAAGCCTCCCCTTCAAGGAAAATCCAGGCCGGAGAGAACAGAATTCCCCTATGGGAGATTGTCCTGCCCGCAGGTAGTTACAAGCTCACAGGTGAAGTTGAAGGACTTGTCGACGAATCTGTTATTAGCATCGAGTTAGAAGATGCCAGGGGTGACTTATATCGTCAACAAATGCAGTCGTTTCAAATCAAGAAAGGACTGCAAAGAATAGAATATAATTTCACTAAGCCCTTTGTGCCCTATCAGGGCCGCCTGCTTATAAGTGGAATAAACGGTGACTGCATCGTGCAGAAATTCAATCTTGTCCCCGATTACCAAAAGATATCCGCCGATTTTGAGGTATGGAGAGACAGGGGTGTAAAGCCGGAATGGGTATCACGATTTGGGAAATAATTTCACAGAATCTTCATTGTATTTCAATACGGTTAATATCTATCCCAAGTTTTCTTGAGTCCTTACTGGAGGGAACAAATGTTGTCGATTCTATTGCAAGACTCTTCAAACGGGTAAGGGTATCAGGGATAGAAAAAATATATACATTCTGTTCTGTTTTCTTAAACGGCAGGAGAATCTTATTATTAGCAGTAAGCGTCAGCTTCAGACTGGACATCTCTTTATCGGGACGCCATCCATGAGTATAAAGAACTAACTCTTGGTCCTTACCACGCTGAATCGTGTAGCCAAGGTCATAAAACCTTGCATCTCCGTTTGTCCAGGAATCACGGTAAACCCCCCTTGTCTTTGTAAAATCCGCTCTCCAGACCGGCAATCCTACATTATTAAACCAGGGAGCAAGCAGGCTCATATCTTTTGTTTGAAGTGGAAAATGACCATTCCACAGGAGGGCTGAAGGATTTATCAGATCAAGCCGAATTTCTGCTTCGGCAAGTGCAAAAAGAGAATAGTTATGCACATCAAATCTTTTAGAGATCACAGATTGCCCATATTGTTTAATCAACACTTTCTCACATTCATCAGCAACAGCTGTATCGCATATTAAAGCCTGTCCTCGTGACGGTCGTACAAAATAGCGTAACGGATTATTTTTATATTTCGTGCTATGCCTTGCAAGAGCAATCTCCTTCTTACTCCCCCCTTTGAACACCTCACGCAATCTGGCACTCAACCAGCGATCAGCCAGAACGAAATCAAGATTCTGGTCAACAATTAATTGTGTTAACTGGGCAATGTCATCTGGAGCATCCTGTCTCAAGGAGCCATCCGTCTGAAAGATAAATAACTCGGTTATTGGAGAAGAACTCTTTTCCAGAAAAAGAACCCTCACATACCGGGCGTAAACGGGAGAAAACAAGGATTCCACTTTTCCCCATGGTCCACCAATATATATGCCAGGACCTGCGTGAAAGCCATTACCTGTTTCAGGCAAGGAACTATAAATTTTATCATAACGGATACCATCCCGTGAGACATGGACCTCATAGCGTCCAGGCCCCTTCCACATATTGGCGGCAGGATCCTGGTAGATGAACATCCAGAGTGCACACAATTTTCTTACTTTCCCTGTATCAAATGACAGGGTCATGTCGGCAATTGTATTAAGATCGGTGCCGATGTCCTGACTACGGTCCTGAAGCAACTCACCAGCCATATCATTTTTTGCATTGTCAGAAGAAACAAGCTGTATCTCTTCACTTGGAATCGCCTGCATAGCAACCTGCGGCCTTGAATGCAGATTACTGAAAAGAAAATATTCATGAATCTGTTCGACTGTAAAGCCTACTCCCAACTCCTTCAGTGTATTTTTTAAAGAAATTTTAGAATTTACGGTAGAAAGATACCCCCTGTTCAAATCCGTTTCAGAAAACTGGGCATTAGGTTGATAGCGTTCTGTATCTGCATGGGTAAAGGCAATCATATTTTGTGAATACATGCTGAATTTCTGCCCCTTGAGCCCAAAATAAGAATCGCCATAAGTAACCACGCTTTTCAAATTATGTGCCCTGGCAGCACTCACTATATCACGCGCTAATTGCTGTTCAGATCGTGCATTATCAGTGTTTCCTGCGATAAAGAGAACCGTTCCGACTATCTGATAGCCTAACCAAATACAAAACAGTACTGAAGCGGTTATCTTCAATACACGTTTTGTCTGGCCAGCTATAGCCAATGACCAAAGCATACAGAGAAGCATGCACAAGAAATTGATGGCATACCGGGGGGCTTTGATGGTTGCCATATGATGCTGGACGTACATCATCAGGAAAAGCAGACAATACGAAGATGGAATAAGATAGTTTATCTTCTGTAACTGCCGATTTTTTTTACCTGTTAGAGAATAAAGAGCTAAAAGGAGAGCCATGCAAAGAAGACTGAGACTGCCGTACACTACCAGATATCTGACAATCGGGATTTCAATGGTCTGGATGAAATTCCAGACCAGCAGATCGAAGATATTAGTGCCAAACAAATTGGAAAGTGCCTTAATAACACCAGTCCAGGATATCTGAACACTCTCTGATACGCCTCCCAGAAAAGAGCCGGTTTCAAAATAAAATGGTACAAATCCAGTAAGGCCGACAATCGCAGCTCCCATCAGTGACAAGACGATGTCAACGCGAAATCGTTCTCTGAGTGCAAATATCCCCAATATACAGGCAGCAATAGCAATATAAGGAAAGCTAAGAGGATGAACCCAGATACCTACTCCCATGAGGATACCAATACAGGCAGCATGCAACGCTAGAGATGTTTTTTGAACATTCTCCTGCAGCACTCTCAAGGAAAGCCAGAGCATGGCGGTTCCAACACACAATATTACCGAGTAGCCCCCATAGGTTGCAATGGAATACCAAAACACATAATATCCGGGAAAGGCGGCACACGCAGCAGCAATAAGTCCAGCTGTTCTGTTATGAATACGTGAGAAAAGAAGATAGGAAAAGACGATCCAGGCAAGGGTAAAAGTTATAGGCGACAAACTCACTACGAATTCAGAAAAACCGAAGAGACAGATAAACATTGCCGCCAGATACGCTTCTAAGGCACCGAAATACGGCTGACCATAAAAAAACAGCGGCCTGTCACCATGGACAATATTGACACTCATCAAGCCAACTGTACCAGTGTCAAAGGTAGAGGTATAACTAAACCACGACCCGGCAAGTAGCAATAGAGCGGCTAACACAATAATCGATCCCAAAAAAAATCGGTCCAATAAATTGGCTTTCATAAGATCAGATTATTGTTTTATAGGATACGTAGACAGAACCTTTAAGTTTAAACAGTTCCAGCTTAAGATGGCTATGGAGTGCGGAGAAGAAGCATCAACCATGGCAAAGTACGGGCGGTGGGTTTGGGTATGCTTGTATACCAGGTAGTAGCGATGGCATTGAATCCTTTCGCATTAGGATGAAGATGATCCCCATAACATCCCTCGGGATGTGTGTACCAATACCAATAAGGTTTAAGAGCATTATACTGATCGACAAGGATAACACCTTTTGCAGATGCTAAACTACGAATAAGCTCATTTGTTTGCTCAATTTCTTTCCAGGTATGATCGTCATCCGGGGTTATTGTAGCCAAAACAGGCTCTATTCCTTTGGCTCGAACCTTGTCTATCATAACCCCAAGATTAAAACTAATAACACTTGGATCATTATGAAAGAATAAATCGTTCGTACCTTCGAGTAACAAAACATAATCGACTTTCGGGTTACACGAACTATTTAAAACTGTATCTAATCTGTTCACCCCATCGGGGGTCGTCTCTCCACCTTTACCGAAATTTTTTACCGTTGAATCTCGGCCCTCAGCTTTATATAACGCCTCAAGATAAACAGGATAATTATAATCTCCATCATCCCAGCCATCACATCCATTGAGTGACACCCCACACCCCTCTGTAAGACTATCTCCAAAAGCAATGAGAGTTTGACAAAACCCAACACCAGAGTACAGAAGCACGTTCAAACAAATGGATAGAAAACAAATAATTAATGTTCTCATATTAATTATAATATATCAGGGGACATAGCCAATATCTATAAAAGAGACAAAGGGATGGATCCAGCCCCATCATTTCCTTTAATAAAAAAAGTCGCTTTACGAGGATCTTCAACAAAATCAGGAATAGACAATGTTTTCTTATTTTCCTGCATCAATTTCTTCCGAATATTTTTTCCAGACTCATTTTGGACTGTTTGCCACTGCTTTCCAGTCCATATCTGCGACACAACCATATACTTTCCGTCAAGATACGTTTGCCAGGACAAATTAACATGTCCTGACTCATCAAGGGTCAGTGCAGGCTGAATATCAGGCACTTTATTTTCTTTATGCGCTTTCAAAGGCAAATCCCACTCCTGTCCATTCCATCTGGACCAAAAAATATCTGGATACATATCATCAATAGCTGTCCAGGCAATCCAAGGCGTATCGTCACGATCGACTACAACGGTAACAGCTTTATTGTTGTCCATCCCTGTATTGATCTGCCTTGGTGGTGTCCATTTGGAAGCACTGTAAACAGAAAATTGCATAAAACTTCCACTGTTGTCCTGACGTGACCAGACAACCCATACCTTTCCATCAGTTCCGGAACTGCTTGCAGGCTGAAAAACCAAATCAGTACTATGACTGAGTTGAACAGGAGTGGTCCATTTGTTCTTTTTAAAACTGCTGTAATATATCTGTTCCCCTTGACCATAATTCTTCGCGGACCAAACAAGTTCTGTATCCTGCTCCTGCTTGATGTTCTCTTCTATTTGAGCATGCAGCACCTGACTCAACAATAGGTTGAGCATGAGACACGTGAAGATGATGGAACAAAAACGCAACGAACCATGTCGGCTGTATATTTTTGGAAAACTACTTAGGAGAATATTAACCCCAGAGTATCTCATAACATACCTAAAACCACAAAAGACTTTCCTAAATTTTTTCTGCATATTTTTTTCAAAACCTTTAATCGTCGATCATCACATTCAGTCTCTTCCTACTATTTTACGAATATAATAGGTGGGCTTGTCCTGCGACTCATGATACGTTCTTGCCAACATTTCAGCAACCAAGCCAATAGTCACAAACTGTACCCCGACAAAAATCAACAACACAGCAAGAAGCAACAAGGGCCGATCAGAGAGAGGAACTCCATAGAGCTGACGCTGAGCTGTTAAGACAATCGCCAGCAGCCCGCCAAGAGAACCTGAAACAAACCCGAATGTACCAAACACATGGATAGGCCTGGTCGCATAATTCAATAAAAATTTAACCGTAATCAAATCAAGAATCACACGTAATGTTCGAGAGATTCCATATTTAGATGTACCAAATCGCCTTGACCGATGATTGACCTTCACCTCTGCAATGGTAACACCCATTGCACTGGCAATTGCAGGAATAAAGCGATGCATTTCACCATATAATTTAATGGTTTTAATGACATCGCGCCTGAAAGCCTTTAAGGTACAGCCATAATCGTGCAAATGTACGCCAGTTGCAAAGGAGATAATCCGGTTGGCAATTTTTGAAGGAAGTTTTCGACTGAAAAACGGATCCTGCCGATTGTATCTCCAGCCAGTTACCATATCAGCACCTTCATTGATTTTGGCAAGCAGCATGGGAATATCTACCGGATCATTTTGTAGATCAGCATCCATGGCAATAATAATATCACCATTTGCCATATCAAATCCTGCGCTCATTGCTGCAGTCTGTCCAAAATTTTTCCGTAGTGCAATCAAACAAATACGAGAATCACCCTGTTGTAGCTTTTCCAGGATCTCCAGACTGCAGTCGCTACTGCCATCATCTACAAAAAGTAGTTCATACTCTAATCCGGTTTTTTGCAGTGTTTGCGTAAGCTCATCATAGAGAATAGGTATATTTTTCTCTTCATTCAACAGGGGAATAACAACAGAAACGTCCAATTTTCCTTCCTCTAACTGTTTATCTTTAAATTTAATAATGAAAACACGTATAGGATGATAAGTTTCAGGTTATTACCATGAAGAACTCAATGGTTGCAACATCTAGATTCAGATGCAAACTGCTCTTTCATTCTGTTAGCTGATAAAGATAGAAATATGTCGGAGATACACCAAATTTTTGCACAACAGGATCTTCATACTTTGGGGATTTGCAGTACAATTTATAACCATATTTTTCAACCAAAACGGAGAATTCAACTCCATTATTGAGGGCAAGCTTTTCCCCTCCATGGCCTGCGGCATTGGGAACAATAAAGAGATTCTTTACCTTATTTGCAGAAAGAAGCGCAAGCCACCAATCAATAGCCTCAAGACTGCATTCTGAAAAACTGTGTATATTCACCGCAAGATCAATCTGCTGCTCCTGCAAACGCTCAGCAATATTATCAAGAGGAATAACTGACACCTTGTCTTCTATATGACGAAACTTAATGTGATACTCTGACAAAAAAGTGGACTCTGGCACTGCATCAGTACATAGGTATGTCATCAAATTGGAAAAGGAGCTTGCAGCGCGATACGCTAAACGACCATAACCAGCGCCGATATCAAGAATCTTCAAGTTAGGAATTTGAGAAAGGTCAAGATGCTTTTCAAGAAAATTCAGCTCGATTATTGAATCCAACAGATCCCTGCTAATGACCTGGGAATCTACAGTATAAGTATATACACCAAAGAGCCCATCTTCATTGTTTTTCTGTAAAAGTCCAAGCCCATCAATGGCTTTCACATAATAGGCGGTTAGACAATAGTTAATCTCATCACAATTTGGATCTTTTGTCTGCCAGACATAGCAGTTATCACCTCGAAAAGACAGCAAGTCATAGGATTGGACATATTCATCTGTCCAAACAATAGGAATGCATGCCTTGAGCTGAAACTGCGAATAGCGCTGGCGCAGTTCCTCTAAACGCGGATTGTCTATAGTCAGATACTCTGCGCCTTCTTCAGGCAAACACAGTTCGTATTTTTTGTCCGTCTCACCTGTTTGCCAGTCATAAAGTATTGACTCCCTCACAATTCGAAGACCAAATATTGACAACAGGCTATTTACTATTCGGGTAAAAAACATAATATATTTCTGCTGAATTATTTCCTTACCATCAAAAAAACAAAGCAACCTTGTCTTAACAAAGACAAGGTTGCTCGAAAACACATTCCATTTCTAACAGATACTTAACGATTAACAATCAATTCATCACTGCCGAGCCCCAACAACCCGTAGTTCCTGAAGGATATTCTTCAAAAAGTAGATTACTTCTGTTGCGACCATTACACTCACCCGCTTTTCGATCGCATAAAGAGTGCACCATACTGCCCATCCAGCAATTAGGCATTCCTTCCTCCAGGCCCTTACCTTTTGAAGTCGGAATAAGATAATCCCAGGATTGAAGCTTAAAAGTTTTTCCACCATCTGTTGACCAGACAGCACAGATCATTGAATTAATACCATTAGAGAATCGCGGATAGGGAGTTGGATAAGGATAAGTAAACCACTCCATCATATGCGGGTAAAAATCAACTTTGTTCATATAAACTTCCTGCAATACTGGATTTACAATATCAGCAGCAGTTTTAGGAGCGACAGGAGGTTGAGGCCATGCCCCTCCCCATTGTGTTATATCTACACTTCCGGCAGGAAATTCAGTAACATGAACAACAGTTAACGAAGTGGAAGCCGTCAAAGTTCCAGCCATAGAAGCCTCAACGACACCAGATGTCAACAATAACACAGCACTTAATACTGTAAGATATTTCTTTATTTTCTTTATAGTTATCAAAACAAAACTCCTTTTTACTGACTGACATTTTACGTTTGCCACGTATCGTTCCTCAAAGAGTCATGAAAGCCCTATGCCCTTTAAAGCTCTACAGGTTACTTAACTATAGGTTTTAATAACAACATGTTAACACCTGGATTAAGATTACCACCGCTTTTTGGATACGAACAGCTTATCTTAACCTGACCAGATGTCTTACCAGCAGCCACGGTTGCCAGACCACTTTCGTCAATAGTAACAATGCCCTCATCGCTGCTGTCCCAACTAACCAGTTCGGTAATATTTGTTGTAAGTCCTGCTGCATCGACTCCAAATGCGACAAACTGCTGCTTCATTACTGTTGTAAAGACCCCAACGTGTTCAGGATACAATTTAACACTCACAAACTCACCGGCTAAACAACTTCCCGATATCGAGAGGAACATAACAAGCAGGACAAAAACAGCAGCTATATTCTTTTTGTACCATTGGGCAATCTGCTTCTTTTTCAAAATAACTCCTCCTATTCACAATCACATATATAAATGAACTCATCACTGGCAGCTTTACCTGCAATATTGGTTACCAATAGACAGGGCAACCCGAGCTACACAGCTACAAGCAAGCATGAGCATCACACTGAAGACGAGAGCAATCACATAAATACAGAAGATCTACGGAGCCACACGACTTTATTCAAAATAATACTCTACTAACATGTTTTTGTCAAACACATTCAGTAAGATGACTCTTAACGTCGTCATCTTAGAAAAAATTGAAAACATATAACGAGGTATCATCTCTATGCCGCTTCCCACGCCTCTCTTTCTACTTTTTCACATAAAGTACATTTTTTTGCAGGGAGACATAATGCAGAATTGTGAGACTTATAAAACTTAATGTTGAGGCTATAGCAGAACCCATCACGCCGAATTTAGGGATCAACAGATAATTACATACTAGGTTCAGCAAGGCAGAGATCCAGCAATTGCGGTTATCGAACCTAATATTCCCAGTGGCCCCCAGTATAACCCCTGCCACATAGCCCACCGGTTTCACCAATGACGAGGCAAGAAACAAGTAGATTAGTAAAATAGAATCGTCATATTTCCCTTTGTAGATCAAATGAATTACGGTAGGGGCCGCAACTGCAATGATTGACACAATGGGAATAATCCCGATATACATATCTTTCACAGACTGACGAAAAACCTTCCTGATCCTGCTCGTATCATTATCACCTGACAAAACAGAAACTTGAGGTAAACAAACACGGAGCACTGAATCAAAAACGACATTCACCGCTTCATTGACAAACAAGGCCATACCATACACGCCGACCTCTCTAGGGGAGCAGAAATACCCTAACATCAGGACATCTACCTTAAGAATAACTAGAGAACTTATTCCACTCAGAACGGTGAATTTTGAGTAATGAACAATCTTCCATAATAATTCTTTATCTATCCGGGGAGTAATCTTAATAAACCGGTGAAATACAAGCACTCCAGCAAGTGCTGCCCCCCCTGTGGCTAAAGAAAAAACAGTGACCAGCTTTTCCGTGGAGAAACTCCCTCCAACACAATAAGCACCAGCAAGAAATACAATAAAGACAAGAGAACTCAGCAACTCATAAAAAAACAGAAGCCTCATTTTTATCTGAGAGATAAGAACTTGCCCCACATACATATAAGCGGTCAGGGTAAAAAGCATAAAGGGCAAAAAGAGCAACAACCTCTTTCTCTCAACCCCGGAGTACTCGACAATGAAGTCAGAACAGACAAAAATCACAAAAGAGACAATCAAAACATAGAGAATTTTCAAGAGAATCACCTGAAAATTGACCAGTTCGGCCTTATTTTCTCCATCTGTTGCAAATTTGATAAATGGCAGGTTGAGAGAATTCTCAGAGAAAAGGCGAGAAAAAAAATAAATCGACAAAAAGATATTAAAGATACCAAACTCATACTTTGACAGTAATAAGCTGGCTATAAAGACAAGGAGGAATCTACTGAAGGCCCGACATACTGTTGCACCCAATGAAAAAAAATTATTCTCATTTTTCTGCAATATCGACGAAATAGACATATACACCACTTCACAGGGCAGAGAGGACGCAAAACTTATTTTGTAGCACTTAGAAATCCTTTCACCAATCCCAGAATGGCCTTCACATTCCCTCGCCTTAGCTCCCTGACTATCGTTTTCACACTGAGAAATGGCAGGAAAAGATTAAAACAGAACCATTGGAACGCTGTGGAATGACGCTTGAAAAACATTCTCATATTTTTGCCTTTCATCCGGGTATAATCAGCTGTATAGCCGGAAAAACCTGTTTTTGAACCTAAATGGTAAACAACAGCATCCGGAACAAACAAAAACGGGGCCATGCCTGGATTGGCACGTAAAACCATATCTATATCTTCATAGCCATAAGGATCGAAGGAAACGTCAAATCGGCCAGCTCTTTCAAGGGCCTTACGGTGCATTAAAACAGTGGTTGTTGGCACACAGTTCGGGAAGCGTTCATTCTTGTATTGTCCTGCATCGACTTCTCCATGACCTCGTGTCTGCGTTGATCCTGTGTAAAAATTAAGCTTTGGGCCTCCGGCACTATCTATAATGTTATCAGTTCCCATTTGATATAAAAGAGGCGAAGCAATCTCAACAGAAGGATCTTCACAAGATTCCAGACCATCTACCAGCTTGCCCAAAAAATCAGGCATGACAACAATATCATTGTCCATGAAGAGGATATATGTAAAATCGAAATGTTTCAGGGCATATTCTATCGCTGTATTGCGTCCACCAGCGGCACCAATATTTTCCTCATTACGCAACACAAGAACATGAGGAAATTTGTCGATCACTTCATCCTGAACCCCATCTTCAGAGCCATTATCCACAAGAATAATTTGTTTATGTTCATACTGACATTTGAGAAGGCTGTTTAAACAATCAAAGGTAAGTTTTTTCTGATTACAGGTAAGGATAACAACGGCAACAAGAGGAAAGGTCATTTAGTTCTCATTCACCAGATTTTTAAATATTTCCAGAGTCTCAGCTGCACATTTTTCCCAACTGAAGATCTTTGAACGCTCAAAGCCTTTCTCACACATCTCCTGCTGCAGATCTTCATCGTCCAACACCTTTTTTATGGCATCTGCAATGGCTTGACTATCAAGAGGATCAACGGCAAGCGATACTCCGTGGGTAAGTTCCGCAAGGCCTGTTCCATTGGAGGTTATAATGGGGCAGCCGCAGGCCATGGCCTCCGTGGTCGGTATGGGAAACGCCTCAATGATGGTTGGATAGAGATAAAGTTTTGCCAGGCTGTAAAATGCCGGGAGATCAGCCTGCGGAACAAGACCAGGAAAAATTAGGTCATCTTGGATACCAAGGGATTTCAGGTCATGGTCTTCTCCGTAGTGATCACAATCACGCCCGACCACGACAAATTTTTCCTTCCCGCCCATCTTTTTATACAGGGAATAGGCCTCAGCCATTCCCTTGAAATTCTTGCGGGTATTTCTGGTGCCAGGGTCGTAACGAATGACCGTGAGAATAAAATCGTCAGGCAGATGATATTTTGCGCGTACTGCTTCCAACACCTGTTGGTCGGAAATAGGTTTAAAGATCTTATTTGGGCCGAAATATATTGTCTTAATCTTCTTTTTGCACCAGGGAAAGGCTTTCACAAAACCATCAGTTGAATAGTCTGAGACAGAGCTTATATAGTCAGCCTTTCGAAAATAGAGGGGCATAACCCTTTTGATATAGAAATTATCTATGGTGGTGTACACCTCATCATAAGGTGGCACAAACCAGTCAGCACCGTGGACCACCATCACTGTCTTACAACGCGTAAAGAGAGGTACAGTAAATTTCGGATTAAAAATCAGATCGATCTTTTCGCGCCGTGCCGCCCTAGGTATTGTGACCTGATCCCATATGGCCTTGTTTTTACCAGGCAGTAATAGTTCGCGGCAATTGGCAAACTTACTGTAACGTCCAAGGTGCTTTTCACTTTTATAAAAGAGGACATACTCATTATCATGGTCCAGCTTTAACAACTCCTCCACGATATTTCTGGCATATACCCCAATTCCTCCTGCCTCGTCAGCTGATCGCATCATAATAGCTATGCGCATTGTTCTACTCCTTCTCCCCTTGTGCCGGTGACCACCGCCGGAATTCCTTTTGCTATTGAATTTGGGGGAATAGATCTAGTCAAAACTGCTGCAGCTGCCACAATGGATCCAGCGCCCACCTGCACCCCACCCAGAACCGTAACATGGGCACCAAGCCAGACATTATTCTCAATTTTTACCCCACCGTCATTCTTAATTCCTTGCAGACGAATCGGAATATCAAGACGATCGATATTATAATTCCCCCCGCCAATCACAAAACTCATCTGACCAATAATCACATCTGCACCGATGAAAACCGGGCAGTGGTTGGTTGATTGAATGATCGTTCCGGCATTGATCCCGGTTGAGTCACCAATGGTAATGGAACCGTTTTTGCAAGAGAGTATCACATTATTGGAAAGGATGACATCATTGCCCAGCACAATAACCCTGTCTGTATCATCGTGCCTTCCGTCGAGGATACAGCCCTCACTGATCACTACGGAATCACCTATATGTATCCGTCTTGGATGGCGAAGCACAATCCCTTTTGCAAAGGCAGTCTTCCTGCCGCAGGAGCCAAAAAGCCTTGGCCAGAAAATCTGGCGCAGAAGCATACCAAGCGCACCCGGCACAACACCAATCCAGGCACACCACTCATAATAGAACAAAAAAATCAGTGAACGGTTACCAATAATAACGTCCTGATACTTAGTAAGCGCCGATCCCTTGCCGGTAATGGCCTTATGCGTTTTTTTCAGGTCATCATTCATGATTTGTGATTTTACAGCCCCTTGTCATTATCCCTACAGATATCCTTCTGCTCTATACCAGTCGCCTGTTCTCTTCAGTCCCTCATCAAGACCTATCCGGGGTTGATAGCCGAGATCTTTCTTGGCCTTACTGATATCAAAGGCCCTATTCTGTCGATACCAGTCAACACGCCTGGGAAAAATCGGCGGTGGAATCTTAAACGGTTTACAAATCTTTTCAAAAAAATGGCCGGCAATGATTAACGGCCAGATGGGATAATGGGGAATCTTCACCTCTACCCCCAAGGCCTTTGCCGTGCGACGCACTAAATCCTCAATTTCCACATACTCTTCATCGGCAATCAGGTATGCCTCTCCATTTCCTTTTTCCGGATCCATGGCCAGTACATGCGCATCAATCAGGCTGTCAATATACAGAGGATGATAATAGGTCTTGCCACTGCCGAACATGGGAAACATCCCATTATTCACCCGTTTGAAAATCATAAAAAAACGTTCAGGATCTCCAGGACCGTAGATGGCGGCGGGACGAAGAATAGTTGCCTTCAAACCTTTTTTTACATAGTCAAGTACGATTGGCTCGGCCATATATTTGGTCTGCTGGTAATAATCGGCTGCATTGATAGGTGCTGTCTCATTGGCTGGAGGATTTTCCACATTGCCATGCACACCGCAGGTGCTGCAGTAGATAAATTTTTTCACTTTATTCTTAAACGCAGACTCCAGGACAATCCGCGTACCACCCACATTGACTTCGTCGTAGTACGAATTGGGAACATCCATCTCCCGAAAAGCCGCGGCCAGATGCTGGACGACATCAATTCCCTGCATGCACTCTTCAACTACCTTGGCATCGGTTACCGTACCAATGACAACTTTTGCCCCCCACTGACGGAGCTCATCCGTCTTCAGCCCTTCCTGATAATCAAGAGCAACCACCTCATGTCCATCATCCAAAAGTCTCCGAACTAGGGCCTTTCCAGTAAAACCGGTTCCCCCTGTCACCAGAACTTTCATATTTTCTACTCCTCTCTATCTTTCTTATTAAAAAAAACGATTATGCCAGATTGCCACATTAATCAAAGCCCAGAGGACATGGTTATGATTATGGACCATGTCGCAATGTTCTTTAATCAGATGATTCACGTAGTCGAGATGCATATTTTCTCGAATAATTGCGGAATCATTGAGCAATGCAATCATATAAGATTTCATCTCCCCGCGCAGGAGATGCTTGACCGGTAAGCTGTAGCCCTGTTTCCCACGATGCACAATATTATCGGGCAGCAACCCCTGCAGAGCTGAACGAAAAATATGCTTTGTTTCAAAGCCCTTCAGCTTCCAGTCACCGGGTAAGGATGCCAAAAATTCAACCAGCACATGGTCAAGTAAGGGCACCCTGACCTCAAGGGAACTGGCCATGCTCATCTTGTCTACCTTCATCAGCACACTGTCGGTCATCATATACCGCATATCCAGATATATTTCTCTGTTAATTCTGTCATGCGCATTGCAACGTTCTGAATATTCACGAACGATTCTAAATGGATCAAAAGCAGCATGGCTCTTGAAATGCTCATTAAAGAGACGGTTGTTCTGCTCTTCACTGGAAAAATATTGCCAGCGGAGATGATGCCCCTCAGGGGGAAGATTTGCGCCCTCGACAAAACGCTTTAGCATGTTGACAGCACCTTTTTTCTGCGGCTGATCAGGAAGAGACGCAATCACTCTGCCAATGATCTGCTTACGCACGGGAGCTGGAATAATCCTGAAAAAAAGATTAAGTTTACTGGCCTTGAATCGATCGTAGCCCGCAAAGCTCTCATCCGCCCCCTCCCCGCTCAGACAAACCGTTACATGCTCTCTTGCCTGTTTACAGAGGAGATACAAGGGAACAGTGGACAGATCAGTCATCGGTTCATCAAGATGCCAGAGAGCCTTTTCCACATAGTCAGGTTTAATATCATCAAGCATCAATACCTGATGCTCTGTATCAAAATACCGGGCTACCTGAGCGGCATAATCCAATTCACTGAAACTTTTATCATGATAGCCGATGGTAAAGGTCTTGAGAGGGCCGGATATATGGCGGCGCATCATGGCAACGATTGCACTGGAATCAAGACCTCCGGAGAGAAAAACACCAAGGGGGACATCGCTGACAAGATGGCTTTTTACCGCAAAATCCAACAGACCACGCAATTTTTCCACACTTTCATCGTAGGAAAGCGCTGGATCTTGTGACGCAAAATCGAGATCCCAATAGCGTTTGACCTGCACCTGGCCCTGGCGACAGAGTAGATAGTGCCCGGCAGGAAGTTTATAGATATCTTGGAACATGGTTGCGGGCGCCGGGACAAACTCAAACCCAATGTAATCATATAAGGCCTGATGACACAGTTTCCTCTCTATGGTTTGGTCTTCAAGAATCGCTTTTATTTCCGAGGCAAAGACCAACTTATCGTCTTTGTGGTAATAGTAGAGTGGCTTTATTCCTATGCGATCTCTGGCCAGAAAAAGCGTTTTGTCTTTGAGATCATAGAGGGCAAAAGCAAACATGCCACGGAGCTTGTCAAGAACCCCCATTCCATACTCTTCATAGGCATGGATAATAACCTCGGAATCCGCATGGCTGCTAAAGGTATGTCCTTTCTGGATGAGGGTATCTCGTAATTCCTGGAAGTTATATATTTCTCCATTGAAGACAAGGCAGAGGCTGCCATCCTCGTTAAACATGGGTTGCCTGCCATTTTCACTGAGATCGATAATACTCAGGCGCCTGTGCCCCAGGGAGACATCGTCACAACAATAAAGTCCGTCCTGATCTGGTCCGCGATGAGCCATCTGGCTGTTCATCCGCCGAATCAACGCCTCGTCGTTCCAATTAAAACCGCAAATTCCACACATTTAAGAGATTCCTCTGGTATCACACTTAGACAAAATATTAATCAACCTTGCAACTTTTCGTAAAAGGTCGCCAATTTCCTCTGGAAGGCCGGCAGTGAATACTCCTCCTGAACCCGTCGCCTTGCCTGATATCCAATTTTTTCCCGCAAGACCTTATTTTCTGCAAGGGCTACAATCCCGTCAGCCATATTTGCAGGTGTGGGACGAACGAGACAGGCGATTTCCTCATCCAAAACCTGGGTATGGGTCGGCAGGTTTGTGGCTACAACAGGTCGCCCGGAATCAAGATACGAATAAATCTTCATTGGAGTATTGTTCCCCTGGATTCTCGGAGAGACAAGGATATCTGCCTGGCCAAGGTAATAGCCAAGCATATTCACCGGACGCTGGCCACAAAAAAAGACGTTTGTTGCAATGCCAAGTTTTATTGATCGTTGTTTATACAATTGGATATCTTTTTTATTACCGCCAATCAAAACAAGCCGCAAATCCTTTTTCCTGAGCACTGCCTCTTTAAATCCATCAAGCAACAAGTCAATACCCTGATATTTCTCAAAATTCCCCACATACATTAACAGGATGCCTTGGATCCCCAGCTCTTCCCGCAAGTCTTCCTCTCCCTCATTTCCACTCTCCAACAGGGTAATATCTTCAATCCTGGCAGTGAGCTTGTCGGGTGCATATTTCTTGACCATTTCTTCAAGGGAGCGGCAAACAGCAAGAACACCTTTACTGTTAACGATCGCCGCCTTTTCCAGCCACTGCATTGTCCTGCGCACCAGTCCCAAAGATGGAAATTTATCTATCAGTTGTAGTGACATACATGAGTCCATGTCATAAACATAGGGGATTTTGAAAATCTTTTTTATCACCATTGCCATAAAGACCGACTCTTCCACAGCATGAACTATCTGAAATTCATGTTTCCGGACCAGTTGAACACATTTAAGAAACAAAAAGAAATCACAAATGAGTTTTTTCACCGATAATCCTGGTTTTATATTGGATATTCCGGGAAGAGAGATGTGCCTGTGAATGGTGACATGGGGAATAACAATCTCCTCTCCTTCAGCAAAGACAAGCAGGTGAACATCATGCCCCTGCTCGCCCAGGGTCTGAACCAGGACTTTTACCGCGATGGGGGTACCTCTGTCCTGGTAAAAGGGCTGGGGAGCTAAAAGAAGAATATTCAAAACAATCGCCGCCCGCTCACTAGAGATCTTGTTTGATATTACTACGAAGAATAATGGGAGATCCAAGCAAAGCTGTCAAACCGGTTAATCGAGAAACGGTTTCCAGAGACCGAGAGATTGCAGGATTCTTTAATTTTCGATGAATAACCATAGGTACAAAAAATTCGGGTCTGAACACAGGAGTCGTAAAATGATTTAACGCCAGCTCAGCAGTTATTTCCTTTCTGGAAAAAAGTGTATAGGTTCTGGTATTTCCCTCCATATTTTTTTTCAGATCAAATAAAATATCATAGAGGATATTTGCGCTTCTTTTATCCGGATAATCAAAAATAACCGCCTTGCCCGCAACACGGCACATTTCTTTCATCAATCTTTGCCATTGATTTACATGAGGAAACAAACGAAATGCCATCACAACATCAAACTGATTATCCTCAAAGGGCAGGTTCAAAGAATCACATGTAATATAGGAGAATCGTCCCTTCTCACAATACTTGTCCAATCGTGCCCTGCAGATATCAGCACTCCCTGTCACCGTTACATCGTAGCCTTTATTTACCAACGGCAGGGTAAGTTGCGCGTGCCCCCCCCCCACATCCAACACAGAGGCACGGGGCAAATCACGCAATAATTCCAGCGTCAGACGGGCCTGAACATCTAAAAAATATTTACCGACAGGACCAGCAAAACGGGATGCATAATCGTCTGAAGCTGTCTCAATATCAGCGGTTTCTGTTACATGTTCCAGCAATTGTTTGGTGCTCTTTATCAAAAGAATGAATCTTAACTATCGAGTTCAGGCCTCTTTGCAAGTTAATGGAGAGTAACGATGCAGGACTTCTTCTCTTTCCTCTTCTTTTCTTGCCTCATCCCAACCAAGGATCTTCCCCATAAAATCAGAAAGCTTGACAAGGAGCTTCCGTTCTGGACAATCGGCGGTTCCCAGCCCTGTTCGACGAAAGACAATATCTGACAATTTACAAACCATTTCTTCGCTAATCAGATAGTTCACTTCAGCCTTCAGTAATTGCGCATCCTTGTCAATCCATATGTCATCATCTTGTTCAGCGCGCAGGAACTGAAGGATTTGCAATGCCCTCTGTCCATATTTTTTTTCCAACATTCCTCGCAATGCAGATTCATTCGCACTCCATTGCCCAGCATAAGAAGAAGATTCGTTTTGTTTTTCTTTGCTCAACACAGGTGGGCATTGTTTTTTCAGAAAACAGACAATCTCATGGGCGATATAAGGAGCAGTAGTATACTTTACTCCTTTGACGGAAAGTACCCTGTTGAAATTACTCTCCTTGTGTTCAAAAAAGGTCGAATTTTTCTCCAATTGGATATTACTATCTTCCAATTTACCACGCATGGGTAACAAGCCGGCATGAAAAAAAGAAATATCTTCATATTTCAGCTGGGCTGGAGGGTAGATAGCATTAATTTCATCCACCATATTCTGAATCATTTCACGTTTGACCTGAAGACAATCGGGGTTCACGCTACTCTCCTCATACTCAGTCCCGATCATCGTATAGCCACGCCACGGCACAAAAAAATAAAGCCGCTTCCCCCGTTTTATAAGTGCATCCTTATCTTCATATTTGCTTTGTCCTTCAAGGGCCACGGCATAGTCTGCAAATATTTTCTTTCTTGACACTACATTCAAAGCCAGAGCCCATTTTTGTTTTTTGACGCTTTCTTGGGGGACATGAAGAAAGTCTTCAAACCATGGGCCTGATGCGTTCACAATAAACCTGGTTTTTAAAAGGTGTTTCTGCTGGCTGAGCTTATCGAGTACAGTCACATGATAAAGGTCATCGGCTCCTTTTTCAACTCCTGTTGCTTCCACATAATTAGCAGCCTTGGCGCCATGGTTAACGCTTTGCAAAACATACTCCAAAACCACTCTTTCCGTATTCACCGCCAACACATCATACCAGACGGAGGCTGCCTGCAGATCTTCTGTCTCAAGATCAGGTATCACTTCCAGACATTTCTTTTTTGATACAATATGTCCTTTGGGTATATGAAGTCCAGCGGGCAGATCATGATTGCGATCCCATCCTATAAAATCATTGAGAAAAAGCGCCGCCTGCATGACCTTTTTTCCACGCAATCCTTTACCGTAAAGGGGCATCATACAAGGAAGAGGTTCCACAAGGTGAGAAGCAAGATGCATCATCTCTCTCCTGGCCGTAATGGAGTGTCGCATTCTTGTGATGTTGAGATGTTGAAGGTATCTAAGCCCACCGTGCAAAATCTTCAAGCTATTAGCTGAAGTAGCGCCACAGAAATCATTTTTATCTATAATTACAGCATGATACCCTGCCATTGCAACATGATAAGCAATCGTGGCACCATGAATCCCCCCCCCGACAACCAGAATATCCAGGACATCAGAGCTAAGTTTTTTTATGTCACGTGTCATTATGGTTTGCTCTCGATACCATTCAGGAGATACGGCGCAGCCGAAACTGATTTAAGAAGAACAGTCGATTCTCCTGTAAACAACCAAAAGGGGAAATTGTCACGTTTGGGGATAGCAAAGCGTTTTTAAGACATTTAGTCGGAGAATCACCATGAAGACTATTCTCCTGCAAGGAAAAACCAAAACTCCCAACACGTAAGGCTTCACTAGGGAACGGAAGCGGATCACTGCCGGGCAAGACAACAACACCTGTTTTTTCAGCCAAGTTAAAGAGATTGGGAGTTGGCCAGAAGCAAGGACGGCCACCATTGTCCCCTAAAAACAGATTACCCTTTTCGTGATTCACCAAAAATTCCTTAATAATTTTCCCTCGTTTTCCAAACCATTTTCCCACTCCCCAGGGCAGTACAGGAATACCACCCAATTCTTTGACCCTGTCAACAGTCTCATGTAACGACAAACCATTCGGGAGACCTTGCCTCACAAAAAGAGCAAGGACTTCTATGTTCTCCATGGTTACCACTTGATGACCGGCAACAACATGAATCTCTTCCTCTGGAAAATCATTACGAAAGAGAGTAAGAGATTCCACTTCTCCCCTGTCAACTGCGGACCAATTTTCTGTTATTTGACACTGTCGGTTTACATCCAATGTTAGCGACAAGGTCTGGAACCAACTCTCCGTTTTTCCTTCTGTCAGGAGGAGCACATACGATAAAGGGTTTTGGGCGGTCCTATGTTGCTCTGCGACCTCCTGAAAATTTTTCAGGGCCGAGTCAAGGAGCAGATCAAGATCAAAACAATCATATACATGGACGTGGGAATCTACAAATATCATTATATTCTCAAGTAGTTACATCAAACACTTTATTTTATCCCGGCCAGGTTCAAAGAAATAGGGGAAATCCATCTTCAAAGCTATTTTGTAGAATATGATAGGGGCAAACAACCCTGCACCGAGGCCAATCATCATATGAACCAGTGGATTCTGTATATGAAAGAAATTCAAGAGGACTACTCTTGCACCCACTCCAGCTAGCATATGAACCAGATAAATTTGCAGGGAGTAGATTCCAAGACTTTGTATAACTTGACAGTACTTTTTCCTGGCAAGAAACTGAGCAAGTCCAAGACAAAAGGTTATACCAAGAACAGCGAGGAATAAGAAATAAAATGGATGCAGGCCATTTGTTAAGCGAGTGGGCTCAATGCGTTTTTCAAAAATATAGTATCCAGTCCCCAGTAAAACAGGAAGAAGAACAACAGTAGCCCATGGTGACAAGGAATATCTTTCCAAACCTCCAAGATATTTTTTTATTAATACAGCGAATACAAAAAAAATAAATCCGGTCGAGAATCCATGCAAGGCCAATATCTCTGTATTGATGGGAAAACAAAACAATAGACAAGCACTGACCATCATCGCTGTTAAGGCAAATTCACCAAACTTGCGCAATAGTGCATAGACAACATACATCCAAAGAAGGGCATACAAGTACCAGAACTGCGCCAAGGGAAGATAAGGGATTGTCCAGATATCGGATACAGTGACGCCTCTCAGTGAGTGTTCTGAAAACAATAACTCGCTACCTGCCTGAACAAAAGACCAAATCAGGTAAGGATAGACAAGAAATTTGATTTTACCGAGGACAAACTCTCTGGTACCTCGTTTATTGTAACTCTCTTCAACCAGCAATCCCGCAAGAAAAAAGAAAAAGGGCATGTGAAAGCTATATACAATACTGTCAGACAGAAGAAAGAAATGCTCCTGAATTTGAAGGCCGGCATGATAACCGCTACTTAAGAGATGGGCATAAACAACCAGAATAATCCCGAGCCCTTTACCATAATCCACCCAGTCTGTTCTTTGTGCCATGGCAATAGGATTTTTTTTAGAGGTATGGAGATGTTATTGTCTCAACGCCTTACAATTTCAATTCCATCAACTTGCAGGCTTGCCTTGCCGGTAAATTCCACGTGAAAACTGAGTTCTTCATCACGCATTAATGCAAACTCAACCTCAACTCCTGTAAAAGAGTTTTCGTTGAGTTCTTTAACCGTAACATTATGCCGAGAGAGAGCAGTCGCATCCGGTTCGTTAGTCACCGATAATGCTGCAGCAACATCTGTTTTATTTAAATTTCCCGCATTTTTCGTTCGCAGATAAAAACGCGCTCGATACTGTCCTTTGCTGTAAATTCTATTGGGGCCATAGACTAATTCTCCATTCTTACTTTTCCCGGCTATGGCCTCAACAACCATTCCAGAAGAAGCATCTTTTTCATACACCAACTGCCCGGTGTCACCAACCATCTTTTCCGCTTCCATAAAGTCAAGAGGTGCATCGTTACCTGCTTTGTAAACGGCTACTTGTTCAACACGAACACCGCCCTTTCCATAATAAAAAACGCGAAACTCCAGCTTAGCTTTCTTGGCAAGAGAAAAATCGAGATATACCTTTTGGTAAAGCTTATTCCCCTTTTCCCCTTTTAATTCTCTCTGAGAAAGAACAACCTGATCTCCGTTTTCTGCAACACTGGCTACCTCTAACCTGGCAATATCCTCTTCAGTACTCGCATCCGTATTGATGGTAAAATAGCAACGATACTCCCCTGGTGAATAGACATCATATGGACCATAAACCAAAAATCCCGGCTTATGTTTCCCCTCAATTGCCTCAAAGACCTGCTTGCCAATTTCTTTATCCTCTGCGACCTCTCCTGTTTGCTGATGTAGACGACTGTTCACACCATAAAAATAGGGCATATCATACCAATCATTCTGCTTTTTATCAGCTTCAACAGGAACATTCTCTTTGACCTTAAAAAGATAAATATCCTTATTTCGCCAATCAGAGCTCTTAAAATGCATAAAATTTTCCATATCCACAAATTCCAGATAGGGCGATTGCATCAAGCGTCGAACGGTCGTTATCGGTCCATAAGCTGCTACCTTTTTAGGAAAAACATTTTCATGATCATGCACGGTAACATACTTGACCTTTAGTTTGCGTAGCATCTCATACTGCTGACGAGTTAGCATCCCTGTATTTATACTGCTCAAAGGAGTAACAACAGTTTCTATATATTCATTCAAGACAAGTGGGCTATATCCGTTCACTCGCTTGACTCTGTCAATCATAATATAATGTTGATACAGTGATGATTGGTGTGAATCTCCTGGCCAGAGAGGTATTTCCAGCAACAGGCCATCGCCTATATTTTCTTTTACATGAGTATAGATATCCTGTCCCTTGTCAAGCAAGGTTATCCCCATTGGCTTGAACACATTATAATCTTTGAGTTGCATACCCATCGCAATCACCACAAGCGAAATCACTAAGGCATGGACCGTAGATTTTGTACAGCGGCGCTGAATGCTCTTCACTGAAAAGGCTACCGCAATAGCCGCAGCGAATAAGACCATCGTCATTATACGATCAGAGACTCTCGGATAATTAAAGAAGGGGAAATAGTGATAAAAGAATATATAGAGAGATGATTTCCCGAAAGCTACGCCAAGAGCCAGCACATAGCAACAAAATGCCACAACTAGATAAAAAAGGCGGATCAGCTGTGCTTCGTCATCTATTTTATCATTTTTTTTAGAAGAAACAGCATACCAAAAAACCATCAGGAACAGATAACTGATCAAAACAGTCGGAACTATTCCCAGGTAGACATTGCTTGTTGACTTGAAAAGATCAGACAGATGAGAAGAAAATAATTCCACATCTCGCAATGTCCTCCCTCCACCCACTATAGTAGAAGAAACTTTATTTACCTTACTCGATATAATCCAGACGACAATCAGCCCCATGGAAAAGATCAACGGGACAATCGGCAACACCCTATTTTTTTTGACAAAGATTCCATTTGTGAAGATGTGCAACATGGAAAACAAATAGTGTCTGAGCAAAATGAGTCTTACCAATACAACCGACACCAAAAGAGTGGTAACAACTATTGTAGTATCAACAGGTCGGTAAAGATATGTCACTCCGGACAAGAAAATGAGAGAATAGAGAGGTAATGATGATCCGGCCTCCACAGCCAAACCTTGACGAAAGCTTAAGGGAGAGAAACGCTGATAGACAGAAGCCATACAGACAGAAATGAGTATAGGAATGAAAGGATAAATTCCGACGATCCACCAAAAAAATGGCGTAAGAAACTTATCATTATCACGACAAGCAAAAAGTATCTGAGTATAACATATTGCTGCTATAGCAGATCCCCATAGAATCAATAAAGAACGCGAAGTTGACCATGAAGAAACATAGTTGAGAGCGCCCTTGGAGAGAGAATTTTTTTCATCACTTAGGACAGGAAATTGTGCAACAATACGAAGAGGTATAAACAGTCCCAATAATACACAAATATAATAAATGAGATGTGGCTCGAGCATTGCCAGACAGATTAAACCAAAACTGGCGACAACACCGTAGCTGATTTTTCGTAACTGAATCCCTTTTTCTAAGAAAAAAAGAATAAATGGATATAAAAAAAACAGGAAGCCATATCCATGCCCGGATGACACGCCATGAATACGACTGGGGGCAAAAGTAAAGATTATGGCAGCAAGCAGTGCCCCGATCCTGCTGCCGCTATACAACCGGGCAAGGAGATACATAAAGACGCCAGCCAGTACATATGAACTGAGAATAGTGCAGTTATAGGCTGCTATATCTCCCAGGGGGCTAAACAACATGTACAGGAAAGCCAGAGGAATTGTATTGAGCCCTGAAGTATCATGGGCCATAAGCATATTAAATTCATAGGGGTTTGTATCAAAAGGAACAGCCCCAATGAAGTTTTCTTTCACAAGCCAGAACCAATACAACAGTTGCAGCATGTCTCCCGTTCTATTCCAGCCTAAAGGTCCTCCATAAGGTGCATAGGGAATGGCTTGGTCAAAATATTGGATCAATGGATAGGTAGAAATGATCGCTAAAACGAGCATTGCCATCGCCACCAAACAATTCTCTAATGATTTTTTAAACATTCATCCCTCGAATGAATTCATCCAATTTCAGGCGAATAACTTCAGGTAAAAATACTTTTCTTCGTTGTTTTTGCCCGGAGAGTATTTTGCCTCGCACGTCAGGGTCATGCATAAGAAGTCTCGCCGCAGCTGCCAGTTCCTTAAGATTCTGTTTATCGGTAAAAAGAAGCCCTCCCTCCCCCAGTGTTTCAGGAATTGCGGAACTTTTATACGCGAAAACAGGTAGATCAAACCACATGGCTTCAATCAACGGTACGCCAAAACCTTCATGTTCACTCATGGACCAAAACAGATCTGCACATCGGTAACATGCGTGCAGAGTATTATCTGTAACCTTCCCGGCAAAAAAGACGTCACCCTCAATCCCAAGTATCCTGACCTGTTCCTTCAGCGACTGGTAATAGCTTTCCTGTTCGATAAAACCGCCCACCAGTATCAGCCTGCAATTGCCGTACATGGCAAGATACTCGGCAAAGGCATCAATCAAATCATGCTGACACTTATTAGCTACCAGTCGGCCAACAAAAAGTATATTATCCCTGCCATCCTGCAGCCTTGTCATCATATTGGCATCAACCGGAATATTCCATTTTTCAGGGGCAATACAGATAGGCAATACAGATGGAGAAGCAAAACCACTTTCTTCCAGATCACGACAGTTAAAACGGGAATCTCCGGCACTGACAGGAAAGTATGGAGCTAATCTGTTTAAATCCTTGAGTCCCTGTTCCAGTTTTAACGCCAGTTCCGGGTCTGCATCGCGGACCAACTCTGGGGGGGTAATATTATGATAGATGAGACTTTTGGGCCCTGGGTGGTTAATAACAAAATCGGTAAGACCGGCTCCAATGGAATGATGATAGATAAGCCCGACATCCGCCTTTATCCCTTTTCCATCCTTGAACAGGCGCGCTTCATGGGTCATTGAGGGATCGATATGCTCTGTAAAGATCTCCGATTTATAGCCTTTTTGCTTCAGCAGATCACGAATAATCATGGTCTGATTACTGATCGCATCACCATGGGCAAAGCCCGGAACCAACTGATGAATTGTCCACGGACTTGTCCTGTGTTGTGTTTTTTCTTTTAATATTTGTGCTGATCTCAAACCCAGTACGCTCTCGTAGCGATCAATTACCGCATCCCATTCCGCATACTGGCGAGCATATTCTCTGCCTTTTTCCCCCAGTCCAAGCAATTCACTCTCTTCCATAGAGCTGATCCTATGGAAGAGATGCGCCCAGTCTTCACGACTTACTGCTAACCACCCGCTGCCTGCCGCATCCACGGCCATGGCAGTTGCAAGACACTCACCATGGACAGCCACAGGTCTATTGTAAAACCAGGCCTCCATAATCACACGTGAATAACTTTCATTTCTACTTGGCTGGAACAATGCTGTACAGCGGGATAGCAAGGCTTCCTTATCCGGTTCTGAAACAAGCCCGAGATCATATACCCCCGGCACTGAAGCGCCAAACTGCTCTTCGCCGGGCCCAGCAATTATCAGCTTTAATCTACTCTCCGGATGATTCTTGCGATATTCCTGATATGCTTCGACAAGTAGTGCCGTATTTTTGGTTTTATCGCGCCGCCCCAGGCACAACACATATTTTTCTTCCGCCAGATCAAGTCCTGCCACTTGCCTTGGTAATTCTTGCTGCGTCAGGTCAAAACTTTCCACCCCAACGCCGACAACCTCTCCCTTCCTGTCGATACCCGGCCCGAATAAATTGTGGGCCAAACGCTCCTCCCCCAGTGAATTATAGAGGATACCACGACACCCTCGCATAATATTTTCAACTTCGGGCAGATAAGCATAGACCTCATCATGGAGGCATGGCTGCAAGAAAGATTTATCTGCAACGTGAGGAAGGCCATTCAAAACAACGCCATAAAGATAGGGCAGGAAAACAAAGGCGTGATATCTTTTCTTATTCCATTTCAGATAACGTTCGAGGGCCAGAGAATTGATATTTTCGGCAACAAACAGCTCACCTGTCCCAAAGGTAAAGGGATTGATACCGGCTCTTAAATTTTCAGGAGGAATTGCTAATGCATAACTATTGGCTTGATTAAAGAGGTCTCCATTCCGTTTATCAACCTTGAACCTACGCACAAGAAGCCCATCAAGCATCTCAGCGCCTGATGGTAAATGATTGGAGGACCAGTCTTCAAGAAAGGAAGAGCAGCAGGTAGTCAAGACTTCAATCTTATGCCCGCGTTTTGCCAGACGATTGGAGACCTGCCAGGCAAGCTGTTCGGCCCCGCCTTTTAAATTCTGACCAAACCAGGGAATAACAAAGGCAACAGGATTCATGCCTTATATCCAACTACCGTGTAATCCCTAGCACAGGAGAGAATCTCGTTCAGGCGTGCAGCAAGCTGTGGTGCCTCTGTCTCAGGAAGACGTTGTTCTCCTTCATGGGGATGCAGGAAAAGGAGTTCGACCTTACAGAACCCTCGATATTCCATAAGGAATTGGTGCGTTTCAGGGTAGAGAGGTCGGAGATGGGTCGGGTCGGCCCAAAAATTACAGGCGCCCACAAGTAAATTCCTAGGATTGGGCGTTTCAAAAAGTGCCACACCACCAGGCTTCAAAACTCGCACACTTTCATCAAACAGGGCAATTCTGTCATCAAAGCTGAGATGTTCAATAAGATGAAATGATGTGATAGCCCCCAGACTGTTTTCAGGGAGAGAACGTAGGTGACTGAGGGCATCATTCTCTATTACCTTAAGACCTTTTTCACGACACTCCTGCACCAGCACATGATTTAAGTCCAGGCCACTTGCCAGTAAGTCCTCATCTTGCATGATTCCAAGCCACTCGCCACGGCCACAACCGATATCGAGGATTTCACGTCCTGGAGCTCCTGCTCCGGCCTCACGCATAAGGGGGACATATTGCAACAATCGATCTCGGATTTCTTCTCGGGTCCCACGGAATTGATTTTCAAAGGCAAGATAAAGGGGATCAAGGATATCCAGGCCAGTCAGATGAGGTGAAGGAGCCTCCTGACTGCCGTCCTTGGCCGTCACCTCCCGGCGCAGTTCTTCCAGGAGAATGGAGACCCTTCTTTCCTGGGTGATAAGTCCTGTTTTCAGGTAATCGATAAGAGCTGATTTCTTTTTCAACTGTTCATCAATTTGTCTCACCTGTCTTTCCACAAGAGCCGTGTTGCGATTCATGTCCCGGACACCATCAAGGGTTATGCGAAGGCTCTGCAGGATAGCGCTGTTGAAATTTCTCTGTGGAATCGTAATCACCCGTCCGAGAAAGACAGTTACCTTCCCCAGAAATCGGGCAATTTTTCGCATAATGCCACGGTAATGGAGCATGGAGGTGACCTCAGCTCCGGCGTTGACATTCTGCTCGGCAACATTCAACGTTGATCCCAGTTGCCCCCAGGAGTATGGGTCATTGATCGCAAGTTCCTCAGAAGCAACTCTGTTCCTTCCCCCTGCAATACTCTTCTGCTGCAGGCGCAACTCCAATCCAATTTTATCAAGCAACTGAGCCATATCGATGTCTGGATTTCTGCTTTCTAACATGAACCGATCCTCTCAGACTTTTGCAAAATATCTGCTGATATCATTCGTATCATCTCAAATTATTATTACTCATGTACACCGACATTGTCCCGGCGTGTCATGCTTACCGCAACTTCGACAGGCAGGGCGACCACTCCGACAAAAGGGGGCTCGTCTCCAGCTATGACCTGTAGGGCAAGGCAGCGGTCCCACCAGTCGCAATTTCCTTCCAGGTGAGATTCACCAGCATGAATGGCAACACAAACGGAATAATTTCCAGGGCCTATATTCAAGGGAAGGGTAAAAGCTACATCAAGGCTGTCACCACCATTCACTTTCATATCACCGTGACCAAGGTGTGTTGTATTGGTTCCGTACACATCATTACCCATTCTATCACGCAGAAGAATTCCCACCGTAGGGCTATTCATATCCTCATAAAAATCTACCGCACAACGCAGTACCACTTTCTCTCCAACCAAAAAAGATCGTACCGACCGGCCATCAATTTTTGTAATATCCACCTGCATGATCCTGGCAGTCCCGTTTCCCGAACGGGTTGAGATGCGCCCATCCACCCCCTCCACCTGCCGAATATCCTCGTCGAGTTTTTTTCGTGCTATTACTGAGTTATAGTAATCAAGTACGGTATCAGGAGCGCCATCTTTGACAATGGCTCCACCATCCAGGAGAATTGCCCGATTACATAAGGATTTCACTGCCCCGGGATCGTGAGAGACAAAGAGGAGAGTGGTGCCTTGGTCACGATACTCACGAATACGACTGATACATTTATGCTGGAAATAGGCGTCACCCACGGATAACGCCTCATCAACTATCAGAATCTCAGGACGCCTGACGGTAGCGGCACTGAAGGCCAAACGCACCTGCATACCTGTAGAGTAGACCCTGACAGGTTGATCCATATAGTCACCGAGCTCTGAAAATTCCCTGATTTCTTCAAGGAGAGCATGAGCCTCTTCACTGCTATAGCCCATCATCTGGCAGGTCATCAGGGCATTAACGCGCCCGGAAAAGTCCTGATGAAATCCCATCCCCAGCTCAAGCAAGGCAGAAACACGGCCATGAATCTCGATCGTCCCCTCACTGGGTACCGATGTTCTGGTTAATAATTTCAATAATGTTGATTTGCCGGCACCGTTGACTCCGATCACGCCTAGTGACTCACCCGCATTCAGTTCAAAACTGAGATTACGTAGAATCCAGGAATCCTGATGTCCCTGATACCTCCCGAGACTGAGCCATTCACCAAGACGGGTCCAGCGACTCGGGTACCGTTTATACTTCTTACCCAGATTATTGACAATGATACAAGCACTCACAGCTCATCCACCATCTCATCCGCCAGTCGATGAAACACAAAAAAACCGCCAATCAGTGCAATAAGTGCTCCCATAAAATGCCACTTGAAATTCATATAATCAGGCCATATGCCATGCAGTATGATATTTTGATAGGCTTGGAGAAAGGAGGTCATCGGATTGAAGGACAAAAGACCTTGAGCTTTTTCCGGCACCATGGTCAGTGTATAGACAATGGGAGTAAACCAAAACCAGAACTGTATAATCACGTTAACAAATTGGCCGATATCCCGGAAAAAGACATTCATACTGCCAAGCATCACCCCCAGGCCCACCACAAACATCTGCTGCATAATGAGTAGAGGAACATATCCCAAGACAACCCAACCCGGGAACCGACCTGTCAGCAACAAAAAGCTAAGAAAAAGGGTGAAGATTATCAGGAAGTTGATAGTGGCCGAACAGAGAGCGATAACAGGGAGTGTTATCCTGGGGAAACTGACTTTTTTCAGCAGTGCGGCTTGTTCAACAAAGATATTGGGGAAACGGTTGAGAAGTTCCACGAAAAAAAGCCAGGGCAGTAGACCGGCACAGACAAAGAGCCCATACCCCATTGAATCGTCAATGCCCGGCAATTTTGCCCGCATCACCCGGGAAAAGATCACCGTATAGATGAAAATCATGGTCAGAGGATTCAGAACAGACCAGATGCTACCAAGAAGCGAGCCCATATAGCGGCTGCGGAATTCTCTGGCAACCATACTGAGCACAAACCCTCTGTAATGGTACAGGGCGATAAGACGACCTTTGAAATCACCCATGGTATCAGGACAAAGACCGGATGTCGTAGTTTAAGAGAATGGCACCCCGACAGACATGACCCATATTAATTTTCCATATCCTTCATGCACGCTTCGACCATCATCGCCGCCACTTCTTTCATTCCATATTTAGCCTTCCAGCCCAACGCTCTTGCCGCCTTACCCGGATCGGCAAGGGATATCTTGATATCGGTTGGACGCAACAAATCCGGATTCAACTCGACATGCTCCTGCCAATTGAGCCCCAGAGAGGAGAAAACGGTTTCCACCATCTCTTCCAAACTATAGGTTTTTCCCGTGGCCACGATATAGTCATCGGCCTCATCCTGCTGAAGCATCAGCCACATGGCTTCGACATACTCCGGTGCCCATCCCCAGTCACGCATAACCGTAATATTGCCAAGCTTCATCTTCTGCTGCAAACCAGCCTTAATCTGACACGCCTCGCGGACAATTTTCTGGGTAACAAATCGCTCCGGACGAAGGGGCGATTCATGATTGAACAACAGACCGGAACAGGCAAAAAGGCCATATGCCTCACGATAGTTGGCTACCTGCCAGAAGGCTGCTGCTTTTGCCACCGCATAGGGGCTACGGGGACGGAACGGGGTCTCTTCATCCGCACGTTCACCATCAGTATTACCAAAGCATTCACTTGAGCAGGCATTGTAAAACCGTACAGGCATATCCTGGATACGTATTGCTTCCAACAGATTCAACGTTCCTATACCGATACTCTCAAAGGTCTCCACGGGCTGACTGAATGACAGGCCAACAGAACTCTGTCCCGCCAGATTATAGATTTCATCCGGCTCCACCTTTTTCAGCACCTGCAGCACACTGCGAAAATCATTGGAGGAAACAGATTCGGTTTGAACCTCCCCCTTTATTCCAAGACGTTCCAGATTGGCAAAGGACGACATCTGGGCATCACGAGATGACCCAACGACACGATACCCTTTGTTCAGAAGCAATTTGGATAAATAAGCTCCATCCTGACCAGAGACCCCTAAGATAAGAGCAGTTTTACTCATAATAGGAGTTGATTCTAAATCCTTCATTCCGACAAAGTTCGTCCCGACGCGCCTCTTCCATGTCATGGTGTATCATCTCGGAAACCAACTCCTTAAAACTAATCTTTGGTACCCATCCCAATTTCTCCTTGGCCTTTGTAGCATCCCCCAACAAAGTTTCCACCTCTGTCGGACGAAAATAGCGAGGATCAACCCGGACAATGACATCACCCGGTTTTACATGAACGCTTGCATCAAACGCGCTTGTTTCAAGATGTTCCACCTGATCAACAATACCCAGTTCCTCTAGCCCAGTTCCCTGCCACTTTAAACTTATACCCAATTCACTGGCGGCCGCCCCGACAAAATCTCGAACTGAGTATTGCTTGCCCGTGGCAATGACAAAATCTTCAGGTAGCTCCTGCTGGAGCATCAACCATTGCATTTCAACATAGTCTTTTGCATGCCCCCAGTCACGTTTGGCGTCAAGATTTCCAAGATGGACACATTTTTTCAGACCAAGGACGATCCGACTTAAGGCACGGGTGATTTTTCTGGTGACAAATGTCTCTCCACGAACCGGAGATTCATGGTTAAAGAGGATTCCATTACAGGCGTAAAACCCATAGGCCTCACGATAATTCACTGTAATCCAATAGGCATAGAGCTTCGCCACGGCATAAGGGGAACGGGGATAGAAAGGAGTTTTCTCGGTTTGAGGAGTTTCCTGAACTTTTCCAAACAACTCGGAGGTAGATGCCTGGTAGTACCTTGTTTTTTCTGCAAGCCCAATGGTCCTAATCGCCTCCAGAATCCTCAAGGCTCCAAGTGCATCAGAATTGGCCGTGTACTCCGGCTCTTCAAAAGAGACCGCAACATGAGACTGAGCAGCCAGATTATAGACCTCATCAGGCTGAACCTTTTGGAGTATATGGATCAAGCTGCTCGAATCCGTCATATCTCCATGGTGCAAAAAAAACTGTCGATGTTCTTCATGTGGCCCCTGATACAGGTGATCAATTCTATCGGTATTGAAGAGAGAGGTACGACGTTTCATACCATGTACTTCATATCCTTTGTTCAATAAAAATTCGGCAAGATAGGCACCATCCTGACCGGTCACACCGGTAATAAGAGCTTTTTTCATCATGTTACATCCTTTTCCAGAAAGCGAGCAAGAAGGCTCACAAATTGATGTTGAGAATAAAAATAGAATAAGACTCTGGCAAAAATCTTAAGACAATCAACACAGCAGACACTCCTTACTTCATCCGGAATACCTGCTGGTGGACTTTTGCAAGAGGCTCTAATGTATAAGCACAAATTGAACAATATAATCAAAACAACAAAAAAGTCTACCTACGCCTCAACCATTTCGGACAGATAATTAATATACGTATCTTGAATACCACCTGATAAAGAGATCACTGGCTGCCATCCCAAGGCGTTTATCCGGCTTACATCAAGTAGTTTCCGAGGGGTGCCATCCGGTTTTGTCACATCCCAGCTGATCTTACCGGTAAAACCGACAATTCCAGCTATCATGTCAGCAAGCTCATGAATTGTGATATCCTTACCATATCCAATATTTATCAGAGGTGATCCTGCCAAAGGTAGCGAAGAGAATAAGAGCTCTCTTTCTAATGAAAGTAAAAAAACAACTGCATCAGCAAGATCAGCACAGTGCAAAAATTCCCTGCGTGCTGTGCCGGTACCCCAAAGGACAACTTCTTTTTGACCTCTAATCTTTGCATCGTGCATCTTACGAATCAGGGCCGGTAACACATGAGAATTCTGTAAGCCATAATAATCTCCAGTTCCATACAAATTAGTCGGCATAACTGCAAAATAGCTGGTTCCATACTGACGATTATACGCTTCACACATCTTGATACCGGCAATCTTGGCAATTGCATACGGTTCATTTGTTGGCTCAAGAGGCCCGCCAAGAAGACACTCCTCCTTCATAGGCTGCGGCGCAAATTTAGGGTAAATACAGGAACTACCGAGAAATAACAGGTTTTGCACCCCTGCCTGCCACGCTTCATGAATAACATTGTTCTGGATTACCAGATTTTGATAAATAAAATCCGCGGGAAACGTAGCATTTGCCAGGATACCTCCCACCTTGGCAGCTGCCAGTATGACACAATCGATTTGTTCCTGCTGAAAGAAAAAACGGACAGCCTTCTGATCCAGAAGATCCAACTCGGCATGAGAATGAGTCACTATATTCTCATAGCCCTGTTGTTTCAACCGGTTCATGATGGCAGAACCCACCATGCCAGTATGACCAGCAACATATATTCTTGAATCAGGCAGGATAAACGACATAGTGTTTTTCTTGATTCCTTCTTTTACATACCGTTACGAAATAACCATTACATTTGTGGATATTTTATTACGGCACCTTATGCCGTTCACGGTATTTCAATGCTACTATAATTTTTACGCAACGGCTTACTACCACTTCAGCTCACTGACAGATCCTTTCCGCATGACATTCATTGTTACAGGCGGATAATATAACCGCAAAACATAACAAAGGAAATCAAACTTTACTACTCCAAAACCGTATTCCACTTCCTTCATCTTCCCACCGATCCACAGCAATCAGCCTTCACCACCCACTCTTCTCTATGACAGATTCGCCCTGACCCTTTATCAAAATGGTGCCAGGGATTTGGACATTTGGAAGAATAGTACAATTCTCTTGTTGAACAACAGTGGTTGTCATTTTAACTTTCTCTTTAAATCAGAAAGTTACGTCATCAATACTGAGCGCAACGCCAAGTATCCGAGAATCACTATTAAGACCGATTTTCTTGGGACAAAATACCTTGGACACTTCCAAATTAACTTTAATTTTCCGTTTATTCATTGCAGAGACATCATAGCTGAGAGTTCTTGTTCCTCCCTCCACAAAATGAACCCTATCGACAATTGAATTATTCAATGACACTGTCAAGGTAAGGCCATCAGGCTTTTGGCTGTTGAACGGTTGTGCGACAACCTTTAAATTGATCTTTTTTGAATTTTCTGGAAGATAATATTCTGCCTTTCCTGCCATCCACCGCATGGGTGTCCCTTCCCAATCTTCATTAGAATACAATCCATACTCAGCTGGAATCGTCCAGGGTTTATCGGTGATAACATTAAAACAAAAACCAAGCAGATAAAGTGAAAAAACAAAACACCCAACCTTTCCATATATTGTCTTAACAAGCCTATTATTCTCAGGCATTTCCTGGGAAAGAAACTGCCCCTTGGAGATTATTGCAACCATAGACCAAAACAAAAACTGCTGACTGGGAAGAAGAAGCGGGTGTCCAGTCAACATGGTGACCAAGTAGGCGCCAAGTCCGTAGAGGAATGGTTTTACGGAAATTTCTGACGCCAAGCCACCTGCTCTTCCGGCAGGAGTTAACTTAGGGAGGTAGAGAGAGGCAAGAATAGAAATAAATAAAAATATACCAGGAATCCCTAACTCTGAAGATAACTGCAGATAATAGTTATGTGCATTCTCCACATACCCCTTCCCCAGGGATCTGTTCTCGTAAGAGACATTATTCCTGTAAAAATTTCCCACCCCTACTCCAGTGAGCGGGAAATCCTTTACCATCGCCACTGAACGCCCCCATAGCTCGTACCGTATAAGGAGATTTCGATCTTTATTAATATCTTTAATATTTAAAAATGTCCCCAATCTGCGAAAGGAAGGTTTGCCTGATTGTATCAATTTCGGAGCAAACAGACTACCGACAATAAATGTAAAGGCCAGAACAAGACAAAGAGAGATGATTACTTTTTTATTTTTTGTTTTAGTAATAAAAAGCAAAAAGAGGAAAAGACATCCTGCAAGCCAAGTCATCCTGGAAAATGAATAGACACACAAGAGAATAAAAACAACTACAAGCAAACTATTTACAAGTTTTTTATAAGGCAAAAAATGACAGAAAAATCCTACCAGCCTTGAGATAGAGACTTGCGAGAATGACGCACACCTCCTCTTGCAAGTCTCAATGGCAATATTTTGATTTTCTTCACACTCATTTAGATATTTTTTACGATGAAATAAGAGATAACTAAAAATGACCAATAATAGGACTACATAGCTACCATACGAATGAGTATCGTTAAAAGGAAAATACAGTCTAATATAATCCTCACCTCTTGTTCGTAAAGAAATGAACTGAAATATGGAAAATATTGCAATGATGCTTGCTTGTACATAAATGGTTTTTGTAAAAGCAAGCCAAGACAAACTGTCTTTCAATTCCACCTCAAGCATCCTGAAAAGAAAGAGTCCTTTCAATAAAATAATTGCGGCCCTAATTTGCCACAAAATATCTTTCTGACTGACGAAAGGAAAATAAGAAAACCAGTCAAGCCATGATCGGGAAGGTAGTGGAAATTCGGCAATCCGGACTAAACTCAGGAACAAGTTTAACAAAATAATGGCAATTAAGAGATCAACATAAAATCCACTCGAGGTTAAGGGTTGAATCTTCTTTTGCTTCAGTAAATATTTAGGATACCAGGCAAGATAGACCCCAGTAAAAGCCAGGGAAATATCGCCAAACCCTTTGACCATAAAAAGGCCATTAATAAGTGGAACAACAGCTATAAAGAGCCATAACCCCCAGGATGAATTGAAAAAAGTGATAAGAAAAAAAACAATCACTACAGGAAGAGCTGTTAATCGGTCAGGCGAATGAGAGAATATTGAACAAAGTTCAACTAGAAGGAATACATAAAATGAAGCAAAGAGAACCCTTGAGAATATTTCAAAATTTTTATTGAACAAAGCCATATTTGTATCCAGTAATGTCCGATTAGGGAGTTGTGACATATATTTTTTTCAACCTCAACCGCCGGCGATTTTGTATGCCTTACAGCACCCTTCTTCAAGGGCCTACTTATTGACCCAACATATTGAAACGAAAAAGACTATTATACCTCTACGGCAAAAACGGCAAGAGGAACTTTCTTTGTTACAAGAGATGAAGAGATGCAGAAGCATCTCTGTGTCTGGCCCACCAGGACCTGTGCATACTTAAGAAGGGAATCAACCATTGCGGCAATAACTGGAAATTTCTGCCTAATTTATAGCCAAGGAACTTGACTACTACCCTCCAGAAAAAATTGGGCAACAATGCTCTTTTTTTCACATCAAAGAGATAAGACACTCCAGATCTGACATACTGGCGACCTATTCCCTCAGCGTGGCCATAAGTCGCCAGCAACCATTTTTCGGTGACATGCAGCACTCCAATGTCAAATGAGCGCCGGAATTCCTGAACACAGCTATAATTATGAGAATGAAAGACCATCGCGTCAGCCACATAGGCGACTTTATATCCTTGCATCAACAAACGGCCAACCGCACAGGTATCCTCACCAAAGATCAAGCCGCTCTTAAAATAATCAATTTCGGCAAGAGCAGTCTTGCGATATGCTGCAAAGGAGTTTGAGACAAAGACGGTTCGAAACCCAAGCTGCTGTCGATCAGCAAAACTGCGGACAACCGCTTGCGCCGGATAATTAAAAGAACGCAGATGCGCAGCAAGGACAGTGGCATCACGATTTGGCAGTTGCCGGCCATAAGTGACAGCAATCATCTCATCTAACAGCAAGGGCTGGATAAGTTTTTCCAGCGCATCAGTTGAAACAGGAACAGCATCCTGGGTCAAAAAAATCAAAATATCGCCCCGTGCCATTCTGCTGATCATAGTTCGGGTTCCCCCGTGATCAAATTCCTTCTGAGGAATAACCACTACTTCCGCGCCAAACTCTTTGGCAATCGTAACCGTTTGATCTCTGGAAGAAGAATCCACAACCAATAACTCATGAAACAGAACCGTCTGCCGGGACAACACGCTCAGTAATTCTCGCATTAAAGTTGCGCCGTTCCAAGTGGGAAGTATGACCGACAGCAAGGGCCGATTCTGAGAAGTGCAAGAAGTTGACATGGAATGTATTGATAGAGAAAACAAATATAGAGTAGAGATGGTAAGGAGCCTGTCTCAAGAAACAAAAGCTGTTATGGAAAAAAACATTGTAGACTAAACCTTATCCTCTGACCAGAGGATAAGGTTCCTACCTAGAATAACTTACAAATTTATCTTTAATAATGTCAAAATACTATCTCACTTGTTTGCCGGATCGCTTACGTGAGAGATCGGGAGTGCTGAAAATTCAGGAACGATACTTTGAAGTTGCTTTAACAAATCAGGTACATTTCGAGATACAGCGGCGTCATCTAAACGCACCAAGGCTTGATTCAACCACTGCCAGTCCACTGCCCTGCTGCGAGCTAATAAAAGTTTATCATGGGTTGTCGGCTGTAAACCCTCACTCTCATGCAAGAGTTCTTCATACAATTTTTCCCCCGGTCGAAGCCCGGTATATTGTATGGCAATATCTTTTTCAGGCTTCAAACCTGCAAGTCGGATCATTTGTTCAGCAAGGTGACGGATGAGTACGGGTTCTCCCATATCGAGCACAAAAATTTCCCCCCCCTCTCCCATCGCTCCGGCTTGAAGAATAAGACTGACCGATTCGGGTATTGTCATGAAGTAACGAGTAATATCGGGATGAGTTACCGTCACTGGTCCTCCTTTTTCTATCTGTCGCTGAAAAAGGGGGACAACAGAACCGGCAGAGCCCAACACATTACCAAAGCGTGTTGTGATATATTTGGTTTTAGATCTACTATTTAAATTTTGGCAATAAATTTCAGCAATTCTTTTGGTCGTCCCCATGACATTTGCCGGATTTACTGCTTTATCTGTTGATATAAAGACAAAACGGTCAACACCATATGCGTCTGCAGCATCTGCCACAATGCAACTCCCTCGCACATTATTGGCAACTCCCTCTGCGGGATTAAGTTCAACCATAGGAACATGTTTGTAGGCAGCAGCATGAAAGACGACGTCGGGTCTAAATTTTTTAAAAACCCAATCAACACGCTCCTTATTCTTAACATCGCCAAGGACTGAAACTAATTCAAGATCAGGAAAATCTGAGCGTAATTCATTATCAATAGCGTATAGATTAAATTCACCCTGGTCAAAAATCACAAGACGCACAGGATTCATGCCGGCTACTTGACGACACAATTCGGAACCAATAGATCCACCACCGCCTGTTACAAGAATGGTCTTTCTTTTCAGATATGCAGCAATTGCCTCTATATCAAGCTTCACAGGATCGCGCCCCAGCAAGTCTTCCAGGGTTACCGGTCGCAACTGCCCATAGCTGACCTGATCGCCAACCAACTCCTGCAGTGAGGGCAAAACCTTAAAGGGGATACCTGCAGGATCACACTGTTCTGTAATGCGCTGCATTGTATCTCTATTTGCAGACGGCATAGCTATCAGAATTTCCTGAACATCAAGTTCCGATATGATCTCCGCAATTTCACTAATGTTACCTAAAACCCTAACACCATGAATTTCACGACCATGCTTTGTTGTATCATCATCTACAAAAGCAACCGGCAATATCTCCGATTGGCGTCGCAAATCCCGTACCAGGAGTTCACCTGCCTGGCCGGCACCAACAATAACAACCCGCTTTCCCTCAGCAAGACACACAGGCATACGATATTGTTCCCTGTACCATCGATAAAACATACGCGGCACACTGAGACCAATTGTAAGCAATAATGGGTACAAAACCAAAATTGACCGCGGTGTCCCGGCAAGACGATTGGTCAGAAAAAGGACAACAGCAATAAGAAGTGTTCCAAGAAAAACAGCTTTCAGGATTCTGACGAGATCGGGAATAGAAGCAAAACGCCATAATCCTCGATACAAGCCGAAAAACCGATAACAAATCCCCTGTACAACTATGCCAACTATCATGAGGATCAGCAGCGAATGCCTATGCCCAGCAGGAATCCCTTCAAGATTAAAACGTAACAAATATGCCAGGACAAAGACCACTGGAACCCACAGCAAATCATGAAGGAAAGCCGACCATTTATTAAACAACAAACATTTAAAAGTATTTTTCATCATATCGGCACTCGACTGTCTCATAATTGGGGACCACTATAAAAGGACGGTTTCCAGCATCACACTTGCCAATGTCTGACAGGTTTGCTGGATGTCAGCTTCGGTCAGGGTGGGATGAACAAGGAACATCAGGCTGGTTTCACCAAGTTTTTTGGCAATGGGTAGACGTTCGGCAGGACGCCATCCAGTGCTGTCGAAGGCTTTTTCGAGGTAGACCTCTGAGCATGAACCGGAGTAGCAAGGGATTCCACGTTGATTGATCTCTGCCATGATACGGTCACGATTCCAGCCTGCTTTGAGTTGGTCTGGTTCAACGAAGACATAGCATTTATAGGAGGCGTGACCAATATAATTGGGGATGACAGGGACGCGTATCCCCTGCAACTGATTGGCAGTTTCCCAAATGGCATTTGCGTTTTGACGACGTTGAGTTGTCCATTCAGGCATACGTTGCAGTTGGATACGTCCGATCACGGCTTGTATTTCCATCATCCGCCAGTTGGTGCCAAAAGATTCATGTAGCCAACGGAATCCGGGAGGATGTTTCCGCTCGTACACCGCCGACCAACTCTTACCATGATCCTTATAAGCCCACGCCTTCTCCCACCAATCCCGGCGGTTAGTGGTGAGCATGCCTCCCTCGCCCCCTGTCGTCATGATCTTATCCTGACAGAACGACCAGGCACCAAAGTGACCGATAGATCCGACCGGTCGGCCTTTGTAACTTGCCCCATGGGCCTGGGCGCAATCTTCGATAACGTACAAGCCATTTTCCGCTGCCAGAGCCATGATTGGATCCATGTCGCACGGCCAGCCGGCCAAGTGGACACAAATCACCGCCTTAGTGCGGGGAGTAAGCACGGCCCTAATCGATTCCGCTGTAATGTTCTGAGAATCGGCATCCACCTCGGCAAAAACCGGCGTTGCCCCAGCCGTCACCACACAGGAGACCGAGGCAATAAAAGTGCGTGGTGTCACCACCACCTCGTCACCGGGGCCGACACCCAACACCTTCAGTGCCAGGTCCAGTGCCAGCGTGCCGTTGGCCAGCGCGATAGCGTGCTCCGCGCCGCACCAGACCGCGAATTCCTTCTCGAAGTCCCGGCATTCGGTGCCGGTCCAGTAATTGACCTTGTTTGAAAGCAAAACCCGGGAAACCGCGTCAGCCTCTTCCTGGGTAAAGCTCGGCCAAGGGGAAAAGGGAGTATTCAGCATTTCAAGTCCAATCCGCTCTTTGTTTCAAACGGACGCGCCGGCACACCTACAACCGTCAAGCCATCAGGCACGTCCTCTACTACCACCGCCCCTGCGCCCACAGTCACACCGGCCCCAATGCGAATGCCCTGGCGGACAGCACAACCAATGCCAAGCCAACTCGACTCGCCCACCTGCACATCGCCAGCCAGATGCGCACCTGGGCAGACATGGACTCCATCACCGAGCACACAATCGTGATCCACCGTGGCAGCGGTATTGATAATGCAGCCAAGCCCTAAGTGGGCATCAATATTAACTACCGCTCCTGCAACCACCAGCCCACCCTCTCCAATCACCGCATGGGGGCTGATCACCGAGCGTGGATGAATCACCGTTGCAATTGAGATCCCGGAGGCCTTAAGACGCCGCAACCAAGCCAACCGGGCAGCAACGTTCCCGATGGCCACAAACGCCTGGTCCCCTGCCCCTGCCTCGGCAAAAAACGCCTCACCCGTGCCCACAACCGACCATGGACCACAAGCGCTAAGTATCGGCCATCGATCATCAAAATAGCGTATTTCATCCCAGCCAGCAACAGCCATGGCGCAATCCCCCACCACTTTTCCATGCCCGCTGGCACCGAGAATCAACAACCGCCCACCACTCATCTACTGACCACCTCTGGCTTGCTACCCCGAAATTTCTCCATAGTAACACTCCCTTCCTGACTGATCCCATCCCGTTTTAACACCTTGCCCGCCGTCAACCAAAGAATTTTCATATCAAGCCAGAATGAACGATTATCCACATACCACACATCAAGCTTAAACTTCTCTTCCCAAGAGAGCGTATTGCGGCCATTCACTTGCGCCCAACCAGTGATACCGGGCCGGACTTCGTGGCGGCGCGCCTGCTCGGGCGTGTAAAGAGGCAGGTACTCCATGAGGAGCGGACGCGGTCCCACCAGACTCATCTCCCCCTTTAACACATTGATCAGCTCCGGCAGTTCATCGAGGCTGGTACTACGCATAAATTTGCCGAAGGCCGTCAGTCGCTGCTCATCTGGCAGGAGGTTACCATATGCATCGCACTCGTCCGTCATGGTACGGAACTTATACATCATAAAAGGTCTGCACTGTTGGCCAGGGCGCACCTGTCTAAACAAAACTGGGCTCCCAATTTTGCGACGCACCTGCCATACCACCAATACAAGCACAGGCCATAAAATAATCAGCCCCAACGCTGCCGCCAAAATATCGAATAAACGCTTCATCGAGGTTCTGCAACCAATTCATTCAACATAACCGAAAACTTTTCAGCAAGAATTCTGAAGTCGTGATTTTTCTCGACATACGCACGTCCTGCTCGCCCCATCGCAGCCCGTTGATCAGCAGGCAAGGCAACAAGCGTAGCGATAGCTTTAGCCAGCGCAACAGAATCACCAGGATGCACCGTAATCCCTGCCCCCGCGTCTTCAACTGGATTATTAGACGCATCACAACAAAAAATAATCGGTCTCGCAGCAGCAAGAAAGTCAAAAAGCTTGTTTGAACTAATTCCAAATTTAAAAACTGGTGCATCAATCAGATTAAATACAAACCCATCTGCTTCAGCAGCCAATGCAGGTATCTCCTGCTTTGGCACTGGTGCGCCAAACTCAACATTATCCAAGCCGAGATCACGCGCCAAATCCAGCAAATATGGTTTCAATGGTCCACCGCCAATCAAGCGCAAGCGCACATGGGCCATCGCGGGTATTTTCTTGAGTTCGGCCATCGCTTTTAAAAGACAATCCAAGCCATTAGCCTGTCCGTGCGCACCAAAATACATCAGCGTGAAGGCATCCCGCACGAGCGGTTGGGACGGCTCGGGATAGCCTGCCAGCTCCACACCATTAGGAACCCAGACGATCTTGTCTGCTGTCACCCCCAACGGCACTATGTAGTCTGCTGCTTTGGGCAGCAAAACAACAATACGGTCAGCACGCTGATAAAGCCATTTTTCAAGCATCCGAAGCACCTTGGTCACCAATCCATCGGCACGCAATCTTCCCATATCAACCAGTGTCTGCGGCCAAAGATCGCGCACCTCAAAAACAAACGGAACCCCAAAGCGCCGGGCCAAAATTGCCCCCGACCACGCGGCAAACGGATGAACACTGGACCCGACTATCACATCTGGTTTATCCAGGTCTCGCGTAACCGATGGCATCAAAACACGGAACGCATAAACCAGCATATTCTTCATGCGGCCACCGCTGTTTCCTTCATACTGCGGCGTCCGCACCCACAAAAAGGTCACACCGTCAAAATCGGTTATTCGCAGTCTCTCGTTATTTGCAAGGCGCTGATGTCCGGTATTCAATTCAACACTCGCCGCGATGACCGATGTCTTCCAGCCGTGTACCAATAAATGTTTGGCCAAGCTGTAATGGCGTGTGCCGCCAGCTCCACCTGGCTCCTGGGCATAATGATTGAGTATCCAAACCTGCTTCATCTTCATAAGTTCAACATGAGATGCTTCACAATCCGTTGCGCTGCATCCCCTTCGCCGTAGGGTTTTACAGACTTGCCGCAACTGCCCAGAGCCTCGCTGATGTCTTGCCGTAAAGACGATGCATCTGTCGGCGGCGCAAGCCGGTTCCATCCTGCTTCCACCAACTCCACCCATTCGGTTTCGTCGCGCACTGTGACGCAGGGCACCTGGTAGAAGAAGGCCTCCTTCTGCACCCCGCCGGAATCAGTGGCGATCAGGGCGGCGTATTTTTCCAGTTGCACCATGTCCAGATAGCCCACCGGCTCGATAAGCGTCATGCGTCTCGACAAGTCCTCCAGCCGACCAGCCTGCTGCAACACCGCCCGGGTCCGGGGGTGCAGCGGCCACACCACTTGCAGGCTTTCCGCTGTTACCTCCAGCGCATCTACGATGGCCGCCAGCCGCTCCGAGTGATCGGTATTCTCTGCACGGTGAATGGTGGCGAGCAGATAGTTTTTCGGCCTCAGACCAAGGCGCTGCAATAAGCCGCCCTCTGCCGTAACTCTCGCACCATGGTGGAGCGCCACGTCGTACATCACATCCCCAACCGGGATGATCTGTTCCGCAGTGAAGCCTTCACGAGCAAGATGTTGTGCAGCAACGTTTGTAGGCGTAAACAGCCAGCGGGAAATGCGGTCGGTCAGGATACGATTAATCTCTTCCGGCATGGCCATGTTGAAGGAGCGCAGCCCCGCCTCTACATGGGCGACCGGAATGTGCAGCTTGGCAGCGGCCAGGGCGCCAGCCAATGTCGAATTGGTGTCGCCATACACCAGCACGGCGTCAGGTTTCTCGTCCAGCAACACGCGTTCGACCTCCGCCAGCATGCGCCCGGTCATAGCCCCATGTGTGCCACCGTGGATGTCCAGGTGATAGGCGGGTGTAACCATACCGAGCTCGGAGAAAAACACATCGGACATATTGGCATCGAAATGCTGACCGGTATGGACGACCACTTCGGTGAGCATACCCGATTGGGCAATGGCATGGGAAACAACGCTGGCCTTGATGAACTGGGGGCGAGCTCCGAGGACGGTAATAATTTTCATTTGGAAATCAACCTAGTATATTCTTGTATAAATCGAGTAATTTGGCCTCTTCGACAGACCAGTTGTAACGCGCCTGAACCGCACGTTGGCCATTTTCACCCATCTGCCGGGCACGCTCCGGGTGGGACACCAAAAAATCGATGGCCTCTGCAATCGCACTCGGGTCGAGCGGGTCAACGCACATACCGCAATCGTTACCCTCGATAATCTCACACCAAAGGTGAAAATTCGAGGCAATGACCGGAATGCCTGAGGACATATATTCAAACATCTTGTTCGGCTGGGCATCTATATGGTTTGGAAGCGGATGAAAGGTTACCAAGCCGGCTAGCGACCGCCCCAATACCTCACGCACCCCGGCGCGATCGACAAAACCCAACTCGTTAACACGCCCCCAACCCGGATACGACTTCACCTCCGCTTCCACGTCAGGCTCCGAGAAGCGCCCCGCCAGATTCAAGCGAGCCGGTGTCTGCACAAATTCGCAGGCGCGAACGAGCTCTCGAATTCCCCGAAACGCCCCGATCCCGCCCACGTAGCAGACTTCATCCCGTTTGTCCATCCACGGCACGGCGGCATCGAGTTCGCCAATCAACGGGAAGTTGTTGATATCCACGCTGTGGGGATTGATGGCCAGGAATTTGTCACGTATGAAGGGCGTCGCCGCGATAATGCCGTCGAAGCGGGGGCAGGCATAACGCTCAAACAAGCCAAAGGCATTTGACAACATTCGCAACAACGGCGGATTCAAATAGGGCTTTCCCTGGAGCTGCTGGGGGACATCCTCATGGGAGTCAAAAATCACCTTCTTGCCCAGACGCTTCAGCTTCAAGCCAACGGGAATCAGCTCCGGGTCGTGGAAATGATAGAGATCGGCGTTGAGCTCGATGGCCTTCTTTAAAACCCGCCGAGTAGTCTTGAAGATACGATTGAGTCGACCGGGCAGGTGGCCGACGTCAACAATCCTTACTTTGTCCTGGTACTCATCGCCCTGGCCATCGGCCACCACCAGGGTTACCTCATAGCCATGGGCGGCGAGGCTGCGGCATTGCTTGATGAAAATTCGGGTGTCATTGCGGGAGTGGACGGAGGTGAGGTGGACAACTTTCATTAGCTAGCCACCTTTTCTGGGCTTGGCCCTTCTGGACGTAGAATCATTAGAATACCCATTGCAATGAGAAGACCATGAGTAAGCAACATGGTAGTTAGATCGGTTGACCTTAACATGACAAGTACCGGCAGCGTAAAAAGTGCGATCACCAGTCGTGCTCCAAGCTTCCTGCCGTACACATTCAGAAAAGAAAAAAACAAACCGATCAATACAGAATATAAATAAACGCCAAACAAACCCGCATTGGCATAGCCACTTCCAATCCATCCTGTATTCGCCGACATTTCTTCATTGTTGAAATATTCAAGACCTATCAAGTTTACGGCGCTAAGCGATTCAGGCGGTGCAATTAAGCCAAGTGTAAGTTTTGATCCCGCCCAATAATATTTCTCATGCATGGAGAACCAGTCGAAATAAAACCAGTTGAGTAATGAGGGTACCAATATAACCCTTCTAGCAAACAAACTGCCAAACATCATGCTCTCTTTGCCATTGGTATATAACCAGAAATCAATGGAGGAAATTGCCAAAATACCCAAAATAGCTATCAATAGCAATTCCACAGCTTTGGATGACGACTGGGCCACCCAAAAAACAAATAACACAATAAAAGGATAGAACAGTGGCGCTTTATGTGCAGTCAGAGCAAACAGCAGAACCGAGCATCCGACCAAAATTGCCACCATACTCCATCTGCGCCATAAAATTGACAACACTGTGGCGAAAGGGATAATCACCTTGCCAAACAATGGACTGAGGTATCCAAAAATTCCTGGAAGATTTTCTGCAGCATCACTCCTTATCCCATATACACGTGAAAAATCAAAATTTATAAACCGTGCACCACCAAAAACAAAGATACTGCCAATAAATGCTAGGGACAAACCAGTTAACAGAATAAGAAGCTGTTTAGATGTCACTCTTTTTAATTTTATTCTGCGAATATCAAAAAAAATAGTGGTTATTGCGATAATCAAAAATGCCGACACACTTGTTAGAGCGAAACTGATAGGCAAGCTTCCACCGCAATACAAGACCAAAGACGGCGTGATAAGAAGCGATAAGCCAAGATGGAGGAAGAAATATGAAGGCATTTCTGGGCGACGGATACAAGACACACATAGAACAATCAATAATAGCGAAACGGGAATGTTCCCAACTGCCAAATTGTCGGGATAACCTTGCGAAGCAAATAGAACCACGATGAAATTCTGGAATACAAAAAGCAGAAAGAAAAACAGTAGCGCATAAAGTACATAAATACGTGCGCCAGCTAAACTTGAAACTTTGAATATTCTCATCAATTGAAAGATCCCAGTTACGACAGCTTATGCCGCAACGAAAAAATACCCGCCATATAACCCACAGCGATTGGCACCACACTTACCAATGCCCACACAATCCCACAGCCGGACGATATATCCTCTTGTGAGGCTCATCCTGGCATCCACTATCGACGACCGCCCTCAAAATTTTCTCACGTGGCCACGACGGATTCATAAAGCTCTTTACGCTCCGGTGTCGTCAGCTCTGAGTTATGCCAAAGCAGGGTGAAATGCCCCCCCACATGTTTACATGCCGTTTTTAGCTGCAACAATTTTTCATGAGCCATTTCCGCGTCGGCCAGCGCCATATACTGATCAGCGAGAACTGAACACTCCATAGCGATCAACGGGCGGATTCGCAGGCCCAACTGTTCATCGACCACGGGGTCAAAGGCCGGGTACTCGTGACAGGTGCCGCAGCGAAATCCCGGCCGATCGGCGTAACTCAAGGTGCTGTCATACGCCATGCCGGACTGCACCCAAGAGCGGAGCGTGATTGGCTGTGTCCAGCGCAGATAGTGCATCCTCCCACCAATGCCGGTCTGCTCGATACCTTCTTCCACCATGGCACACCGCAGTTTGTCGGCTTCCGCCATCAGGGATTGGGGATCAAGATACGTGTTAAAACTGGGATGCAGGCCGATCTCATGCCCACGTTTATGAATTCGGCGCATTAGATAACGTGTTGTGGGATGATCAAAGTCGTAATTACCATCTTTACCCGCATCCGTCACCCCCGTCATGAAATAGAAGGCACTAGTCAGCCCATGGCGGTCGGACAGGTCCATCAGCCAGTCAAAGGTATTGTAAGGGTCCCGTGGGTGTAAAATATGCTTGGTGGTCACCCAGATCCAGGGTGCGCGAAGCGTATCACCCCAGTGCCTGCGTAGCAGCCCATCACCAGCCATTCGACGAAGCAGCTGTTTGGGACGACAAAAGGCATATCGGCTGGTGTGGTCGACATCATGCGAGACTTTCATGGAGAACCGGTGCTGCTTGAGCTGGATCCCCGGCCATTGACGCTGAATGACCTGCCCGAGAATATGCAGCCATTCGTCAACGATGGGGCGCTCCAGATAGTCATATTTGAAGGCATGGGAAGATGTGGCTGGAAAACGCCCATGCTCATCCAGATCCGTGCGCCCAACCTCCTCTTTACGTGAGAGCATCCAATAGGTCAGGCCGAGAATGTCGTAATGGATGAAGTAGTTATCACCGACCTTATCAACCAGAGGAAAAGCAAGTTGTGAAACTGTAGGCGCAGGTAATGGCTTACCTAAAATAGGCAACCAGTCTTCAGCGGCAGCATCCCATTCGGCGCAGGGGATATCCGAGTGAAATTGACAAAATGCTGTTTCCAGAGAATCGAAGAAGATGGTGCCGTTAGCTTCATGGCTCGCTAACCTCAGCGTATCACTTCCCGTTCGTTGCACCACAAAAGCATGGCCAAAGCGCTCGACAAGAATCTGCTGTAGCCAGGCCAACTTTGCCTGAGTTGGCCAACCTCCTTGAATACTCATTTGCCTGACCTCATATCTCTGAGGAAGAAAGCCGCTTTGCCGTCGAGCGAGAGAGAGACGGCATCTGTATCGGCAGAAACGGCCGTGTATTCGAGGCCTAGATATTCACGGAAAATGACCTCAAAGATATACGCTCGCTCGGCTGGGAAATTGTCAGGATGGCGGATGCGGATCATATATTAAGCACCCTCTAACGACCCTCAAAAACAATGGGAGTGACAAACCATTCTTCTTGAGCACAAAGAGAGTTTGTTATCCGCCGTAACATAAACTGGTCTTTATTTTTACGAACTCTATTCAAGGGAAAGGATTCATAAATATTTTCAAATTTAAATTCAGAGAATGATTGACTGGGAAGAAAAGCATCCGAGGTACTTGAAAATTTCAAAACATTTCCGCCATGTTCATCAACCCAAACACATACCGACTCAAGTACTTTAAGAAGAAAATGTTTGGTAGGAGGACTACAAACTATGTCATCAAGCGTAAAAACACTATTTCCACAATCGCGCACGATGGCATATGCATCTCCTTCGTGATGTCCCTCACAAATCAAGGTAACATAGGTTGCATAAGGATTTTTCCAAAATCTCCACGCCAGGTCTTCACGATCCCTTGTAGGAGTAAGAACATATTCTTTTCTGACACTGCCCCAGAAACAAGCGAAGAAAGGATGACACATAGCATCAGAGGATGATAGACAAGCGAGAGGTAAAGTTTTCAAACTGCTCCCGGTGCGAAATTTAAGTAACCTTAAAAAGCTTGTCCCAATATTGGCTAATTTTACAGCCCCAATCGCCAAATGGCTGTTACTTTTATGTGAAAATCCAGAAGCAAAAATAGAAGTAAGTGCGCCAGGATTTAACGCCCAAGCATAATGATTCCATCGTTTGTCTGCTTTATACCCCAATGCCCTACGCAGCCGTAAAGCTGCAGATGGCCCGGTGGTTGAAAAGAGAAGATCAAATTTATTTTCATATTCACTTAAAAAGTGCCTTTCGTATTTGGGATAAAGGATTTTAGGCCTATAGGCGGGATGCACCATTGTATTTTCGGTTTTTCCTGCAAGAAGATTTAAAGCCCCAGAGGAAAAACGAATCGGCATTATCCCGTGATGACCTATTATCTTAGCTTCTCCGGATTTTTCTTCAGCCTCGATAAGCCATATCTCGCCGGTCCCACCAGGGGCCTCATGCCATTGCCATCGATATTGTTCAGCTGTCCTTTGTCTTCCGGTTACCTCAAAGTATAACCTGTTAATCTCATCATCATCACCAGGTACATACTTGCGGAAACTGAACTTTGACATCTCTAAACACAGCCCTTTTGCTTTCAATCATGTATTATTAATAAAATCACAAATCGCAGCGACAGAATTCAATTTTTCCACTGCCTCATCTGGAATCTCAATACCATATTTGTCCTGAAGTCCAAGAAGAATAGTCATCATGTCAAGCGAGTCAGCACCTATATCGCGCAAATATATTTCAGGCGATAATTTATCGAAGTCAATTTGCGTATTTGCATCATGGATGATTTTTACAACTTCACTTTGCTCGGCTTTCATTATTTTCTCCGTTTCATTTTTTTATACGGGAAAGCATCATAGCACCCCATGACCATCCCACACCAAACCCTGCAATTAAAATTTTATGGATCGCTTTTTCATTAATGCTTTCCTGCAGAATTAACGGAATTGATGACGAAACCGTATTGCCGGTCATCTCCATCCTCATCGGAACCTTGCTCTCGTCAAGTCCCATACGTCGTGACAATGTTTCAACAATATACCTGCTGCCCTGATGAATGATAAATTGATCAACATCTTCAAGAGTAATACCGTCTGCATGGAGTAATGCGGTAATACTGGCAGGCACTTGTGTTGCAGCAAAATTAAAAACCTGGCGGCCATTCATGTGTAGACGCCCGCCCTTGTTTGCAAGGTGGTTCGCTCCCTGTCCATCAGTACCATACACACTCTTGCCTAAATGATAAATAGGGTTATCCACTGTCAGCAAAGTTGCGGCCGCTGCATCACCAAATAGCATCACCGTGTTGCGATCTTCAGGGTCTACGATTTTGGAGTAAGGATCAGCTGTAACGAATACCCCCGTCGTAAGCCCAGCATTCTCCATAAAGCCTTTGACAATATTCAGTCCATAGACATACCCAGAGCAACCCAACGATACATCAAAAGCAGCTGTATGTTGTGGAAGATTTGCCTTTTGCTGCACAATAGCTGCCGTATGTGGCAAACCTCTCCCATCGGGGTTTTGAGTGCATACCACGAGGCATTGAATTGCATCCTTATCAAGGCCTGTCTTGTCCAAAAGACGCTCGATTGCCAACACAGCCATATCGGATGTTTCCAGTCCATGATCCAACACAGGAAGGGAAATTCCTCCCAAACGTTGGCGGACAAAGGTCTCGTCTTCTCCGAAGTGAGCAGCAAGTTTAAAATTATCTCGTGACTTCTCAGGTAAATATGATGCTATCGCGCCTATGCCAATCATAATTTTCCAATTGAGAAATTAATTTTCCCTAAAATGTGCCCATTTTCTTCGATTTCAGAAATCGTGATCCGATTAGCAATATTCTGTTTAAGATGAATTGCATATAACACGTTATCGTCATTTGAAAATGGAGCTATCAGATCAATTTGGGTAAAGACCCACTGTCCTTGCTTAGGGGGCAACAGGGAATTGTGGAGATGTTTTGTTAAAAAAACAATCTCTTCAATGGCTAAAAAGCCGGCCCTCCTAAACTGTATAATGGATTTTTCTTCTATTACCGCCGTGTTATTCATCTGCTCTTCATTAAATGGCAGCCGTTTTTCTATCATCTCAAAAGTTTCGTAAATTTGCCCTTTTATTTTTCCCTCACCTGTCTGGCAAGCAAAGTGGCCTACAATAGGAAACGAAACTAATGAGTCGCTTCCCAAAACAATGGTACATCCTGACTGGGCAAATTGACGAAAAGCAATATAGTTTATCCAAGGCCGATCTTGAACAAAAATATCCTTAACAGCTTCAGTAACTGCCGTGTATAAATTTGTTCCTTGTATATAAGTACGCTCCCCTTTAAAAGATAACTTAAGTTTTTTCATTGTACTGTCATCTTTCTGCAATATCCATCTCCTCTATTCAGAAAAAAGTTAACGTAAGAGTTGAATCTTAATATAAAATAGTCAAGTAATCAAAGTGATGCCTAGTAGGGCATGGGCTTACTGACAATAGTAAGAAAGATGAATTGTTATACTTGCAGTTTCATTTTTTTTTTGGGGGGGGGAAAAGTACAAGGTAAATCGAATTCCGAAGTTATTCATTTTAGCAAATCAAAGGCAAATATCCAATAGTTGTACCATATTTCTTTTTTATGTAAATCAACAAATAGACATTCCAAAAAATCAGACTGAACATCCCTGCCAAGGCTGCACCGTAAATGCCAAGATTAGGGATAAGCATCAGGTTTAGAATTACATTCATAAACGCTGCCACAAACATAACATTACGAAAGACAATCTGACAACCTGTCATGTTCATAAAATAACCAGTTGAACCTGAAATCGAATTTACGAATTGTCCCAGAACAAGAAAAAACATTGCCCAATAAGCGACCGTAAAATCAGAACCGAACAGTAGAGAAAGAAGCGGCTTACCCAGTAAAATCAAGAATAAAAGTATGGGGGTAGTAGTCCAGAAAATAAGCTTGCTGGATTTTTTGGCCACATAAAAAAGCTCCTCTATTTTATCGCTTTGGAAGAGATCGGAGAATTGGGGCGCGGCCATGGAGTTGATAGCTGACAAGACAAAAGTGGTCAAGGTTGCCATCCTGACAGCAACGGAGTAATACCCCACTTCTGCCTCAGGACGGAATATGCCCAGCATGATGACGCCGGTCTGACCGATAACAAAGGCCATGGTCGAGGTCATGAGCATGGGCAGCGAAATGGCCAGGATATTTTTTAAGGGCATGGGATGAACAATATCATTTGGCCCTATTTTCTTTTTAAAGGCCCGGTCCATGATAAAAGCCCCGACAAGAGCGGTGACGACCATGGACGCGAACATGGCATAGATGGGATTGTTATGGTGAAAAAAGAAAATGGTTATGGGGACCAGGATGAGCAGTGTAAAAAGAGAAGGCAGCAGGCGCATGAATGCAAACATCCGGATCAGGCGCAGCCCGCGTACAGCCTGGGTGTTTAATTCCATGAGGGACATGAACACGATAAACACTGCGGCCAGGGCAAAATAGAATCTTAAATGTGGTTTGGCGAACACGGTATCCGCAATAAACCCTGAGGCAAAAAAAAGGAGGGTGCCGGTAAAAACAGAAACCCCAGCCACAAAGTACTGGGTCTTGCGGTAGACTTGAAAGGCTGATGCGGAAGAATATTTTGTCAGATGCTCAGGGATAAGACGAAGGATGGAGGTATTTGTACCCAGTACCGTAAAAATAGTGGCCAGCTGGAGAAAGGAGCCAAGCACCGCCACAATACCCAAAACTTCAGCTCCATAGGCCCTGGCAACGATTATGCTCGTTACCATGCTCAGACCGGCAGCAACAACATTGGCGGATAGGGCCCAAGCCGACCCGGTCAAAATCTCGGAGAATTTCTTATCAGAGATCAGGTTCTGGAGTTTGCGTAAAATTAATTTTGGAATCATAATGACAGACTTACAGTTTTCTGTATCTTCAAAAAATACCTTTTTCTGAATCCAACAAACCCAAATCTCGCAGATACGAAGAGGCGTGCTTACCATAGATTTTGGACCCGATCTCATTGAGATGGTGCTCATCATGATATATTAGGACACCCTCATATAAAGGGGCTGCATCAAATATGGGCAATCTTGTCAGATCTATATATTGGACGTACTGATATTTGTCTGCCAATTGCTTAATCTCAAGATTGGCCGTAAGATAACTCTCATCCCTTGGTAGGGATGTCGGAATATTCAAAGAATCAAACCGCTGTGCCCGCAAGGGGTTCTTCTTAAACCTAGGTATCTGGGCTAATAACAGTATTTTTTGATTCTTTGAGGCTCTTACTTCCAAAAATTCCGTAAGAGCACTCATAAAATTCTCATTTTGAGTGTGTCCGCTCCAACTGGCTGCAACAAATATGATCGAGGCTGATTCCAGATAGTTCTCCACAATGGCTATTTGCTGCTTGCAGGGGTCTTGGGCCCACTTTGGAATCCTTTGATAATCAAACCCAGGGATCGTCACGCAGCTGCTGGCTGTAATAACTCTTGCCGTGATCCCCAGTTCTTCACCAACAGCATCAAAGAAGTAGTTGAGCATGGCAGCATGGCTGTCACCTAACACCAGGATGCTTGTGTCGTCTCGGTCTATTCCTCTAAGACAGGTACCATTTATCTTGCCATGGCAAATCTTTTTCTGGTCCGCATATCGTCTAAACTCAACCGGCAAAGGCTCCAACAGATTCTTGTTTATGGCCGATGATACCAAGCTGAGTGGAGCCACGGTTACTACAAGCACTACTGCCATCGGCACTAAAACCCGAGCCGCTGTACGCCTGTTACGAAACACTTCTTCAACAAAATAGTAGGTGCAACAGGACAAGACAAGGGTGGCAACAACAAAAAACGCCGACAGGGTTAGGTCTAGCTGATATGAGCCGGCGTAATAGCGCAAAAAAGCCAGTACCGGCCAATGCCAAAGATAAAGAGAGTAAGAAATGGCACCCAGCCAGACCAGTACCGGCCACGACAGGAGTTTCGACGGCCAGCCTTTGCCGGCGCAAATGACCAGGGACGCGCCAATGCAGGGCAACAGAGCCAAAATTCCTGGGAAAGGTGCATCTGGCGTGATAAATATTGCTGATAACAGTATCAGGACCAGCCCTGTAAACGCTGTGAAACTTTCCCTGCGCTCAGACCACTGATTGCCGATCTTCTGTAAAGCCAGCCAACCGCCTATCAAAAATTCAGGAACCCGGGCATAAAGCGCGAAGTATGTGCTTTGATTTTCCCCTTCAACCCGAATCATATATTCCGCGGTGAGTGTCAGGCCAACTATCCCGAGGGGAATCAGCCATCTTAACCATTTGGCCGGGATAAAAAGAACAACCAAGGGCATGATGAGATAAAATTGCATTTCAAGGGCAAGTGCCCAGGTATGCAGTAACGGCAACTCAGAGGTGGCCGGTGCAAAATAATCACCAAACCCCGCGAAATAATTATTACTGTAAAAATATAATGATTTTTCCAGGCTGTCCCTGTAATAGGAAAAATCATCCGGGATGAAAAGTATCGCCGCCGCAACCGATACGACTACCAGCAGGGCATAGTATGCCGGAACTATCCTTTTGAACCTGCTGATATAAAAATCTCTCAGTATCTCTGAAAGATTACATCCGACTTCTTTCCTGCTTATGAGGATGGAGGTTATCAGATACCCTGATATGACCAAAAACACATCAACGCCGATGAATCCGCCAGGGAGAAGTTCGGCATTATAGTGAAAGGCGAGAACGGCCATTATCGCTATGGCCCTGAGACCTTGAATGTCAGCACGAAATGTTCTCTTTAACGGATTTTGCAAGATACTCATACTCAGTCGCATTTGTTGCCTGCCGGACGTCCGACTCGGCGAGAGTTGATCCTGCCACAAGCTCTGGAACGAGCTTACCCCAGTGTTGCCGTACCAATAAGGATCACCAACTTCTAATTAAAAACGATGAGCGGCCAAGGACGGACAAAAACTAAAAATTTGAGAACTGGAGACAGTGACAAGCGATATTGGACATTTCATTTTTCAGGTTCGAAGCTCACCGATATGGAGGCGACAATCTTGTTTTGGTCGTCATTCGTTAGATACGGATGCATGGGCAGGCTCAATACCTCACGAGAAGCCTTTTCGGACTCGGGGAAATCGCCCATGTGGTAGTTGCAGAAGGCAAAAGCCGGCTGTTCGTGCAGACATTTCGGATAGTAAACCGCAGCAGGGATTCCCTGCTCCTTAAGATACGCCGCCAACCCATCCCGGTTTTGTGACCGGATGGTGTATTGGGCGTAAACACTGGTGTTGCCCTTGGCGATACATGGGGGAGAAAAACCGGGTGGAAAGGAGCGAGAACCGGGAGTTGCACTTAAAAGCTCGGTATAGCGGGCGCCGATATCCTGGCGGCGCTCTACTTCCCAGGCAAAGCTATCGAACTTCGCCAAGAGGATGGCTGCTTGAATAGTATCCAGCCGCCCGTTCATGCCGATGTAAGGGTGGTGGTGGCGCTGCAGGCCGCCGTGGGTGCGAATGGCCCGCATGGTCTCAGCAAGGTGGTCGTCGTTGGTGAAGAGCGCCCCGCCATCGCCATAGCAGCCAAAGGGTTTGGCCGGAAAGAAGCTGGTGGAGCCGATGGTGGTGACGCCGCAACTACGCCGTCCATACTGGGTGGCGCCGAAGCTTTGGGCACCGTCCTCAATAACGGGGATATTGTTGTGGCGGGCGGCGATGGTGTTGATCCTCTCATAGTCCGGCATCTGGCCGAAAAGGCTCACCGGCATGATCGCCTTGGTTTGCGGGGTGATGGCCGCTTCCAGCAAATCCACGTTCATGTTGTAGGTGACGGGATCGATGTCGATAAAAACCGGTCTGGCCCCGACTTGGGCGATTACCTCCGCGGTGCTGATCCAAGTGAAGGGTACGGTGATGACTTCGTCACCGGGGCCAATGTTCAGGGCGCGGAGGGCGATTTCCAGGCTGTCGGTGCCGCTAGCTGCGGTGATGCAGTGCTTGACCCCAACGTATTCGGACAGTTTTCCCTCAAGCTCGTTGATCTCAGGCCCCATGATATAATGGCCATGCTCTAGTACCGCATCGATGCGCGCCTTGATCTTTTCCTCCAATGCGCGGTATTGGGCTTTGAGGTCGATAAACTGCATTGTAGGCTGGGTCATTTTACAGACTCCTCTTGAGAGCAAACCGAATTCTTCAGCAGGTATTTCTCACCGGTCGCGGGGCAGATGGCGGTACCTTCGCCCGACAGCGGCAGATCCAAGCGCTCGCCATGACGGCTCATCCAGCCAAGACGCCGGGCCGGATTTCCCACAACCAGAGCATAGGCCGGCACATCGCGGGTGACAACCGCACCTGCGCCTATGAAGGCATATGCACCGATGGTAATGCCGCAGACAATGGTGGAATTGGCACCCAAGGTGGCGCCTTGCTTGACCAGCGTGGTCCGCGCCTGATCCATCTTCCGGACCTCGGCCCGCGGGTTATGAACATTGGTGAAGACCATGGATGGCCCACAGAAAACGTGATCCTCCAGAATCACTCCCTCGTACAGAGAGACATTATTCTGGATTTTGCACCCCTTTCCCACCCGGCCTCTTGGCCCGATGACCACGTTCTGGCCGATGTTGCAGCCCTCGCCAATCACTGTTCCTTCCAGGATATGGGAAAAATGCCACACCTTGGTGCCGATGCCAAGCTCGACGTTCTTATCGATTACTGCAGAAGGATGGATAGAAAATAACTCACCCTGCGCAGCAGGGATAATCTCCTCGGTTTTGCCTGACTCCAGGGATTTCTGGCAGGAATTAAGCACCTGCAGAACCCGCAACCCTTCAGTCCCATCGGTACGAGGAATGTTGCGGGTCGCTATGCATTCAAGAAAATGGGCGCATTCAGCCCGAAGCGGTTCTTCCTGCGGCACGCTAATGGTTTTTCCCTCACCCTTGATTGCTTGAGGCGCGTTGTCGCGCCATTCTACCTGGTGGGCAAAAAGAGTCAGCTTTTCTTCCCAAGGAGCGGTGTCGTCGAACACGGCCATTTTCTGATCGCCCACAACCACCAATTTCTGCTCCTTGAAGGGATGGAGCCAGGAGACGAAGATGTGGGCCTTGACGCCGCTGGCAAAGGAGAGCATGGATACGGTGACATCGGCGATCTGCTGATGCAGGAAATTGCCGCCTTGGGCTTGCACCGACTCGGGCATCTCCTCAAGCAAGCCGAGAATAACCGAGACATCGTGGGGGGCAAAAGACCAGAGGACGTTTTCCTCACGGCGGAGCTTGCCCATGTTGAGACGGTTGGAGTAGATATAGCGAATGCGGCCAAGCTCGCCCTGCCGGACCAGTTGCTTGAGCTTCAGCAGCACGGGATGGTACCAGAGGAGATGGCCGACCATGAGAAGCTGTTTTTTATCCGCGGCCAGTTGGATCAACTCCCGCCCTTCGCTTTCGGAAAGGCAGAGGGGTTTTTCCACATAAACATCCTTACCGGCAAGAATGGCCTCGCGGATGAGATTGCCGTGGGTTTCCGCCGGAGTAGCGATGGCGATACCTTTGATATCGCGATCGTTCAGGGCTTCACTGTAAGAATCAGAGATATTAACACCAGGATAATTCTGGGTCATTGCCTCATGGATCACTGGGCTGGGATCAACGATCAGGCCCAAAGCTTCGAGCCCGTAAAAATTTCTAACCAGATTTTTACCCCAATAACCGGCGCCGATCACGGCAATTTTATTTGTATTTTTCATAATTGGCTGCATGATTGCGCTTATGCTTTAACAATATTATTCGCTGGGTTTTGGTAAACTCCGCGAGTATCTACGATGAGCCGGGCATTTTCCTTGATCATATCGTAGTCAAAGGCATCATGGTTGGTGGCCAACAGGATCAGATCATAGCTGGCAACGGCTTCGGGGGTAAGCGCAACACCGACAAGATCGAAATGATGCCTCCGCAACTTCGGAAAGACGGGGACATGGGGGTCAGAATAATCGACATCAGCCCCCTTGTCGCGCAGGATATCCATAAGTTCAACGGAGGGGGATTCCCGCATATCGTCCACGTTTTTTTTGTAGGCAATACCGAGGACGAGGACACGACTGCCCTTGAGGGCCAGCCCACGGACGTTCAAAGCATCAACAATCTTACCGATCACCCAGCGGGGCATGCCAGTGTTTACCTCGCCGGCCAGTTCGATGAACCGGGTGGAAATTCCGTATTCCCGCGCCTTCCAGGTAAGATAGAAGGGATCGATAGGGATGCAATGGCCTCCGAGGCCAGGGCCAGGATAGTAAGGGGTAAATCCGAAAGGTTTAGTGGCGGCGGCCCGGATTACTTCGTGAATGTCGATTCCCATTTGGTCACAAACGATTTTTAGTTCGTTGACAAGGCCAATGTTGACAGCCCGGTGGATGTTTTCCAGCAGCTTGGTCATTTCCGCTGCTTTGGTGGAGCTGACCGGTACCAATTGGTCGATAGCCCCGGCATAGAGAGCGGTACCGACTTCAAGGCAGGCAGGGGTATGGCCGCCGATGACCTTGGGGATATTGCCGGGATTGAAATTCTTGCTGCCGGGGTCTTCCCGTTCCGGGGAATAAACGAGAAAGAAATCCTGCCCGACTTTCAAACCGGTCTTTTCAATCCGGGGCAGCAACTCCTCCTCGGTGGTCCCCGGATAGGTGGTACTCTCCAGGGAAAGTATCTGACCAGGACGCAGATGGGGGACCAAGCCATCAACTGTGCCGGTGACATAGGAAAGATCTGGCTCACGATTTTTGTTGAGGGGAGTAGGTACGCAGATGATCAGTCCGTCGGCCTCGGTAGCTCGGCTGAAATCAGTCGTGGCTTCAAACCCAGCCAAACGGGCAGCAGCAATTTTTTCAGCGGGTATATGTTCAATATAACTTTTCCCGTTATTGAGATTTTCGACCTTATTGGTGTCGATATCGATGCCCAGCACACTGAAGCCCGCAGCCTGGAAGCGCAGCATGAGCGGCAGACCGACGTAGCCCAAACCAACTATACCAATCAACGATTGACGACTTACAAAACGCTGAATCAATGATTTCTGTATGCTCATTTTTTCCTTTATACTGAAGTTTGAAGTTTCAGGGTTTTCTCCAATTTAATAACAACATCAAAACAGTCAAAAATTCAGTCGCTGTTTCTAGCACGGATTAGTGATATAATCATACCAAGTAGCAAGCCTATCAGTGTCGCCATAAGAAGTATAAGGCCTTTTTTAGGCTCATCAGGGGTAAGCGGTTTTAAAGGTGACTGAAGATAATGGTAAGAATTGAATTGAACTTCACTATGTGGCAATGCCTGAAAGCTGTTCAATTGTAAACGTATTATCGCTAACATAGGATTGAGGAGTACTACATTTTTTATTTCTTTCAAAATCTTGAGTTTCTCATTTAAGGCTTTTGCCCCAAGATCAATGGGGAAAAAGCCTTGATAATTGAGATTTTCAACTGGATCTTCTACCCCAGCTGCCTTACTGATACGCAAGCTTAACTCAGTACGAGCAATTTCATCTTGCAATAGTTTAAGGGTTTCTACATTTTGAACCTGGTGTTGAAATGTTAATATGCTTATTTTATTGTCGATTTTCTCAACCAATTGTTTGTTTACCTTTACTTTCTCTTGTAACTGGACGAAGTCGATATATTCAAGGAGTCGCTTTACAGCATCCTTAGCATTATCGGCAACAAAAAACAAAGTGGCGGTTTCTTCATTTTTCTTTTGTATAGCAATAATGTTCTTTGCCATTCCCTCAACATGAGATTGTAAATTAAAATTATCATTTTTTTGTGGTTGTATATAACCTTTGACCTTCAAAAATTTTACCTTGTTGTCAAAAGAGTTATATGAATCAAGAAAATCAGCAAACAATTTTTTTTTCTCAAAATCGGAAAAATCAGCTATTTTTAACTCAGGCAACTGTCTATCAGGTAACTGTCTATCAGGTAACTGTTCATCAGTTAATTTTAAGGCAGACAACTGTTCTAGTCTACTACTCAATTGTTTTGTCTCTTCAAAAGATGGAGCAATCACCAATGCATTGGCTTTCCATATTTGAGGGGTAAAATAAACATAAATAGCACCCATAAAGTAAAAAAAAGCGGTAATGACAAGCACCAAAAACTTACTTGCCCATATTTTTGCAAACAACTCCCGCAAATCAATTTCTCCATCTTCTGTTACAAGCATACATTGTCCTATTTTTGATTCATTCGGCTTAAGCGTTCTTAAAAAAAAGAAATACTTTTTATTGTGAAAGGCTTCTCTTAAGCTTAAAGGGTTCTTAAGTATTCAGGGAATTACGCTATCATTTCTGAAAATTAGTAAACAAATAGTCCGCAAGGAAGGCCATAAGAGAAATCTTCAATACCATTGATTGGGAATTGTTTCAACCACAGCTTGAAGAAGCCAAGGAAAAGGTAATATACGGCTGGGCCAAGAAGAACAACAAGAGTTTTTTCGGTTATAAAAATCATGCCTCGGTGGACTTGAAACACAAAATTATCCGGCATTTTCACGTAACCAGTGCTGAAGTGCACGGTAGTAACGTGTTTGTCGCGTTGCTGGATTCGGGCAATATTTGTCGTAAAATGTGGGGCGCATTCGGCTTCCCGGTCGCAGGAGAAAATCGCTCAAATGCATAAGATGGGATATCGTGAACACCTGCAACACAAGGACTCTCGGAACTACAAGCTCACAGAATGGGAAACAAACAGACAAGACCGAAGATCCGCTCCATAATTGAACATATATTCAAAGTTCAGGCACAACGGACAAGTAACACGATCATGTGTAGTATCGGTTTTTCATACAGGAGGGGATCAAAACATGCTTACGAAAATTGGCATACACACTTATATTTTTGTAAATGTAAGCCCAAATCAAGGAAAACGATGACTTCGAGAAGTTGATAACCAGCGGAAGAAACAGAGATCATGAAAACAGGCCATGACAGGAATAATTCATTTCAATCAAATAGTAGATTGCTGAAATTAATTATTCAAATTGTTATATAAAAAAAATGTTTTACCTATGTAAATACAAATTCAAGAAAACAAGACATAGATAAAACATTTTTTAAAAAAAATAGATTCCACACTGAATCAAGAAACACTTACAGAAATATCGCACATTATTTAGCAATGTACATAACGGTAAGCAGAGACCCAGATACCACACCTTCCGTTCGTAGCCATACAGTTTTATTTAAGGAAATCGCGGTCAATGCCGTTGCTAAGGCCTGATCAGTAATAGTAGTATCAGGCACAACCATGATCGTACCGAAGGCTGGTGTCGCATCTAAACATTTAACCTGTATAGCAACATCACCGGTCACACTAGCATTTGGACCAGCTTTTAAGACCTCAGCCTTTGCACAATCTTCAGCCATAGAAGTTGATACAACAGAAGAAACCAGCAACACAGAAAGCCCCAACGCCCAACTTATTTTCTTTGAAAAATTCATAATTGTCTCCATTTTGATGAATAAGAACCTACTAAAACCACCCTTTTTTTACCTTTTTTTTTTCATTTAGTCAAGCGTTCATGAAAGTTTTTCATTTGTTGGGCAAGCATACGCTTATGCTCGACACGAGTCATACCTATTTCCGGCAAGAATTCAGAATCATTATTTTGTTGTTTTTCAAATGCTGCATTCTGATCAGCCAGCATGGCACGATGTGCCCCTACAGTCATTCCCAACTCCGGTAACACTGTTGCATCATTGTTTTGCTCACGCTTGAAGTCAGCAAGCTGTTTTTCATGCATCGCCTCCAATTCTCCACGCGTCATACCAACCTCGGGCAGGTACAGAGCAAGGTTATTATTTTCACGATCGAATTGAGCACGTTGGGCTTCATGTAAATCACGTAATTCTCCACGAGTCATACCAAACTCTTCCAAAAACTCATTCATATCACTAAGCTTTTTAACATATTCATCATGTTGTTTTTCATGCAAGGCCCTTAACTCACTAAACGACATACCTAAATCGGTTAAATACCCACCTCCTTCTTTGGTATTAGTTGACACATAATGTGATTCACCAAAACCCTCAACCAGCAATGTTTTTTTCTGTCCATCCATCGTCAAGCTGTGACTTAGGCCACCAAGCAGCCTATGCATCACTGTCATGAACGGTTCATTCTCAAAAACTCCCGAGACTTTCTTTGCTGATATCTTTTTATCATAAATAATTTGAATTCCTGACACATCAGATAATTTCTTAAGAACTACCCCTAATTCATTATCATGAAACTCTATTGTCACAGGTTGTTCAAAAATATCAGGTTCAACCGCTTGTGCTGTCCCGATAGCGACCAACAAACAAGAAATAAATAAATTCAAAAAATATTTTTTTCTTAGTACTATAGCCATAGTATTCTCATGCTCCCCATCATATAACCAATTATCGGTTTAGATTAACAACAAATCCAATAAAGAAATTTATATAATTATATTA
>JAHJKP010000050.1:0-17500 GCA_018821985.1 Pseudomonadota bacterium
AGATCTTCGGGTTTCTGGTAGTTGTAGTCAGCAAACAGACGATCCAGTAGTTCTTTTTCAATGGCCATATGAGCTCCTTTTAGAGGGTGGGGCTTGACGTACCCCTGATTGGCCATTTACACAAACTATTTTACACCCTCTATTTTCCATTAGCAGGTAGTCCTTCCTATTCGTCCGTACCTGACGGATAGGAAGGACATTGCTCCTTACTATAAGGAACACGTCCCTTTTCTTCAAGAATCCTTTCCAACTCTTCCAGTTCTTCTTCATCCTCCAGTATCTCTACACCTAGTTTTTCAAAACGGCAGCTGCAACGGGTGAACTGTCCATCACACCAAGGGCAGACCTCCACCGGACAACCCAGAAGATGATATTCTCCCACTGCCGATGCGCAGACAGGGCAGAACCTTGCACCTGTCACGCCCACAGACTCATATTCTTCACAACTCATGAGCCCCGGATATTTCTCGAAAAAAACCTTAGTATCGGGGTAGCCGAAGAAAGCAAGCGCTTCCGGCTCAACAATCTCACACCCGTATTCACCAAGCAAAAGCGCCTTCTGCTCAGTGGCAAGATACAGATAACTATGTCTGGCGGTAGTGAGTCCCAGAAGAAAGATATCGTCTTTCTTCTGGATAAGGGTGATCCTGGCGATGGATTCTTCATGGGTCTCGGGAAGAGAGGTATAAAAAGTCCTCATAAGTTGCAAGGCAAGGGTGTCATTTTTATATCGATGCAGAAACTTCAGGGCATCCTGCTGTTCACTTTCCTGTACCCCGTACTGGATGAAGATCTCTACTTCCTTGACAATTTTTTCAATTTTTTCAGATAAATGCATCATATCACCTTGCATCTCGCGAAGATGCGTCTATTTCTTTGATCCAACACGCTGTCTCAGTGGCAATGTCAGCAGCCTGGCTAATGGCAGTCACCACAGCTATCCGCTTGACACCCACCGCGCACAATTCTTTAATGTGATTTGACTTAATCCCACCCATCACCGTAAAAGGCAGGGAACATACTTTCGTAAATTGCTCCACGGCCTGAGGACCAATGAACTCCCTCAGACCTTGTTTCGTTGCCGTGGAGTAGACCGGACCTATATTAAAATAGGCGACAGGGCAGAACCCCTTTGCCACAGTATCCCCCAATTTTTTGGCCTGTTCCTGACTATTGCAGGAAAGACCGATCAAAAAATCAGGGGCCAGTCTCCTGATTTCCTCTGGCGGCAAATCATTCTGTCCCACATGCATCCCGTCTGCGTCAGCAAGAAGCGCAATATCCAATCGATCATTCAAGAGGAACAACGCCCCGGCTTCTCGTGTTTTTTCACGAAAATAACGGGCCTTGGCCAGAAGATCATAATCAGTGCTCTCCTTATCCCTTAGCTGCACAATTCTGGCACCACCGGCCAACACCCCATCCAACCATTCCTGATCCGTCCTTCCTGCAGCCAGTTTCTCACAGCTAACAGGATATAGTGTCACTTCTTGCACAAATTGCCGCAACCGTTGCTCGTAGAGATCATGATTTGTGTCTTTTCTTATCATTCCATTCATACCTCAGCACTTTCATGCTATAGTTATTTTTTTTCTTACCCTATAAATATAGTATAACACTCTTATTATACGACAAGAATACCTAAAAGAAAAAGCGGTGTAACAGAAGAGTTTACTCGCTTCCATAAAAAAACGCATTATTTTGTAGCAATAAAGGAAAAAGCAGTGTATTGTGTTGAGAGTTTAAAAATAAGTTTAAGCATATTCTTTTCTCGTTACATCTCCGCTGTGTTTCTCACATCGCTCAATGTCGTTAAAGTTTTTGCTGATCACTTACCAAGAGCAGTTGTTGATACTTTTTATCAACATGCTTTCTTCGGCATAACCGAAACTCTAAACGCTTAAGAGTGCAATTATATCCCCCTCGCTTCAACAACGCAAAAGCAGAATAGGAACCCAGGAAAAGCCGCAGGGAAAACACGGTTGCGTACTGGTCGATATTCGATCAACAACAAAATCCCATTGACAACATATAGCATATCCTGGTCAGAATCGAGTTTTCCTGCCTTCTGGCACTTTCTTCATTTTCCTAAGACCAGAACACACTTTTCTGATACAGAAAAAAACATACATGCTTCACCTAGTTCCAGGTACGTTAGCACTGGAATCTGACAAGCAACAAGAGCAGTAGTAAATCAAAAGGAGTTTTATGAGTTTTACAGTTTTTAATTTTCACCCTCACATCGCCACCGCCATTCAGGAATGCGGCTACACCATACCTACCCCCATTCAACAGCAGGCAATACCTCCTGTTCTCGAAGGTCGCGACCTTCTTGGCCTGGCCCAAACCGGAACCGGCAAAACAGCCGCCTTTGTACTTCCGACTTTACAACGTCTTCTCGATGGCCCCAGAAAGAGCATCAGAGCCCTGATCGTTGCCCCTACCCGGGAACTTGCTGAACAGATCCACAGTTACATAGAGAAAATGGCCCATATGACCAACCTGCGCAGCGCTGTAATTTATGGTGGTGTTAGCAAGGTGACTCAGGTTAAAAAAATTCGTGCAGGGGTAGAGATTATTGTTGCCTGTCCCGGACGACTGCTTGATCACATGAACGACCGGGCAATCAACCTGGCAAATGTTGAGATATTAATCCTCGACGAGGCCGATCATATGTTTGACAAAGGCTTTCTGCCGGACATTCGCCGAATATTGAAATCTATCCCTAAAAAAAGACAATCTCTTGTTTTTTCGGCAACCATGCCCCAAGAAATACGCCATCTCGCTGAGGACATTCTTACTAATCCAGCCACGGTACAGATTAATCATACCAAGGCGGCAGCATCCATCAGCCATGCGTTGATTCCAGTCGAACAAAAACGCAAGACCGATTTGCTGAAGAATATCTTGGAACAAAAGGGAATGACGACCACCTTGGTCTTCACCAAGACAAAATACAAGGCCAAGAATGTCGCCCAGCAACTTGAGAACTCCGGCTATCGTGCAACGTCCTTGCAAGGAAATTTATCACAAAGCAAAAGGCAACAGGCCCTTGATGGCTTCAAAAATGGCACCTACAATATCTTGGTAGCGACAGATATCGCAGCCCGTGGCATTGATGTCTCCGGGATCTCGCATGTCATCAATTACGACGTTCCCGATACCGCCGAGGCCTATACCCATCGCACCGGTCGTACTGGCCGTGCTGCCTGTACCGGTGAGGCGTTCACTTTTATAACCGCAGATGACGACAAAATCATCAAGATGATTGAACAGACCCTGGGTAAAAGAATTCTCAGGGAGTCCGTGTCCGACTTCAAACTTGACGCCCAGGACCGGAACCCCACTCCCAAAGACGGAGCAGGAAGATCGTGGCAAAAAAAGAAAACAAGTACGACAACTGGCGCCCCTAAGTATAAAAGAGGATTTGGTACCTCGACATTTTCAAAACGATAAGCCGTCTTTTAAAGTTGCCGTACCATTGATGTGCGGTAAACGGCATAAGGAGTCATAACGAAACAGATATGAATGTAATGATTATTTCGTTATTGCCCCATAAAAAGCACCCAAGAATTACTTGAGGCAAGCACGCCAGGCTATTTATCAATAGCTTGGTGTTATTAAAAAAAGGTTTCCAGATGGAAGCAAGTACAAAGGAGTAGTAAAAATGGCAGAAGGTACAGTAAAATGGTTTAACGATTCTAAGGGTTTTGGTTTTATTGAGCAGGATGGCGGAAAAGATGTTTTCGTTCATCACTCCGCAATTCAGTCAGACGGTTTCAAATCCCTTGATGAGGGCGCACGCGTCAAATTTGACGTGGTTGATGGTGCCAAAGGCCCAGCAGCTGAGAACGTTGTTAAACTGTAAAAACAGGTTAATAAAAGGTCCCTTGAAAAATATCATTTACTTGATATCAAGGCACCATAAAATAAGTTTCCACATGGAACAAAAAATATAAAGGAGTAATAAAATGGCAGAAGGTACAGTAAAATGGTTTAACGATTCTAAGGGTTTTGGTTTTATTGAGCAGGATGGCGGAAAAGACGTTTTTGTTCACCACTCTGCAATCCAGGGCGACGGTTTCAAGTCCCTTGACGAAGGCGCACGCGTCAAATTTGACGTGGTTGATGGTGCCAAAGGCCCAGCAGCTGAGAATGTTGTCAAGCTGTAAGACCGCTTAGATAAAAAAAAGCCCCGCATACGTGCGGGGCTTTTTTTTATGTTATCAATATATCCTGAGAAAATTCACAGGATATTTCTATAGGAGATTATTTTGGCTAAACGTACAAACTATCAGGGCGAAAAAAGGTCCAAGGAATTAAATCGATTAAAAAAACAGAACGAAAAGAAAGAGCGAAAAAAGAATATTGAAAACGACCAACCAGAAGATATGCCCCAGATAGAAAACGAGTTACCACCGGTAGAAATAGTTTAAAGACAGAAAGTCTTTAAATTTAAAATATCAAGACTTTCTGAACAAACCACTACCCTGCACCCCTCAGAAAGACAACTCACACAGGTTTAGCCAGGCTTTTTCCTCTCTCAAAATTTACCACAAGAGGTACATCCAGAGCTAAAACATCTTCCATTGCCGGCCTGACAACTCTGATTGTTTCTTCTATCTCTGCTGCTGGTAATTCAAAGACCAATTCATCATGAATCTGGAGAAGAAGACGGGCTTCAAGCCGTTCCTTCGCCAGGACATCGCTCACTTGAATCATGGACAGTTTCATAATATCGGCCGCCGTTCCCTGTATGGGAGTATTAATGGCTGTACGTTCCGCAAATTCCCGGTCCGCTTTCTTTTTTGAATTAATCTCAGGCAAGACCCGTCGCCGATGCAGCAGAGTGGTCACAAAACCATCCACCCTTGCCTGTTCTACAATATCCAGCATAAATTGCCTGACCCCTCCATACAACTGGAAATAGCGATCAATAAAGATCTGGGCCTCTTTCCTGCTGATATTGAGCTGACTGGCAAGTCCGAAACTACTCATCCCATAAACAATGCCAAAGTTGATGGTCTTGGCCACCCGCCGCATCTCAGCAGTAAGCAAGAGCGGTGAGATGGAAAAAATTTGAGCGGCAGTCCGGGCATGAATATCACCACCATTTCTAAAGGCCTGCAGTAATACTGGATCCTGTGAGTAGTGGGCAAGAACCCGCAGATCGATCTGTGAATAATCCGCCGACAGAAAAACGAGTCCTTCCGCCGGAACAAAGGCACCTCGAATACGATTCCCCTCTTCCGAACGAATAGGGATATTCTGCAGGTTTGGATTACTGGAAGAAAGTCTGCCCGTGGCCGTTACTGTCTGGTTATAAGAGGTATGAACCCGGCCGGATTGTGGATCAATCAGATCCCGTAGCTTCTCCACATAGGTAGATTGCAGCTTGGCCAGATTCCGATAATTCATAATAATGGCCGGCAACTCATGACTGAGGGCTAATCTTTCCAAAACTTTCATATCCGTTGAATAGCCGGTTTTCGTCTTACGACCGGCGGGAAGATGCAGTTCGTCAAACAAGATCTCACCCAGTTGTTTGGGAGACTGGATATTAAACTCCCTCCCGGCAAGCTGATATATTTTCTGTTCAAGCAGCAGAAGTTTGCCCTTGAATTCGACAGACAACTCATCCAGGACTTGCGTGGAGACACAGATCCCAGCGAGCTCCATTTCGGCCAGAATCGGAATCAGTGGAATTTCTACATGAGAGAAAAGTGCGCTCAATTCCAGTTTTTGAAGAACAGGGTCAAAGTCTTGCCAGAGTCGAAGTGCCCCATACACATCCTCACAACTATAATCCCTGGCCGCCTCTATTTCCACAAAGGCAAAGGCATCCTCACGGGTATCACCTTGAACAACATCTGTAAACGGGGTAAGCATGAGGCCGATATCCAGACATAAATCATCAAGTTTATAAGAACGCCTGGTGGGTTCAACCAAATAGGCCGCTATCATGGTGTCCATGAGCTGCCCTCCAAGGCGAAGTCCACAGTTCTGACGAATCACCGAATAGTCATACTTGATATTATGCCCAAGCTTCGGCAGTCCCTTGGCCTCAAGAAAGGGCCGCAGCCTCTCGATTACCAGAGCAAGATCAAGCTGACCAGGCAAGTGCTTCCCTTCCTTGTCCTGATGATTCAGGGGGATATACCACGCCCTCTCCAGGTCTACACAGATCGAAACGCCAACAAGTTTTGCCGTTCGCGCGCAGATCGAGGTTGTCTCTGTATCAATTACCAGCAGCGATGCCTCTGACAAAGCCTGCACAAGATTCAGTAATTGTTCTTCAGTCTGGACGAGAGAGAAGCCATCAGTTGATACAGCCTGCCCTGTCTTTTTCTCCTCAATCAGGCTGGTGAATTCCAGTTTTTTATAGAGGTCCTGCAGTTGATCCGTATCAGGAGAAGGGATTTTATAGGCCTCCAAGGAATCGGGAAGCTGAAGATCTTCCTTAAGACGAATCAACTCCCTGGACAAGAAAACTGCCTCCCGGTTTTCACCCAGACGCTCCTTCATCTTGGACTTTTTCATCCCATCAAGATGCGTGTAAATACCCTCGAGAGTCCCATACTGATTGATCAAGGTCCCTGCGATCTTTGGACCTATACCAGGAACCCCCGGGATGTTGTCAGAGCTGTCGCCGATCAAGGCAAAACAGTCCAAAAGCTGTTCGGGTCTCACATTATATTTAGCATGCACCGCCTGACTATCCATCACTCTGTCCAGCATGGGCTCCCAAACAGTGACCTGCTCATCTACCAGTTGCAGCAAGTCCTTGTCGCCAGAAACGACAATCACCTTATGTCCCTGTCGGCTCAGTTGTCGGGCTGCGGAGGCAATGATGTCATCGGCCTCAACCCCTGGAACTTCGAAGGAACATATGTTCAAAGCCCTTACCAGATCTTTGATATAGGGAATCTGAATCTGTAGATCTTCGGGCATGACGGCCCTGTTTGCCTTATATGCGCCATACATCTCATGACGAAAGACCGGCCCACGACTGTCGTAGGCAACCGCCAGATAGAGTGGATTTTTCTCCCGCAGAATACGGCGCAGGATATTCATGAATCCAAATACGGCATGGGTGGGCAGTCCCTGGCTTGTAACCAGGGGGGTAATTGCATGGTAGGCCCGGTAAATATAGGCACTACCATCAATGAGATATACTTCGCTATTCACAAGATGCTCCTCATGGAGGAAAGGAAAAAGGGGAACCACTCAAATAGAAAGCATCTGTTCAAGGGATATGCGGGCCAGAGCAGCCACATCCGGCGCCACTTGTATCTGATTCATCACGGTGCCTGCAGCCAGATTATCCAGAAGCCAGAGCAGATTCACTGGTTGATTGCGGGCCATGGTTGAACACTGACAAGACGACGGAGCAAGAAGATGTATTTCTTTGTCCGGATATTGTCTTTGCAAACGCTCGACGAGATTGATCTCAGTGCCAATAGCCCACTTGCTGTCGGCTGGTGACTTTTTGACCGCCTCGATAATAGCCTCTGTTGATCCATAACGATCAGCTATCTGGACTACATCGCTTGCACACTCAGGATGAACCATAATCTGGACATCTGGCATAAGCAACCTCCATCTGCGTACGTGATCGGGCAAAAAACGCATATGGACTTCACAATAACCATCCCAGAGCAGTATCCTGGCGTGCCGCAATTGCTCCACACTGTTTCCACCCAGGAGTTCCCCGCGACGCCAGACAAGGACCTCATCCGCTGGTATGCCAAGGGCTAGTGCCGAGTTACGTCCCAGGTGTTCGTCAGGAAAGAAAAAGACCTTCTCCCCCTTAGTCAATGCCCAGGCGAGCACACGCTCGGCATTGGAAGACGTACACACTGAGCCTCCACGTTCTCCCACAAAGGCCTTGATTGCTGCCGAGGAGTTCACATAAGTCACGGGCACCACAGACAGTGCGTCCTGGACAACACCTTCCTCTACCAGATCCCGATATGCCATGCTCACCGCCCCCACGCTCGCCATGTCAGCCATGGGACAACCTGCATGGAGATGGGGCAGCATCACCTTCTGATGAGACCGTGCAAGGATATCGGCAGACTCAGCCATAAAATGGACTCCACAGAAGATGATAAACTCCCGATCATGAATTGCTGCGGCCTCACGTGCAAGTTTCAGCGAGTCACCTGTAAGATCTGCAAACTGAAAAAGACTTTCCTGCTGATAATGATGACAGAGGATGAGTAGACGGTTGGCCAACTCTTTTTTCCGCTCCGCAATCCTTAAAAAGATCTCCTGCTCAGACAGACTAAAATATTCAGACTCAATATCCGGTTGCTGCAAAGACATGAAGAAACTCCCTAATAAAAATTATTCCTATACCGGACAGCTTGAGACATCAGGCTTCCGGTATCACCTGTACAGATTGAAAATATTCACAAAAAAGGACTTCTACCACTGCCCGTCTTGTGTAGCAAGAAGAATGAGGAGGGATTCCCTGCACAGAATAAAAAGGCCCTGCACAGAACTATTCCATGCAGGGCCCTGATTTTTCCCTTCTATTGTTATACTATCTAGCGACGCGCACCCAAGAGGCCTGTGGTCCTTTATCTCCGACGGTCTCACCGTACATGACCTCATCTCCTTCTAACAACTTATCTAAGGAGATGTCTTTCAAGGCATTTTCATGAAAATAAATTTCCCGTTCGTCAGGTGTGACAATGAATCCATAGGACTCAAAAGGTGACACCTTGCGCACCACCCCAAAGCTTCCGACCTCAATACTACCTTCCAGCCCCTTCTGATCTTTCCGTTTTTTTCGCTGGATCTCTTTTAACTGAAGAGACAGGACATCAAAGGCCTCCACCAACAGAGCGTTCATACTTTCACCCTTTCTGGAGACGACAACCGTATCATTTGGTACCGTTGCAACCAGCTTGAGTTCAAATCCTCCCTCTTTATGGTGCTTCGTGGCCTCAATGGAAACACGAAGATGCAACACAAAGTTCGCATAATGACGAACAATTTTTTCTTTTTCTTCTTCTATCCGCTCTTGCCAACCTTTTCGCAACTCTACGTTCCTGGTTTCTACCTTCAGTTCCATACAGTTCCTCCATTTATTCACTAATGACGATAAAAAAGCGCCATTATTAATGATGTACCCTAAGGCACATTGCCTGGCAAGTTCCTGATCAACTTATGAAGCAAAAACTTACCTTCACTTTCATTATATTCCTCTAGACCTGATAAGCAAGTCCCTCGCAATTCTTTTATCGCATAAAAGAAAAAAATTATAACAAACCTTACCTGCAGCTGAGCTCCTCACACATCATCACAACCTTCAAGGCTAGAGCCTGCCTGACAACGCCGCATACTCACATTCATCAATATCCCAATGCCAAGCAGGGTTGTCAACAGAGAAGAACCTCCATAACTGAACAAAGGCAAAGGAATTCCAACTACAGGGAGAAAGCCGAGAATCATCAGCAAATTAATCACTGCCTGCCAGAATATGAGCGCCACCACGCCAAATGCAAGAAAAAGTCCGAAACGATCTCTTGCTGACATGGCTACATGTAAGCCCCAGAACAACAGGAAAAAATAGACTCCTAAGAAAAAGAGACTCCCGGCAAATCCCCATTCTTCGCACCAGACAGAATAGGCAAAATCAGTGTGTCTCTCCGGCAGGAAATGAAGATGTCCCTGGGTTCCCTCCATATATCCTTTACCAAAGATACCGCCACTTCCCACGGCGATCTTAGACTGCAGAATCTGATACCCCTCTCCCAGTGAATCCTTCGCTGGATTCAACAAAGTTTCTACTCTCTGTTTCTGGTAAGGTTTCAGCACATACAACCAGCCCACCACTGCCAATGCGATACCCGAACATCCCAAGATTAAATAAGTCGACCAGCGAAGTTTAGCAAAAACCGTCATTGAGATAAAGATGATGACAAACATCAAGGCCGTTCCCAGATCCGGTTGAATCAGAATCAAGGTGAAAGGAATAGCCATAAGAATAATGGGCGTGATCAGATCCTTTATAGAATAACCGTTCGCCACCTCTTTTCGTGAATAATAACTGGCCAGCGTTATTACCATCATCAACTTGGCAGGTTCAGAGGGTTGTAACTGAAAGAAACCAAGGTTAATCCAACGCTGAGCCCCACCGGCGCTATTACCAACAAAGATAACAAGCGCAAGCAACAATATGACCAGAAGATAAACGGGATAATTCCAAAAATGGAGTTCTTTATAATCAAAGCTGATCAAAAAAATGATCCCAGCCACACCCATCAATAAAAGATAGCCCTGTTTCTGGTAAGGAGGCATTCCACCAAGCGGTGGATAAGAAGCACTGTACAGATTAAGAAACGCCATGCCACAGACCAGTACCAACAAAGACAAAAGGACCCAGTCAAAATTCCTTAAAAAACGTCTATCCACGCGAAACATTTTTCACCATTTCATTAAAAGAATTTCGGGTAGTTAACGAAGCAAGTAAGCTCATTGAATAATGGCCTTTCTGATTGCATCCACAGCCATCCTGTCAGCAAAATATTTCTGCATAACTGCCTTGGCTACAGGTGCCGCACCCGAACCGCCATGCAAACCGTGTTCAACAAGAACAGTCACGGCAATTTCAGGATCTTCGGCCGGCGCAAAGCAGGTAAACCAGGCATGATCCCTGTATTTATAGGGGATATCGTCTTCCTTGAGATGCTTGTACTGCTCCAAGCGCACAACCTGTGCCGTACCTGTCTTACCGCCCATATTGATGCCTTCAATTCGTGCCGAACGGGCTGTCCCTCTGGCCCCTTGAACAACCTCGACCATCCCCTCACGAATCAGTGCCAGATATTTTTTTTCATCTTCCTTAAGTTCGCCTGCTAGTTTTGGGGTAAAGGACTCAAGAACCTTTCCGTCCGCATCGGTGACACTCTCAATGAGTTGTGGGACATAGCGCTTCCCGCCGTTTGCCAGAATTGCCGTCATCTGACAGAGCTGGATCGGAGTGAGCAGGTTAAACCCCTGCCCTATAGCCAGTGACAGGGTCTCTCCATCCTGCCATTTCACCCCATATTTTTTTTTCTTCCACTCTTTTGTCGGGATAAGGCCACTCTTTTCATATTCTAGTTCCACCTGGGTCTTGAGCCCTAGTCCAAGTTTGTTAGCATATTCCGCCAAGGCATCAACCCCTACCCGCATCCCGACCTGATAAAAATAGACATCACATGACTCACTTATGGCTCGCTTCAAATCCACAGTTCCGTGCCCACCATGTTTCCAACAGTTATAACGCCGATTCCCATAGGAAATATAGCCAGGACAGAAGAAGGTTGTATCTTTGTTTATAACTCCTTTGGCCAATCCTGCCAGCGCAGTAACCATCTTGTAGGTCGATCCTGGCGGGTACATGGCCTGCAATGTTTTATTAATCAATGGATGCTTGGGATTATCTAAAAGCGCATTCCAGTTTTTAGTCGAGATTCCACCTTCAAAGTCCGCCAAGTGTAAGCGCGGCGTGGAGGCAAGCACCAGAAGCCTCCCAGTTTTCACCTCCATGGCCACAACCGCCCCAGCTCTCTCATCTGCATCCATAGTGTCTTCCGCCACCTGCTGCAGATCTATATCAAGGGTCAAACGGACCTCGTTGCCAGGAACAGGTTCTTCATGGGTCAGTAACTGCTGTTCAAACCCGCGGGCATTCACCTCTGATGAGCTGCTCCCCTTTTCCCCTCGCAATTCTTTTTCCCTGAGTTTTTCAAGACCCATCTTACCAACCAGATCTCCCCCCCTGTAAAAATCAGCTTCTTGCCTCTCCAACTCATTCTTATTGATTTCACCCAAATAACCAATAATGTGAGCGGCCATATCCCCATAATGATAAAATCGCCGAGGAAAGACCTCAATACGAATTCCCGGAAACTCTTTATTGTGCGTTTCAAGATAGGCCAGAGTATCCCAGCTCAGATTTCCCTTTAACAGAATAGGGATATGCTTCTGTTTCCTCTCTGCATCCCTGATCCTTTCCCAGAGAACCGAGACATCTTCCTTGAGCACCACTGACAATCGTTTCAAAAGGTCATCAATATCATTAGAATCCTCACGCACCAGCACAACATTAAATGAAGGCTGATTAGTAACCAGCTCTTTCCCGTTCCGGTCAAGAATATCACCACGTGGGGCGGCCTCCTCTTGAATTCGCACGCGATTATTCTCAGCCCTGTTTTTATACTCCTCTCCTTTATGAATCTGCAGAAACCAAAGGCGCAGGAGAATCATTGCGACAAAAAAAACAATCACCAGCCCTGCACCCAGGACTCGTTTTCTCAGGGCATCCAAGGCAGCCTGATCATACTCGGAAATTTCCCCAAGTTCTTTCAGGAAGGTCCATTTAATCATTTTATTAAGCCCACAAAAGTACCCCTGTCATCGAAAGTAATTTCCCGATCTCTTGCGCAGGATGCGAGGTGGCACGAAACGAAACCGGCGTTTGGCCATGTGTTCAAACAAGCTGTTATAAAGAAGAAAACAAGGAATTGTTGCCACAATAAGGATGAACGTTTCCTGCAAAATTTTCATCCATGACCACTCAGGTAGAATACCCGGCAAAGCCAACGAATAAAAAGAATAGAGGCAGGAATATTCGACAATGAAGGCAACCCCAACCAAGGGAACCTGATAGGCGACCTCTTTAACCGGACTATTCTCTTTAAAAATCTTAAGAGAAATAAAAAGAAAGAGATAAAGCAGAGGATACGTCCCCAGATAAAGGCCGGAAACAACATCCATTATCCAACTGAAAAGAATAACGAGAAACATTCCACGCAACCAGTCAAAACGATAGGCAATAAAGGCAATCAATATATAGAGAAGATCGGGGGTTCCTAACCAGGAGGGGAAAAACTGAAAAATTGAAGTCTGAGTTATAATCAGAGTTATTCCAACCAGCAAAAAACTGAGTATCAGCATACTATCTACTCGACAACAGGCTCAACCGAGAGTCCCATCTCTGCAGTTATTTCCTGTCTTGCGGAAAGATCAATAAAGACCATCTCTAATTGTCCGAAATCAACAATTGGAGCGACCTCAATTTCCTGAAACATTCCTCTACGTTTTGAGCGTAAGGCAGACACAGTACCCAGCGGAATTCCTGACGGAAAGACACCACCTATACCGGCAGTGACAACACGATCACCGACTGCAACATCGGCATTTTTGAGGACATAATAGAGGACATACCCTTTATCAGCTGCCCCTTTTAAAATGCCACGCACCCGATTTTTTTGAATCATGGCATCTATGGCACTACTCGGGGCATTGGAGAGAAGAATTTTTGAGTAATTATCAGACACCTGAATAACCTGTCCGACCACACCCAAGGAGGTACGAGCAACCATACCTTCAATCACCCCGTCACTTTTTCCCCTGTCCACAATCAAAGTTTGAAACCAGAACGAAGGATCTTTACCAACTACCCGTGCCGTAAGGGAAGGAAAATTCTCTTCTTTTTTAAATTTAAGTTCATTCTCCAGATAACGATTCCTTGCATAGGCTTCACGATACTGATCCAGTTGTTGCTGATAATCAGCAATCACCAAACGCAAGTGTTTATTATCATCCCTGATACTCCATAAGACCAGATAATCATCAGTCACCACCTGAAGAGATCTAATCACTCGAGACACGCCACCCTGAACTGGCCCAAGCCCCTGCATGATCATCTGCTGAACCACCCCATATTGGCCACCCACTGTAGAGCCAAACAAGAAAAGGGCAGAAAGCAGCAATACTCCACAAAGAAAGAGTAACCTCGCTGTCACAAAACGAGGCTGAGTTTTTTTAACGTTGGATGTTTTTTTCAAGACTCTTTTTATTCAATGACGCTCACCAGCAATTGGTGGCACATTTCTGATGGCACATTTTTCAATATCAAACACATAAGGGAAGGCGCATTAAAAAAACAGGGTTTTCGTTCAGAAGGATAAAGACATCCTTCCGAGGTTCCCACAAGGAATTGCTGGACACTTTCATTGCACCGTAACTTCTCGAAGAATATGCAAATTATCAAGAGCCTTACCCGAGCCAAGAACGACCGAGGAAAGTGGATCATCTGCCACAATAATGGGCAGACCTGTTTCCTGATTCAACCGTTTATCAAGGTTTTTCAGGAGAGCGCCACCACCAGTCAGCACAATACCCTGATCAACAATATCCGCCGCCAGCTCAGGCGGCGTCACCTCTAGGGCCTCTTTCACCGCGTCAATAATCACATCCACCTGTTCAGCAATCGCAAGTTGAATCTCATCAGCACCAATCGTAATTGTTTTAGGAATACCCTCTACCAGATCCCGTCCTTTTATCTCCATGGTTTCGTAAGGCAGCTCGGGTATCACATTACCAATTGTCATTTTGATCAGCTCAGCAGTGCGTTCCCCGATGGCAAGATTATGCTTCCGTTTAATATATTGAAGAATAGCATCGTCCATCTTATCACCAGCGACCCGTACCGATTTTGCATAAACAATACCTGACAAAGAGATCACCGCCACCTCGGTGGTGCCGCCTCCGATATCGATAATCATATTGGCAGTCGGCTCGGTAACTGGAAGGTTGGAACCAATCGCCGCCGCCATCGGTTCTTCTATCAGATAGACCTCACGAGCTCCTGCGGATTCAGCAGACTCCCTGACCGCCCGTTTTTCCACCTGGGTAATACCGGAAGGTACTGAGATGATAATGCGCGGATGAACAAGGGTCCGCCGATTATGTACCTTATTGATAAAATAACGAAGCATGGCCTCAGTTACCTCAAAATCTGCAATTACTCCATCCCGAATAGGACGAATGGCCACAATATTCCCAGGTGTCCTGCCAAGCATCTGCTTCGCCTCTTGGCCCACGGCAAGTACCTTGCTCCCACGGGCATCCTGCCGCACCGCCACCACGGACGGTTCCCGCAAGACAATCCCCTTGCCCTTTACATAAACAACTGTGTTTGCTGTTCCCAGATCAATTGCCAGATCATTCGACAACCAACCAAACAAAAAATTAAATGGTGAGTACATGAATCATTCCTTTATATAAAAACGTACAAACACATCCGATAAACTTCAACATCGACAACAGCCTCACTAAACTCCTAAAAGTAACCAGTCTTTTGGAATGATTCGACACCATACCAGACAACAAAACAGAACCTTCATCGGAGAGGGGCGTTACTTGTTTTGCTTAATAATTCTCGGAGAGAACTACCCTCCACTCATTTCCATCAAAAAATTATTTAATATTACCAAAATCCCCTACTATAAGCAAGAGATATACCCCGACCATCAACAGGCCTTCCTAAAAAAGAAGGTCATTACCTAACTGGAATAAACAGTACAGAAACCTGCTCTAAAAGGTCCAGATTAACAGAGCTTATTTCGTAACGTTTCCTCAACAAAAAAAACAAGTACTAGAGCAAAAGAGTTGACACGCTCAGGAAATACTGGTATTCATTTTTTGTTTTTTAAAATATGAAAACATTAATTGGGGCTGTAGCTCAGCTGGGAGAGCGCTTGCATGGCATGCAAGAGGTCCGCGGTTCGATCCCGCGTAGCTCCACCATTACAACACATTAGGCCAGCCATGGGTTCCTTCCCCTAGCTGGCCTTTTTTTTTTGGTTGATTTACCGTAACAAAAACGGATCTTATCCTCAACCACAACCCAACCGCTTATTGTAAGCTTAAACTACCCATTTAATTTATTATGCTTGAATTACGATTTATCCGAGAGAACCTGGAACTTGTCAAAGAAAAGACTGCAAAGCGCGGCCAGAGCTTAGACAAACTGATTGATTTCTCAACTATTGATCAGGAAAGACTCACCCTTCTCGCTGAAGTCGAGGCACTGAAGAATAAACGTAATACGGTATCAAAAGATATTGCCACACTGAAAAAGGGAAGCCCAGAAGACATCACCAAGGCCGAACCCATGGTCCTTGAGATGCGAATAACCTCAGACAGGATCAAAGAACTTGACGCGCGGCTGACAGACATCCAGGCCCGTCTCCAAGAAATTGTCATGGCCATCCCCAACCTGTGCAGCGATTCCGTGCCGGTTGGCCAGAACGAAAGTGACAATATTGAAATCAAGCAATGGGGAATAAAACCGGCATTTTCCTTTCAGCCCAAACCACACTGGGAAGTTGGCGAGGCCCTACAGATACTTGACTTTGAACGAGCAGCCAAAATAACCGGTGCTCGATTCGCCCTGCTTACCGGACTGGCTTCAAAACTTGAACGAGCCCTTATCAACTTCATGCTCGATCTTCACACTCAACGACATGGCTATGAAGAAATTCTTCCACCCTTCCTGGTAAACTCAGCCTCCATGACCGCCACAGGCCAGTTGCCAAAATTCGAGGAGGACCTTTTCCGAATCAAAGGTTGGGATCTTTATCTGATCCCAACTGCCGAAGTTCCGGTCACCAACATTTATCGTGATGAAACCTTGGAAGAGAACAGCTTACCCATTAAATTCACCGCCTACACCCCCTGTTTTCGCTCCGAGGCCGGCTCACATGGCCGCGACACCCGAGGATTGATCAGGCAGCACCAATTTGACAAGGTTGAACTGGTCAAATTCACCAGACCGGAAGATTCCACTCAGGAACTCGAATCACTCTTGGCTGACGCCGAAGAGGTTCTACAACTGCTTAATCTGCATTATCGAGTCGTCAAACTCTGCAGTGGTGACCTTGGCTTTTCCGCCACCCAGACCTACGACATTGAGGTATGGCTACCAGGCCAAGAGACGTATCGAGAAATTTCCTCTTGCTCCAATTTTCTCGATTTCCAGGCCCGCCGCGGTGGTATACGTTACCGCCCAAACGGCCAGAAGAAAAGCCGATTGGTCCATACCCTCAATGGTTCTGGACTGGCAGTAGGTCGCACCCTTTTGGCCATCCTGGAAAACTATCAGCAAGAAGATGGTTCAGTACGGATTCCAGAAGTCCTTGCCCCTTATTTTGAGAATAGGTTTTAAGGATGAAAAATTTTTTTATCCTTAAAATATTGAAGCAGAAGAATAAAAAAGCTATATTCAACTAAAGTCATCAACACATCAATACGTCGGGGAGTGGCTCAGTCTGGTAGAGCGCAGCGTTCGGGACGCTGAGGCCGGAGGTTCGAATCCTCTCTTCCCGACCACCTGATAGTCTATTTTAATTTACATATCTCCGTTCCCTTTATTATCAACGTCCTTCAGCTGTAACCATCTGCCACATCATAAGTCATCTTCTTCGAGATAATCCGGATGACATATTACCGGATACATTCAATTCCACACTCTTCACCCTTCCTGATTTTCCTGACAAACCTGCAATCCTTTTATCGTAAAAAATAGCCATTAATAATATTAAGACGTGCAAGGCCTGTAAAATTTTTCTGTGTCATTTGCCACGGTACTTATTTTCAGTGCACCAATATTGTACCAAAGTACCATAGACTTGAATTTTTCATGGCCCTATAATTA
>JAHJKP010000008.1 GCA_018821985.1 Pseudomonadota bacterium
ACCTATGGTGCTGATCGTAAGATTACGACGATACTTGTCGTACAAATGAGCGATGACGTATTCATAGCCGGGAAGACTACTGCTCTCCAGTTTGTCTACAGCCCGATTAAGAACACGCCGCCGTTTGCTGGGACGATAGACATACAACGCTCCAGCAGAGGGAAGGAACAACTTATCCATCAACCCGGCATTTTGCCTTGCAGGGTGTTGGAGTGATAAAATGAGATGGGATTGAGGTGATTGGGTGGGGTCACTCCAATCGATGGGATAAAAACTCTCGAATATACTATGTTGTGCGGCCATGCTGTCCTCCTTCTTCTTTTATAGAAAAAACAGGATGTTGATGACCTTATTATACCATAAACTCGATCGTTATTTTATTACGTATATGATGTGGCAATCTTAACGCCCAATTCACCGGCCCGAGCGAAGCGAGGGTGCTCGCGGGTCTGTTTGAACGATTTGTTCGCCAGTCGATGTCTTGAATTTAATTCTTATTTTTTCAATTGGTTGCTCTATAAACTGATTTATACCCAAGGATAAGATAATAGATGCAAAAAAAGTCCAGGCACATAAGATTATGCCTTTATTTGAGACACCAAAAGGAGCAATAAAGGCTATTGCTGCACCGACATGCCAATGGCATAGAAAAATAGGATAGGCCAAATCGCCAAGTTTACTATCTGTCACTCTTAACCAAGAAGGCATGTCGCTTCGTTTTAAATTTGCGAGGGATATTTGGAGATAAATACCGAGGATGAGAGAAATATAGAAGCCAAAATTACGAGGATTTGCCCATAAGAAATTAGAGAAGCATGCATAAAGAAGAAAGAGAATAGTTGCTTTTGGTATATGTGTTTGCGGTGAGATGAATAATTCATTTTTAAAATAATACATCATCGAGCCGACACTGAATGGTAATGATGCGCCTATGATAGACCCATAACGTAAACTGAAATCTGCCCCCATTGTTAACATTAAAACGGTAGCAATCAGGCTAACAAAAAACCATATGAAACATATAGTACTATTTCTAGCAAAAAAGACTCCCATTGAGCAATAAAAGAATAATTCAACATCCACAGACCATGCAGGAGGAATAAGCCTGTGAGTGTCACCATTTAATCCAAAAATGAACAAATTATGAGTCCATTCAATAGGCTTTAGTGGCATTGATAATGCGGGATTAATGTGCTGAGCAATTTCAGGGATTAATCCCGCAACCATAATTGCGATAATAAAAATAAATAAATAAGGTGGATAAATCCTTAAAATCCGATTGACTGCATAGCGGCGTAATCCTGTAATGTCAAACCCATAACGCTCATTCAAAATTAATGTCATTAAGTAACCGCTCAATAAATAAAAACAAAAAACGGCATAAACGCCCATCCAATTTACAACTGGGCTAGCTAAATGTGCAACAAGTACCATTACTGTGAGGATAAAACGATAAATACCAAACATATATATTCTCTTGTTATTTTTTGTTGGCGAACAGTGTATTAGACAGAATAGTCCAATATTGTGCTAGGCAGACTCTGTCTAGTATTTTTCTTGAATCTTGAGCCGTCCGTTTTTTTTCAACATATTCAACGCTAACCTTAACCAGTTAATCAAAAACTGTCTTGTAGGTTTTTCCTGATTCCATGTGGATGCCCGAACAGCAGGAATCTCCATTAACCATTAAGCTAAATTGCGGACACTATGCTTGCTCTAAACCATGGTCTGTCCCGATTACTTTTATTACTTTCTTTTCACCCCATCACCAGATTGCTCCAGTTCTTCTGCCGTGATCAGGCGGTAACTTGTACTTCGTCCCCCGCCCGGATTTTGAATCAGAATGTTGCGGGCGACGAGTTCCCGCATATCCCTAAGTGCGGTGTCGGATGAGCATTTGGCACACTTAGCATATTTCGATGTGGTCATGTGTCCCTTAAAATTGTCGAGCATGCGATTAATAATGAGGCGCTGTCGTTCATTCACCGGATCAGGATTAATCCGGTTCCACAGTTCCGCCTTAAAGAGAACCGAGGACAGTGTATCTTCAGCATTAACGACAGCGCGCGAAAAGCAATTTAAAAACCAGGACAGCCAAGATGTAATATCGACACTGCCTCTTTGCTGTCTCTCAAGCTGTGTATAATATGCTTTGCGTTCCTGCTCAATTTGTCTGGACATAGAATAGAAGCGACTGGATGTTTCATCTGCCCTTGCCAAAGCCATATCCGCAATTGCACGCGCAATCCGCCCATTGCCGTCTTCAAATGGGTGAATAGTGACAAACCATAGATGGGCAATACCCGCTTTAAGCACAGGATCAAGCTTCAGGTCAGTTTCAAACCATGAGAGAAGCTTCGTCATTTCCGTATCAAGCCTGGATGCTTCTGGCGCCTCATAATGCACCGTTTCATGCCCTATTGGACCAGACACAACCTGCATCGGGCCTGCTTCTGCTGGTCGCCAAGCACCAACGGTAATGCGGTGCATACCGCTTCGACCTGTCGGAAACAAAGCTGCATGCCAGTCGAACAAGCGTTCCGCAGTCAAAGCCTGATCGAAGTTTTGTGTCGCATCCAGCATCATCTCAACAATGCCTTCAACATCGCGACCAACAGGCTTGTCGTTTTGTAGAGGAATACCTAATCTTCGAGCAATAGAAGATCGGACTTCATCAGTATCAAGTCTTTCGCCCTCTATGGCCGACGAGTTCACAACATCAGTTGTGAGGATATTCAGGCTGGCCTCCTGCCGGATCGGGAAACCTAACGCCTCCATCTTACCCAGTAAGCGCCCCTGCCGGTGACGAGCCTCGGCGAGTAATGACGCAAGGGCTTTATCGTCCCAGGTGAAATTTGGCCAGTCTTTCTTTTCATAAATCCACATGCATAATCTCCGTATTATATGCGGTGATTATAGCGAGTATTTGCCGCAATGGCTATGGAAAACCGCATATCATGCGGTGAATAGCAGCCTTAATCGCCGCAAATGCTCTCTATTCCGAAGAACAAGGGGACGTTTTTGAGTTTTTGCTAATTTCTTCTGATCGAGCGGGGAAACCTGTCTCGTTTACCATCCTCTGGCAGCGCTTTAAGGCGCAATGGTTGATACCACACCATATAGTGTATCCGGAGACTGAAGGTTCGTGTTGCCAATGTTAAAGGGTAGACTAACTGGCCAAGTTAAAATTATTCCTGATTATCAAATAAACAAGGTGTCAGATTAGCTCGGATCTTTCTCCAAAATCATGCCAGATTAAGTCTGACTTACTACAGCTTATCCAACCCTCAGCTTTTCATAGTCAAAAAATCCTCGAGGAGTCCGCTGATATCCCTTGCCAACACCTCGGCCTCAGCACGGTCGAAACGGACTGCCCGTTTGGCGTAACCGTGACAGTAGCGGCACTCTTCGCACAAGGTCTCTGCGCAGCGGATCTTCTGAAATCCCTGCAGAAATCCCTCCAACTCCGCATTGTCGATAGAGATATCAAAATCCAGAAGTCGGCGGCGTAATTTAAGCATGCGGAGCATCAGCTGCCGTTCTTCCGTGCCATAATGCCGCATCCGCTCCCGAACCTGATCTTCTATATCAGTGTGGAAACCAGCCGGATCACCAAGCATCTCGAGAGAGATGATGTCTAACAGGTTACCCTTGTACTGCCGATCCGCGTAAGCCTGTGTCACTCGTAACAACCATGCTGTGGAGCGTGACCGATCAATAATTTTAAATTCATCGTAGCCCATGGCCTCGTATACATGCAGATCCTCGGGGCGGATCCAACGGCTCATCAAAAAAAGTTCCGGCTGCAGCAGACGCCTGCGTGTACACTGCCAGAGATAACAATCGATGAAGGCATGTGCCGGTGGCATTCCTTTCTGCACCTGGGATGCATGACCCACGCTGCTGGCGTGTTCAGCCAGATAATGGCAGTTGTAGATACAGGAGACGTTGACAAAGAGCTGCATACCGCAGGAGAGTCCTGAACGGATCTTTGGCAACATGGTAAAGTCACGATTGAATTCACTATAGGGGATGATCAGGGGATCAACGCCAAGGGATTCCTGGTACTTGAGTCGCGGAAGATTAGTGGGCCAGCTCAAGACACTGCCCCTAATTCGCAGATCAGGAAAGTGACGGCGCACAAGCGTTACTACGGCCAGATTGGCAATGGAAACACTGTCGACCTTTATGGCGACCAACTGCTCAATGAAGGCCAGAATTTCTTTTTTGCCCTCTTTAGTCTGTTCCAGGTTCCCGAGACAGGGTGCATTGATGAGGTAGCAAAACGATAACCCTTGCTCATGAGCCACCCGAATGTAGGCTTCAGCAAAATCCCAGTCCACGGAAGGCACGACACTACCGGACCTGCCCCCACCCACTATGTCAAAGGGTAACTTTGCATAAATCGAAGTCACCTCAGGGATTTTCTTCAACCCTTCCAGCAAGCCCAGGTCCCAATTTGCAGCAACGCTCAATTTCATTCATCTTCCTCTTAAACTCAGTTCATTTCAGCCTGATTACAGGGAGTAACAGCCTGGACGACGCCCCCGTCTCTGACAAAGAAAGGCTGCCGTCTTCAAGGGATACCATTGAGGAATCTTTTTTTCAACCGCAACCTTCCAAGGTCAGCCGGGGGTCGAAAAACAGACCGTCACAGTTCTTTGTTCAGCTGCCCGTAAACGGCAAACTGGCAAGGACTTACCATCTTCACACAGAGATTTTCAGCCAGACCAGCTTCGTCCAGCTGAGAAGTGACCTCGTCCAGGGTAAATCCAGCACACAGGGAAAGCATCATGTCGTCACGCAACTGAAGAGGTGCATCCGGCATATAGTTATCCACAACCACCCGGGCCTGTTCCTCGTTTGTTGGTCTGACCAGATCAACGATCAGGATGGCTGCCTTTGGTCGGCCATAGGCATGGAGCGCATTCCACAGAACCATGGGGTCAGCAAGATGGTGCAGGAAGCTATTTGAGATGATCATCTCATAACGGCTGCGTGGCAGAAGAAGCTTGTTGGGAAGAATACCATGAATAAGCTGCACCTGATGCTCCAAGCCTTCTCGCCGCACGGCTTGCCTGCCATGTGCCAGCATCGGTGGCGCACCATCGACACCGTGTATCTCACAGTTGGGGAAAAGTCGAGCCAGACGCAGAGGGATGGCAGCCGGACCACACCCCAGGTCAAGAATTGCGCCTTCCGGCACCAAGTCGGGAAAGAACTTCCGCAAACACTGGACGAATAACCAATAGGCACTGTCCAGATGAGGCCCTGCATACGCCTCAGCCTGCTCAGGCCCGACCATTAGTTCTGGTTCAGGAACTCGTTTCATGCCTCATCTTTCCTCTCACGTATGCCCGCAATTTTCTCACCAGCTGAATTCAAATGATACCTATAATACTCAAGACATTTTTCTTTGCGTATCGTCCCAAAGAAAATGCAACGTTGCCCAAAGATTTTCCCACTTTTTTCTCCAATCTCGATATAATATCGATCTGTAAGGTCCAGTTTTTTAGCCTGTGACTGATTTCCGCTGATAGTTTGTTGTAAGGCAGCGTTCAGTCCACCAGAGTCCTAAACCCCTTATTAAAATGTTTTATTCTTTTTTGCATGGTCTTTCGTTTTATAAGCAGCAAGCGCAGATTCTAAAGATCCGTTCCGACAAAAACAGAGCAGCGCCTGAAGCAGCTTGACGGTTTTGAGGAAAACGATTCGGTAATCACAGTCAAGAGGAGGCACAGGACATGGAGATCAGCTTGAAATCTTTGTTTTGCTGATCTTCTCCTCTCGAGAGATAGATGAAATAGGAGTAGAATATTTGAACTTTTTTACTTTTCCTGTTACAAGCAATTGAGAAATTTTACTGGAGGCTAGATCGATTGTGACCAGAGCCATAATATGCCGCAACAGGTGGATCAATTCCCCGAGAAATCGTGCTTCTGCAAACGAAGCTATCGGTAGATGATCCATGTGGTATTCATATCTTTCAGCAGAGCTCGATGACAACGATGCCGTGGTAGCACAGGTGACCACAGACCAGCAATCCTCCTGGTATTGCGGGCATTTCCCTGATGACCCCATATTGCCGGGTATTGCCCAACTGCATATGGTAAGCGCGACGATTGCCAAAGTCCTGCAGAAGGACCTTATTTTACAAAACCTTACGAGAATTAAATTTAAAAAACTCATACGGCCGGGAGATGTGTTAGACATCCTTGCTGTTGCCGATAAGAAAAAAAACCAATTTGCTTTCCGCATTACCAGTGATCAGGAAGCCGTCTGTTCCGGCACCCTGACCCTGGCCCCTAAAGAGGAGATTGAAAAAAATTCATGAACGTAGATATTAGTCAGACAATTATCCGTATTGCCGAAATTATCATTAACGAACTCAAACTCGAAGATGTTACCCCCCAGACCTTCGACCCTGATCTCGATCTGGTTGACGAGGTCGGTGTTGACTCCATGGATCTGGCAACCATTGCCTTGGTCCTGCGAGATGAATACGGGATCAGGATCGACGAAGATGACTACCCCAAGTTGACAACCGTGCGCATTATTGCCGAGTATATCAACACCAAATTAGCGGACGACGAATAAGTGGCAACACAAGGCGCAGAAAACAGAGAATACAAATTTTCGGAGATCATAGCCGACCCGGCCATCCGTGCGCGTTGGGAAAAGGTGCGCAAATATTTTTTCCTGCGTGAATCCACCTATGACATGAGCAATCGCTGCAACATCCGCTGCGAAGGCTGCTATTACTTCAATGGTGAAAAACAGTTTGCCGAAGAGAATCTTCATGTTGCAGACTGGAAACAGCTCATGGAGACCGAAAAAGAACGGGGTATAACCTTTGTCGTCCTTGCCGGTGCCGAGCCATCCTTGGTGCCGCAGTTATGTCAAACCTGCTATGATGTTATCCCCTTAGGATGCATTGCCAGTAATGGCCTGAAGGTGTTACCTCGGGAAATTGATTACCGCATTCACATCTCGGTCTGGGGAAACGATCAAACCAGCTTTGAAATACGCAAGGCCAAAGATATGCTGGCGCGGCAGATAGAAAATTACCGCAATGATCCCAGGGCCGTCTGGGTCTACACCTTCACCCCGGTCAATATTGACCAGGCCCGGGAAGTAACTGAGCTTCTTGCCGAAAACGGCCACCAGATCACCTTTAATATGTTCTCCGCTCCCGTTGGATACAACGGCCATCTGCGGCACACACCACATACCCTGGCCTATACCCGTGCCACCATGAGCGCACTGCTGAACGAATTTCCACAGACCGTTCTCTTTTCTCCTTACAATATAGTGGCCCATACCCATGAACGGGGACTGCACGATTTATTTTCCTGCTCCTACCCGCGGATGAACCCTTCCACCGATATTGGTCTGGGCAGATCCTTTCGCCAATATCGTACCGACCTGCAGTGGGATCGGGCGGCCGCCTGCTGCGTCCCCGATACCGATTGTGATGACTGCCGGCATTATGCCGCTGGCAGTGCCGTGGTCACCGCCAGGATGTATCGCCATGCAACCAATCCGCTCACCTTTTCCGCCTGGCTGGACTACGTCGACACCTATCTGGCGGTCTGGGTCAGGGGGTATGAAAAAAGTACGAACCTTTGCCAAGAGATGATCGAACCGCCAAAGATATAAATCTTTTTTTCTGGTACGCGACGGGCATGGAAGCAAGAGTATCACTCGCGCCAGTGCCGGAATCTTCGCTTAGCTGGAGAGAAAGGAACAATAAGACAGTAAGCCAAATCACAACCTACTCTTTAATTCTGGAACACTAATCTTCTTTCCTGCCATGAAAACAGTCAGCTCCCTTCTCGATGATCACTGGTATGAGCGTTATAAACAGATATCAAAGCTCAATATCCGTAGTTCCATATATGACGTAACAGACCGCTGCAATCTCCGCTGCAAGGGCTGCTTCTTCTTCTCCTCCGGTGAGCATGAACGGGCCTCGGAAGAAAATGACGTAAACAAATGGCATGCCTTCGTGGACAAGGAGATGGATCGGGGGGTGAATCTGGCAATCCTCATCGGCGGTGAGCCCACTTTATGCCTGGACCGCATTGAGGCCTTTTACAAACGGTTACCGACCTTCTGTGCCACCAACGGTCTGATCAAAGTGCCCAGAGACCGTTTTCCCGACATGATGGTCGGCCTGTCCCTGTGGGGGGATGAAGAGGATGAGAAAGCCTTGCGGGGAAAAGACACCTTTAAGATCACCAGCGCCAATTATGCTGGAGATCCGCATGCCTATTACCTCTATACCATCACCCCGAAACAACTGGGAAAGACCGGCAAGATCATTCAAAAAATTGAGGATATCGGCCTGAAGGTGCACATGCAGTTGCTCTCCAATGACGAGGATGTTGCCGGTTTTTCCTGGAAGCCGGAAGAGCTGATTGACGTACGGGCAGAGATGGATGCCATGCTGGATGCCTACCCGAAGACGGTTATCTCCTCCAAATATTACCACCAGATTATCACCACCGGCCAGATGCTCGACCGAACCTTCGGCTGGATGGAGTGCCCCTCGGTCACGGAACTCATAGACAAACGTGAGCCCCGTCCCAAACGTCTCACCAATTTTATCCGCTGGGCATCGGATCTGAAGACCGTGCACCGCTGCTGCACCTCAGAAACCCGCGATTGTTCGACCTGTAAAGATGGCGCGGCCCACATGAGCTGGGTCATGGTCAACAAACGGGCCCACATGAGAAGCACAGAGGATCTGCAAAATTGGATTGAGGTCTACGAGATGTTTGCCAAACTCTATCAGTTTATCCCCTGGTAGTGCCATCCATAGAGGACAATAAGCCGGTCATCATCGGCTATGACGCCATCTCGGCTCTGGGAAGTGATCTGGAGGATCAATGGCAGCGTGCTCTTCGGGGGGAAAGCGGTATCGGCCCACTGACCCGTTTTCCCCTCAGTCCTGATTTTCCAGTTCGCATTGCCGGTCAGCTCCCCGACATTGACGGACTCCCCTATCCCTTTCTTTCTGCCAGACATCAGGCCAGCTGGAGTTCTCCGGTATTCAAATACGGTATGCTCTCTGTGGCCCGCGCCCTGGAACGGAGCGGACTTGAGATAAGTCCTGAACTCGCTCCCAGGGTGGCGGTCACCTACAGCTCAGCCATCGGCGGGCTGGATGCGGTCCTGCATGCCGACCGCCGCATGCAGTCAGAGAACAAACTCCCCGCCCCATACGCAAATCCCAACTCCTGTATCAACATGGTGGGCGGTAAGATCGCCATCCAGACAGGGGCTCAGGGTCCAATTGTCTCCACTATCACGGCCTGTGCCACCGGTCTCACTTCCATGCTTATCGGCGCCATGTTCCTGGCCCAGAACAGAGCCGATGTGGTTATCTGTGGGGCAGTTGATTTTGCTCTGGTGGAACCAATCGTCGCCGGTTTTTATACCATGAACGGCGTTTATAGCCCTAAAGAGGGGCAGGACGAAGGCCCCCCGCAATCCGCCAGCCGCCCATTTTCCCAAAATCGGCGAGGTTTTGTCCTCTCCGAGGGAGCAGGCGCCGTCATCCTGGCCAGCAGGAAATTTGCCCTAAGCCATGGCCTGCCTTTCACTACCGAACTGGCCGGGTGGGGCATGACCTCCGATGCGCACCATTTTGTGGCGCCTTATGGTAAAACCATCAAGAAGTGTATGCAGGATGCCATACGTGATGCGGGAATTGCTCCTGAGGATATTGCCGCCGTCAATGGGCACGCCGCCTCAACCCGGGTGGGAGACAAGGTCGAATATGACGCCCTGCGGGAACTTTTCGGTAGCAAGATGCCACCGGTATCGGCCAATAAATCTCTTATCGGGCATGCCATGGGTGCATCCAGCGTGCTTGAATCCATCTTTGCCATCCAGGGTATGCAGGAGGATGTACTCCTCCCCACCATCAACTACCAGGCTGACCCGGAAATCGACATCGACTGTGTGGCGGATACAAAAAGACAACTCCCTCAGGAGTATGTTTTGAAAAACTCGTTCGGCTTTGGCGGCTGTAACAGCTGCGCCGTATTTAAACGAGTAAATTGAAAAGAAGGCCTCTGGGTTAAGGTTTTATGAAAGCACCGCTCAACAGAAGAGTTTTCGTTGTCGGCTATGGCGCAGCCACTGCCCTTGGCAACACCTTCAGCAAGACCTGGCAGGCAGCTGCTGCCGGACAGGCCGGATTCCGAAGGGTCAGCAGGTGCGAGACAAACAGCCGCAGCAATGTCGTGGGAGAGATTCCTGACTGGGATCCGTCGCAGTTCTCCTATGTGACCAGAAAAGAGGCCTCTATCTGGGATGCATCCTATGTCTTTTTGACCATGGAGATGTGCCGCCAGGCACTTGCCCACGCCGGCCTGGAAATGGACAGTCAGACAGGGCCACGAACCGCCTGTCTGATCGGTTCGGCCTTGAACGGTACGGACTCTTACCGGATTGCCATGGATCATTATGTCAACCTGGGTCCGTTAAAGGTCAGCCCCTATCTGCTGCCCAATGTCTGTGCCAATCTACCGGCCGGTAAAGCTGGGATGCTGCTGGGATTCACCGGGCCGATCTTTTCTCCCCAGGGAGCCTGCGCCTCGGCCAACCACGCCATTGCCATCGGCTCCCGCATGATTCGCGACGGCGACTGCGATTTCGCCCTGGTCGGAGGCGTCGAGACCTGCCTGGTACCGGAAATAATTCAGGGATTTTCCAATATGCTGGCAACGATCAAAGTGGGTCCCAAGGATCGAGCCTATGACGATCCCAGCCAAGCCTCACGGCCCTTCAGCCTCGACCGGAAAGGTTTTGTCCTTTCCGAGGGAGCAGGAGTGCTGGTTCTGGCCGCAGAAGAGAAGATGAAGACATTAGGTCTGCAGCCAAAGGCGGAGATTGCAGGTATCGGCTGGACCTCTGATGCCAAGCATTTCACCCGGCCAAATGCGGAAACCATTATCCTGGCCATGCAGAACGCCATTGATGATGCAGAATTGAGCCCGCAGGATATTGGCAATATCAATGCCCACGGCACCTCAACCCCAACCGGCGATGCAACGGAAGTGGAATGTCTGCGGGAGGTCTTCGGCAAGGGAATTGGACGCATCCCCATCACTGCCAATAAATCACAGCTAGGTCACAGCTTAGGCGCCTCCGCGGCCATCGAAGCAGCCCTGTCCATTGAGGCCATGTCCAGATCCCTGCTCCTGCCCACGGTGAACCACATTCCAGACCCGGCCTTTGATGACCTCGATCTTGTTCCTAACCAGACCCGCAAACATGGCTACGAACATGTCCTGTCCAACTCCTTCGGTTTTGGCGGCACCAACTGCTGTATTGTCTTTAAAGGGGTATAATCATGTACCTGAATATGGTTAACAGAACAAAACGATAAGAGAAGACGATGCGACCAAAACGGTTTATCCCTGAGTTGCTCCCAGAGCACCCATCCCATGTCCGAGATAAAAATAGTAACAAAATATGGCATCGCTGCGAGATGCGAACCCTCTATGTTGACACGGATCGCTCCCAGGTAGTTTATCATGCCAATTATCTCAGGTATTTTGAATTCGGCAGGGCCTCACTCATGCGGGAGGCAAACTATCCGTACAAAAAGATAGAGGAAAGCGGCTACATCTATCCCATCATCAAGACCGAGCTCAATTATTACACTCCCCTCTACTATGATGATCTGATGCTCATTCACACCCGGCCGGCACAGCTGGAACTGGTGAAGCTGCAATTTGATTATTGCATCACCAGGGCCGAGGACGGGGAAATTATCTGCACCGGCTTTACCAAACATTGTGCGGTGAACAATGACGGCATTCCCGTGGAGATCGATGACAAGACAATCAAGCTTTGGCAGCAATTCCCCCGAGAATGATGGTCCACCAACAGCCTGTTACGATAACTGTCCAGCCCTGGTTCAGGGACCATTGTTTTAATGGGAAAGTGATTCTGCCGGCAGTGGAGACAATGGAGATCATGGCCGCTGCTGTCAAAGAGAGCGGAACGGATGCTTTTCTCAGGGGAATGTACGATGCCAAATTTTCCAAATTTCTGGAGATCCCTGAAGGGGCAACAGAGTTGTCTGCCCTGGTGGAGTATGATGAAGGAGACGAGGGGGAGATAGGGGTCAAACTGCTCAGCCGCGCATGTTGCAAAAAGGTCACCAGGATCAAAGAACATGCCCGGATAACATTTTCGAATCGTCCGCAAAAGAGTGATAAGACGATGCCTATTAACCAGCTTTTATCCACCCAACCAACCGGCTCCGTGGCAGCAAAGCGCATTTATGAGGAACTCGTCCCCTTTGGCCCATCTTACCACACCTTGACGGGGCATCTCCACCTCTCAAATCTCGCAGCCTGGGGCACCCTGCAGGCACCCAATCTCCCGCAGGGACGAGATATGGTAAAAGAGCTTGGTTCACCCTTTCCCCTTGATGGAGCCATGCATGCCGCCTGCGTTTTTGGCCAGACTATTACCGATTTCGTTCCCTTTCCGGTGGGTTTTGCCGAACGGATAATCCACAGGCCGACCAGAGCAGGAGCACAATACAGCACCACAGTGGTTCTTGTGAGCCAAGACAGCGATGAACTTGTTTTTGACCTTTCTATTTTTGATGCAGCAGGAAAGCCCTGTGAAACAGTGAAAGGATTACAGATGCGGGATGTCAGCGGCGGTCAGATCAAACCCCAGGACTGGATCAAAAGAGACCGAATCCTGGTCTCAGGATAATTCGGGAGAAACCAGGGAAAGCAATTTTTCGACAGTGACTCTGCTGAACCAGCGCAAGAAAATTACCGAGTACTTGGCACCGGAAAAATACATCCCCAGAAGAAACACCAGATGCGAAAAGCCATAAACCAAAGGCCCCCCAATCACAGCAATCAAGGGTTCATTCAGTTTCGCAGCGGCAATGCCACATGCGGCAACCGCTGGCCAACCAAGGGGAAAGCTTATGCAGATTAAGAAAACTCCGGCAATGATCTTCAAGGATGGCTTTTCCTTGAAATCCGACAAGTCTGCCTGTTCTTCGATGGCGGCACGGACAAAATCGGTACCGGCAATCGTTACCACAAGTTTTCTGAAAAAGGATATCATCTTATCCATGGATCTCTTACATGACTTTCGTTTACCATCAACAGAGACTGTCTCCTGTTGTCTTTTTACACCACAAAGCTTTCCTCCGCCAACTCTTTTACACGGGTAAGACATGGCACCACTTGCTGATCCTTGGCTTTTTTTTGACAAAATCTATTGTATCTCAATAGACAAACGCCTGGATAGACGAACGGAAGCAAAAAAGCAGTTTGCCGCTGTTGGTCTGCTGGAGCGGGTGGAGTTTGAGCTGGTCACAAAACATCCTGACAATCAGGAAAAAGGGATCTTCCAATCCCATATGCATTGTCTGCACAAAGGCTTACAAGCCGGGGCACGCCATATCCTGATCTTTGAAGATGATATTTTTTTTCAAGATTTTAACGCCCAAGCCTTACAGCAGGCAAATATTTTCCTGCAAAATCTGCCTGCCTGGAATGGTTTTTTCCTGGGAGCTCTCAGCAGCAAGATGACCAGGACAGCTGAACGAGTGGTGGTGAAAATAGAGTACCGCTGTCTGGCCCATGCCTATGCGCTCAACCGTCCCTTTGCGGAGGCGCTCGTTCAGGAGCCTTGGGATGGCATTCCATTTGATAACCTCCTGCGCAGCCACTGTCAGGATTTTTTTGCCCTCTATCCCATGATTGCTTTTCAAGGCCGGGCCAGCACCGATAACCAGACCATTGTTCTTGACAAGATGCGGAGATTTTTCGGCGGCCTGCCATTTATCCAGAAGACAAATGAAGCTTTTCAACGCCACAAACAACTGATTATCTCTCTTCACCTTCTTTTTTTCATGGCCCTGACGCTGTTCCTCATGATATGACGGGCAGGGCAACAGACCTGTAACCATGCTTAAATCATTCAACTACCCTCTGATTGCCGTTGTTTTCATCCTGATCATCGGCACGGCTGCCATAGGTATCCTTCGCCTGGATATCGATACCGATGTCGTCCGCTCTCTGCCGTCTGATCAAAGTGTGATCAGCGATGCCCTGGAAATATTTACCAATCATCCCATTCACGACCAGATTGCAGTGGACATCACGCTCGACAGGGATGATCCAAACATTCTGATAGAATGTGGAGAGCTCGTTGAACAGAAGCTCCGGGCAAGCGGCCTCTTTGCAGAAGTGGGCATAAATGAAGTCAGTAAACTGCTCCCAGATCTTGCCCTCCATATTGTCACCAACCTGCCGATCATGTTCTCCCAAGAGGAACTTGAGCAAGAGATCACCCCCCGGTTGGGAAAAGACTTCATCCAGCAGCGCCTGAATGAACTCCTGCTGAAGCTGAGCAGTCTTGAAGGCATTGGCCAGTCCACATTTATGGCAGCAGACCCCCTGGGTCTCATGGAACCGGTCATGGCCAAAATAGCCCTGCTGGCGCCCTCCACCGAATCAAGGATCTATAAAGGCCACCTTCTTTCGGCAGATAACCGCCACCTCCTGGTGACCGCACGGCCCAGAACTGCCGGCACGGACACGGCTTCAGCTCAACAGATCTCAGCATTACTTGCCACGATCACAGAAGATCTCGACCATAAATATACTCCCGGGGGGATCAACGTCACCCTCACGCCAGTGGGGGCCTATCGGGCCGCACTGGACAATGAACGCATCATCCGCCACGACGTCCAATTGGCCCTCCTGCTCTCAACCGCGGGCATTGGACTGCTTCTCTTTTTTGCCTTTCCCAGGCCCCTGCTCGGTCTCTTTTCCCTGCTGCCCGCCTTTGCCGGTACTGCGGCTGCCCTGTTTGTCTTTTCTCTGTTTCATCCTTCCATCTCCATCATGGTCCTAGGCTTTGGCGGCGCCATTATCTCCATCACCGTCGACCATGGTATCGCCTACCTGCTCTTTCTTGATCGTCCGCAAGAGACCAAGGGTAAAGAGGCATCACGGGAAGTCTATGCGGTGGGCATACTGACTGTCCTCACCACCATAGGTGCTTTTCTTATTCTTAGTTTCAGCGGCTTTCCCATTTTTGTTCAATTAGGCCAGTTCACGGCCCTGGGGGTCCTTTTTTCCTTTCTTTTTGTCCACTCCATCTTTCCCCGTCTCATTCCTTCCCTTCCCCCGGCCAAAGAACGGAGCCTCCCTCTGCAGGGATTGGTGGACAGGCTCTATCGTACTGGACCTATCGGGGCCGGATTCGCTGTTGCCCTGGCACTTGTCTTGCTCTTTTTCGCTCATCCCCAATTTAATGTCAGCCTGGAAAGTATGAATACGGTGAGCAGCGAGACCCTGGCAGCCGACCAGATGTTTGCAACCGTCTGGGGAAATATGGGTAAGAGGATTTTCTTGATGGTTAAAGGGGGCTCAATAGATGAGATCCAACAGAAGTTGGATCTCATCCTCCAGAAAATCAATGCCGATAAAAAGGCGGATATTCTCCAATCCGCTTTTGTTCCATCAATGATATTTCCAGGCACCCTGAGGACCAGGGACAACCTGACTGCCTGGAAGCAGTTCTGGAACCGGGAAAAGATAGCGAAACTGCAAAAAGAGATGGAGACAAGCGGAGCTGCCCTGGGCTTTGCCCCGCATGCCTTTGATCAGTTTCTGGGGTTGTTGCAGGCACCATTACAAGCCACCGCCTTTCTTATTCCTTCCCGTTATTATCAGTTGATGGGCATATCGGAAAAGGAGGGCAGTCTGGTCCAGTTTATCACTCTTTCTCCGGGGGCAAGATATAACAGCCAAAACTTTATTGATCGTTATGGTCAAGATGCCAAGATTTTTGACAGCCCCTTCTTTTCTGCACAGCTGGCAAATATTCTCTTTACCACCTTTGCCACAATATTAGGGATCATTGCCGTAAGCATTGCGGTCTTGCTCTTTCTCTTTTTTCTGAGCTGGCAGCTGACACTCATTACCCTGCTCCCCCCTCTCTTTTCCTATATCTGCACCTTGGGAACCATGAAACTGATTGGCCATCCGCTGGACATCCCCAGTCTGATGCTCTCAATTATTATCCTGGGGATGGGCATCGACTACTCCATTTTCTTTGTCAAGGCCCACCAGCGATACCGAAATCCCGACCACCCTGCATTCCAACTGGTACGCATGGCAGTTTTTATGGCAGCAACATCCACTCTCATCGGCTTTGGCGTCCTCTGCCTTGCCGAACATTCCCTGTTGCGCAGTATTGGGATCACTTCCTTGCTGGGCATCGGTTATTCACTGCTCGGCGCCTTTCTCCTTCTGCCGCCCCTGTTGCAGGCCTTTTTTTCCGATAAAAAGCAACCAGCTACGGAACAATCCCTTTCCCAGCTCATTCTGGGCCGCTATCGTCTCATGGAGGCCTATCCAAAGATGTTTGCCCGTTTCAAGCTGAAATCCGACCCCATGTTTAACGATCTGGCAGCACTTCTGGCAGGATATAAAGCCGATATCAAGATGATCCTTGATATCGGCTGCGGCTACGGGGTTCCCGGCTGTTGGTGTCTGGAATATTTTCCACAGGCAAACATCATTGCTATGGATCCCGATCCGGAACGAGTAAGAGTGGCAGCCATGGCCATGGGAGAGAGAGGAACAATCGTCGAGGATGGCGCGCCCAACCTGCCTGCTCTTGCCAGGCCAGCTGATCTTGTGCTGCTGCTGGACATGCTCCATTATCTGGATGACGAAACAATGACGACTCTTTTTACCAACTGCTTGCAGGCCCTTGCGCCAGGGGGCATAGTGGTGATACGTTATGCCATTCAGCTGGAGGCTTCTCGGTCCAGATCCTGGCTGCTTGAAGATTACAGGGTCAAGTTTTCAGGAGGCAAGCCCTGGTACCGTTCGCCGGAAAGGATGGCTGGACTCATGACCAATGCCGGTTTTCATATTGAAACGAACATGGTATCACCAAGAAATAGTGAACTGGTCTGGCTGATCGGTCGAGCTGGAAAAGATGAAACTACCGACAAATAGAGAACAGAAAGGCTCTCTTTCGCCAGCAGAAAAAATCGGATTTACTGCCTTTCTGCTTGCCGCCCTGCTCTTTTTTTTCGATCCCTGGCTCGCCACGCTTCCCCTGTTCCTCTTTCTGATACTCTGCTTTGCAGCACCGTTTTTCCCGCAGATCGGCTTCTTCCTCCCCATAATCAGCCGAAGCGTCACCGGCAGCAAAGGAGTAGCCCTCACCTTTGATGACGGCCCCTCTCCCTCTTCCACACCAATAGTGCTCGAACTACTGGCCCGATATCAGCTCAAAGCCACCTTCTTTGTGGTCGGTGAGAAGGCAGCCCGACATCCAGATCTGATTGCCGACATTCTTGTCCAGGGGCACAGCATCGGCAATCATTCCTGGCAGCATGACAATCTGCTGATGCTGAGAAGCCGGAAGAGATTACAGCAGGATATTCATCAAACCCAGGAAGTTTTAAAACAATCAGGAATTCAAACCCTTGTTTTCCGCCCTCCGGCCGGGATAAGCAATTCACGCCTGAAACAGGTACTTCTCGATGAAAATCTGGTAACCGTCACCTTCAGCTGCCGGATTTTTGATCAGGGAAACAAGAAGATCACAAATCTGGCCCGGCGCGTCCTGCATAAACTCAAACCAGGAGACATCCTCCTCCTGCATGACATCGCTCCGGAAAAAGAAGCAATGACAACCTACTGGACAAATGAGCTGAACACCCTTTTTTCCTCTCTGCGCAAAGGCAGCTACGACATCCAGCCGCTGGAAAGACTGATTGGCCAGCCGGCAATGATTTTCCTGAAAAACAAAGAGTTTTGAGCGAATCTGCAGCCCTCTTTTACAAGGACGTAAGGGAAATGAGGGCTGCAGATTATTCTTGTTTACTGACGAAAAGTAAACGTATACTTAAAGGTTTTCGGATCAAGCCAGTCAAGGGTTTTGCTACCGACCTGGGCATAGGGATAACCGAAGGTATTCAACGGCGCTCCGTGCTGCGGCGGATTCAGGCGAAGATCGCGGCCCATGGCCAGCTTCACCCGGTATTGATCCCAACCACCCCAGAAATACTCCCGATAATGTTTGGTTTTCGCATCCCCAAGCTCCAGTTTTTCCACGAGCATCATCTTGCGCACGTCAGCAGGGTCCACCGGAACCCAGTCATATCCTGGCAGGTAGAATTCGGCCCAGCAATGCTGCCACGTGGTGATATCTTCTTCCGCCTTTTTTCCCTGGCGAATACCGAAAACTTCCCGGGCGGGAATACCGGCGGCCCTGCACAAGGAAACAAAAACGGAATGGATATCGGTACATTTTCCACCTGGTTTTTCCAGAAGTAAACATACATTACCGGGTCCACAGCCACGGGTATTTGGATCACGGTACATATTTTCACATGTCCAGTCATAAATCGCCTTGGCTTTTTCCAGTACGGTTGTTTTACCCTTGGTGATCTGATCGGCCAGCGCCTTCACCTGACCATCGATCGGCCCGAGACTGGTCGGAGCAAGGTCCATGGCGTAATCAGCAGGCTCCCAGGCCGCCTCTTTGGCGGGAAAATCCCGGCGCATCACCTCCTGGCGCACGACATGAAACGACAGGGTCAGCTTGCGGCTTGCAGTTCCCTTGTCCCAACGTGCATAAAGGGCCGGGGTACTGTAGACCTGATCACTGTAAACGGCCGACTCGGCATAATCGCCGCTAACGCTCACTTTGCTGATAAGCTGGTCCCGGTCCGAGAGGGGATAAGGAATCCAGAGCTGCGCTTCTTCATTGCTATCATGCCCGGAAAGATCAAATTCCATGGTAATTGTTCCACTACTCTCATTGCCGGCCCAGACACATAACGGCAGCAGCAGAAAGGCAACCGTTACTACAAGACTCCATAATTTTCTCACTCACTTTCCTCCATTTGTTAATTTTGGATACTACGCTTCTTTGACGATTCTCGCCCAGCCATGATTCATGCCTTGACTTGCTGCCTGGCGGCCTCAATGGATGCGCCTATTGCACCGATGATACTGGGATTCTCAGGGACAATCACCCGTACATCCCCCAGGCTCCGGCGCACCATCTCGACAATGCAGGGGTTGTTGGCCACACCGCCGGAAAAGGCGATGGTGTCGCCATAACCGACCCGGTTGAGCATGGAGAGAATACGATCGGCAACCGAGGCATGCACCGCCCGGGCGATGTGTTGTCGGGGCACGCCCCGGTTTTTCATGGAGATGACCTCTGATTCGGCAAAGACGGTACACATGGAGTTGATCTGCACCTCCTGATCTGACTCCAGGGATGCCGGGCCAAACTCACTCAGGGGATAGGCCAGGGAAGCGGCCATAATCTCCAGAAAGCGCCCGGTCCCAGCGGCACACTTATCGTTCATCTGGAAATTAACCACCTGCCCCTTGGCATTGAGGGAGATCACCTTGGAATCCTGGCCGCCAATATCAACAACCGTCGTTGCTGCTGGCAGGAGGGTATGAACCCCAAGGGCATGGGCCTTGATCTCGGTAATCACCTCATAGGCAAAATACTCCTTCACCAGATGACGGCCATAGCCGGTTGCCATCACCGTACAGGGATCATACTCCTGAATCATCTCCTGCACCTGCCGGTGTGGTTCAAAACCACTTTCCCTGATCTTGAAATCAACCAGCTTGCCCCCCTGCCAGGCGGCAACCTTGATGGCCCGCGACCCCAGATCAACTCCGACAAAGATCTTTTTCTCTGCTTCTTGGGTTTTAGCCACGGATCTGCTCAAGAAAGGCCTCAACCCGGGTCTGGATCTGCCCCACATCTTCAGGCGAGTAATCCGATTCGATAAACATATAAGGAATCCCTTCCCTGGCACAGGCCTCACGGATGCGGATCTCTTCCACATTATAGGTATGACAGAACTGCAGCGAATAGTGGATGATGCCATCGGCTTGAGATTCACGGAACTCCTTGAGCACCTGATCAATCCGTTCGTCATTGGGGGTGAAGCAGGAGCAATCGATATTCATATACCTCCTGGTCAGATCAGTGAGAATGGCCTCCATGTCCTTACAATCCTCCGCCATCAGATCCTTGTAATACCGGGTGCCGATACAGCTCTCCTCATTGACGATAACCGCCCCGGCCCCTTCCACCAGATGATGCAGCTTCCAGTTGGGCAAGGCCATGGGTACCCCGGCCACCATGATCCTGACCGCATCTTTGCTCGGAACCGCCTCACCGGCCGCGATCCGCTTCTCCAGTTCATCGCATAACTCATTGACCCGGGAGGCAAAACGCACCGGCTCGTCATAAAAGGCAATCTGCTCCACCAGCAGCACGTCCTTACCCGAAATCGGGGTCGGTTGAGTGTGACGCAGGGTATTAAGACGTTGGAGGGCCCGGCGCTTATTGTTCATCACCTTGACAGCCAGATTCAAACCCTCTACCGTCACCTCCTTGCCTGCAACCTCCTCCACCTTGGCCTTGAACTCCTTCACCTCGTGGAACCACATCTCCCGGTCAGACTGTTTTTTCATCTGCGGTATCTCCATGACATAGGTGGGAACCATGGTGTCAAGGATCTCCCAGGTCTTCTTCTTGGCATCACAGGTGGTCTCCCCATAGACAAAATCAACCGCCTGAAAATAGGGGCAGATTCGGCCGGCCTTGAAACCAAAGGCAGACTTGACCATGGGGCAGATGTTGCGGGGCAGGATCTTTTCGGCATCAGGGACTGAGCCTTGGGAGCCGCCGCATAACCCGACACAGACCCCGCCTGCCGCCAGAACAAGCTCTTCCGGGATATAGACACAAAAGGTGCCGATGACTGGACGTCCTTCCGCCTTGGCGGCAAGCAGTTCCTTGATCCGCCCGCCGTGAATCTCGGCGATCATCCCGTCAAAATAGGCCATCCTGGCCGGACGGTTCTGCTGGGTCAGATAGGTCTTACGATAGATCTCGCCCAGCATCAGCCGCATCTTGTCAAAGCGCTCCACATCCATCCCCAGATCATTCCACATCTCAGGATAGGCCTTTATCTCAAACGACTCCGCATTCATTGTTGTCCCCTCATCTCTATTTTTCTCAGAAAAAGCTCTTCAGAGAGCTTTTATTAAACTGCGAACAAGCAAGATCAAAGGACGAAATATTGCCGACAAGTAACTATTAGTCAAATAGGAAATTCCGATATGAGTTGGCAGAATTATGGGTTTTCCGAATATTCTGAAGACAATGTCACAAAACAAAAAAGGCCTGATGTCCCACAATCAATACGAGATCATCAAGCCTTCTTACCTTCGAACTGCTACATGCTACAAACTGTCGAGATATTCCCCATACCCCTCTTCTTCCATTTTTGCTTGCGGAACAAAACGCAGGGCGGCGGAATTCATACAATAACGCAGGCCGGTGGGAGAAGGACCATCGTCAAAGACATGTCCCAGATGCGAGTCTCCATGGACACTGCGCACCTCGGTCCGGACCGTAAAAAACCCTCGATCCTTTTTCTCCGCCACATTTTTAGCCTCAAGGGGCCTGGTAAAACTGGGCCAGCCGGTTCCTGAATCAAACTTGTCCCTGGAGCTGAAAAGCGGCTCACCGGAGACCACATCCACATAGATTCCCTGCTCTTTATTATCCCAATATTCATTATGAAAGGCCGGCTCAGTGGCCTCCTTCCGGGTCACATCATACTGCAAGGGGGTGAGGCGGCGGTGCAGTTCTTCATCGGCTGGCTTCACATACTCTTTTTTCTGCGGCTGCCCTTTTTGGGGCCACGCCTTTTCAAGAAAGGCCTTTCTCCCTGAGCCCTCCTTATAGGCTGCATAATGGCTGTAATTCTTGCGATAATAATCCTGATGATGTTCCTCAGCCTCATAAAAATGGGCTGCCGGCAGGATCCGGGTGGCAATGGGGGCGGAGAAAAGACCTGAGGCCGCAAGATCTGCCTTGGATTTTTCAGCCAGCTCCCTCTGCCCCTCATTCTGATAAAAGATGGCCGTTTTATACTGTGAACCACGATCAGCAAACTGGCCACCACCATCGGTAGGATCAATCTGATGCCAGAAAACCTCCAGCAACTGCGGATATGAGATCTTCGCAGGATCATAAATCACCCTCACCGCCTCATAATGATCGGTCCGGCCGCTGCTTACCTGCTGATAATCTGCAGTCTCCTTGCTGCCGCCAGCATAGCCGGCCGTTACCTCGAAGACCCCTTCCAATTCCTCAAAAGGCGGCTCCATACACCAGAAACAACCACCACCAAAGATGGCAACTGCATTCTGTTCTTCTGCCACAACCGGCGTAACACAGCCCACACCTACCAACAACACAGCCAGGAAAGTAAAAATTAAAGACATGACATCCTCCAGGGAATCATTATTTGAGAATCATTCTCAACAAAGGACAAGATAGTTACGGCAAGGCAGAAAAACAAGTAAAGAAATGTCTTCTCGTGTCCATCTTTTTTATTCCAAAAATAACCTCCCATTGCTATAGTGACGTTCATGAAAAATAAAACCAACACCAAACAAACCAAGTTTATTTTCGTGACCGGCGGCGTACTTTCCTCACTCGGCAAAGGACTAGCGGCGGCAGCCATCGGCGCACTCCTTGAAAGCCGGGGCCTGACGGTCACCTTCCAGAAACTCGATCCCTATATTAATGTTGATCCGGGTACCATGAACCCCTTTCAGCATGGAGAGGTCTTTGTCACCGACGACGGGGCCGAAACCGATCTGGACATGGGTCACTATGAACGCTATACCAATGCGGTCATGGCCCAGAAGAACAACTACACCACCGGACGAATCTACTATTCGGTCATCACCAAGGAACGACGCGGCGAATATCTGGGCGGCACCGTCCAGGTCATCCCCCATATTACCAACGAGATCAAGGAGGCCATCCTCCAGCTTGACGGCAGCGTCGATGTGGCGATCATTGAGATCGGCGGCACCGTCGGCGACATCGAAGGACTTCCCTTTATTGAGGCCATCAGGCAGTTGCGCGGCGATCTGGGTCGGGAAAACACCCTGTATATCCACCTCACCTACGTGCCCTATATCAAGACCGCAGGCGAGGTCAAGACCAAGCCCACCCAACACTCTGTGCGCGAACTGCGTGCCGATGGCATCCAACCCGACATCCTCGTCTGCCGTACCGAAGCCCCACTGAGCGAAGAACTGAAGGCCAAGATCGGACTTTTCTGCAGCCTGCCCAAAGACGCTGTGATCACCGGCATTGACGTCGAATCCATTTACGAAGTGCCGCTCTACCTGCACAAAGAAGGTCTGGATACCAAAATCCTCGAGCTGCTCAATATCTGGACCGGCAAGCCCAATATCAAACCCTGGGAAGATCTGGTCAAGAAGATCAAAAACCCCAAACAGACCGTCACCATTGCTATCCCCGGCAAATATGTTGACCTGACCGAATCCTACAAAAGCCTGCATGAGTCCCTGATGCATGGCGGACTGGCCAATGATGCCAAGGTCGAACTGCGCTATATCAACGCCGAGGATCTGGAAGGAGAGGATCCAGCTGATCTGCTGGCCGGATGCCATGGAATTCTCGTTCCCGGCGGTTTTGGACAACGAGGAGTGGCCGGCAAGATCAAGGCAATCACCCATGCCCGTGAACAGAAGATCCCCTTCTTCGGCATCTGCCTGGGGATGCAACTGGCAGTTATTGAATATGCCCGCAATATGGCCGGATTGCCCAAGGCTGATTCCACAGAACTTGATCTCACCACTCCTGATCCGGTTATTTACCTCATCAAGGAATGGTTTGACTACCGCACCGGCAAGATGCAGGTACGTGACGAAAAATCAGAGATGGGAGGCACCTTGCGCCTTGGCGCCTATCCGTGCATTTTGCGGGAAGGGACCCTGGCTCGGGCCGCCTATGGTATGGAAGAAATATCGGAGCGGCATCGCCACCGCTATGAGTTCAACAACGACTACCGCCAGCGGCTGGAAGAAAAAGGTCTTGTAATCTCCGGGACGTCTCCAGACAATAATCTGGTGGAGATTGTTGAACTGGAAGACCATCCCTGGTTTCTCGGCTGCCAGTTTCATCCGGAATTCAAGTCCAAACCGATGCGTCCACATCCCCTGTTCCGTGACTTTATCGCTGCGGCCATCAAGCATAAGGGCCAATGACAGCCCAAAACGTCTCTCCGGTCGCCATTGGCACCCCGGGTGGCGGCCTGATTCAGGTCGGTTCCGGCCAGCCCCTGCTGCTCATTGCCGGTCCCTGCGCCCTTGAATCGGAAGAGATGGCCCGCAGCGTGGCAGGCACCATGCAGGAGATCTGTGGTCGCCTCGGACTCTCCTATGTCTTCAAGGCCTCCTTTGACAAGGCCAACCGCACCTCCCTCTCCTCTTACCGCGGTCCCGGCCTGAAAGAAGGGCTGGCCATTCTCTCCCGCATCAAAGAAGAACTGCAGGTGCCCGTGATCTCCGATGTCCACGAAACATCCCAGGTAGAGGCAGCCGCCGAGGTTCTGGACATCATCCAGATCCCGGCCTTTCTCTGCCGACAGACCGATCTCCTCACCGCCGTGGCCCGCACAGGCCGACCCATTAACCTGAAAAAGGGACAGTTTGTTTCCCCCTGGGATATGGAACATGGCGTGAACAAGATCCGGGCAGCAGGCGGCAAAAAGGTCATGCTGGTTGAGCGGGGCGCAAGCTTTGGCTACAATAATCTGGTGGTCGATATGCGCGCACTGCCCATCATGCGCTCCTTCAACTGCCCGGTAATCTACGATGCCACCCACTCGGTACAACTACCAGGAGGTGCCGGCACCTCTTCCGGCGGCCAGAGAGAGTTCATCGCTCCCCTCAGCCGGGCCGCAGTTGCCGCCGGTATCGACGGCCTCTTTATGGAGGTCCATCCAGATCCGGACAAGGCCCTCTGTGACGGACCCAACTCCATAGCCCTTGATCAGATTGAAGAAATCCTGACCCAACTGGTGCAGATTCGCCAGGTATGTCAGGCATTTTAGGTCTTCAGTCCTCTGCTTTTTAATTCCCCAGCCGATTCTGCGGGAAAAATAGAACAAGGCAGGATCACAGAAAAACTGGAGATTACGCCATGAAGTTCTCGCCAACCTTCCTCCAAAAAATAAAGCAGAACGGTATGCAGCCTGCGATATTGGGCCTGTTGCTTTTAACAGCTTTCTTGTCACCAATCGTATCGTCTGATGGTTATGCCTTCAGCAATACTCTTGCTGAGAAAAAAAATAGCCCTGAGAATAAAACACTTGCAGCAAAGGCTAACCAGGATGGATCTGTCAGGATTATTGTCAGGGTTAAAACAACGCAACCATTTCAGCCCATGGCAGATACCGTATCCTCTCCGGCACGTGCGCAGATGAGTCAAATCGCTTCTGCGCAAGAGTCTGTGCTAAGGGGTTTGGCAGGACATAAGATACTGAATAGTTACAAGTTTAGATATACGCCTTATCTCTCAATGACAGTTGACAGTGCAGCCTTGGATGCCCTCCTTGCATCTCCAGATGTTCAACAGGTTCAAGAGGATACCCTGAGCGCTCCAACTCTTGATCTGAGTGTTCCCCGCATAGGGGCTTCGACGTTACACTCTTCCAATATTAAAGGCACCGGGATCACCATCGCGGTGTTGGATACTGGCGTTGACAAAACCCATCCGTTCCTCTCCGGAAGTGTGGTTTCAGAGGCCTGCTATTCAACAAATTATTTGCCATATAGCAGTACAACAATCTGCCCTGCGGGCGTGACGGAATCCACCGCCGTTGACTCTGCTATGCCGTATGGTGGCACCTGCCCGACAGGGGAGTGCGATCACGGCACCCACGTGGCAGGCATTGCTGGAGGCAGGCAATCTATCAGCGGGTCTCCCGGCCCTGGAGTTGCTCCGGAGGCTGATATCATAGCAGTGCAGGTTTTTTCACGATTCGACAGCGAGGCTCTGTGTGGTGTTGGAAAATCACCATGTGCATTATCATATACCACCGATCAGATGAAGGGACTGGAACGAATTTATGCATTAAGAGACACCTATACTATTGCATCTGTAAATATGAGTCTTGGCGGTGGTCAATATAGCAGTTCTTGTGACACGAACTCTCTGAAAGCAAGCATTGATAATCTACGAGCTGCAGGCATTGCCACCATTATTGCCTCAGGCAACAATGGTTATTGTGGCTATATCAGTGCCCCTGCCTGTATATCGTCTGCAATCAGCGTAGGAGCCACTACCGATACTGATGCAGTTGCCTCATATTCAAACAGCGCGGCTTTTATAAGTCTTCTTGCCCCTGGCTCAACGATCAATTCCTCAATCCCTAGCAGCAGTTATGCTAGCTGGAATGGTACCTCTATGGCAACACCCCATGTGACTGGCGCATGGGCGTTACTCAAGCAACAAAATCCTACAACTACCGTGACAGAAATTCTTAACAGCTTCCAGTCTACTGGCTTATCTGTTACGGACAGTAAGTGTACTTCGACAACAAAAAAGAGGATTAATGTATTAGAGGCTGCAAATTTCATGACTACACCATCCTACACCCTCAACGTAAACTCCTCTGGTGCATCCAGCGTTGCCATTACCGGCAATCCCGTACTCTACTCAGGAACGACTAATTACAGCGAAAGCGGTATTGCCCCAGACACAAGCATCACACTGACAGCACCATCTACCTCCGGCAGTGCAACCTTTAATAACTGGAGCGGGTGTGACTCCACAGCCAGCACAGATTGCACCGTTTCAATGACCACAAACAAAACGGTAAGTGCAAATTACACACCAGATGCTATTGCATTACATAATGGTGTCACCGTAAGCAATCTCTCCGGCGCGCAAGATGACATGCTCGATTATTATATCACTGTCCCCACTGGTATACGCTCTCTAACAGTTCAAATATGGGGAGGCAGCGGAGATGCCGACCTCTATGTCCGCTACGATTCCAAGCCCACCCTAATCGACTGGGATTACAGGCCCTATCTTACTGGAAACAAAGAAAATGTCTTCATAAACACTCCGCAGGCGGGCAATTGGTATATCTCGATTAATGGCTATGCTGCCTTTTCTGGTGTCAGCCTTAAGGCAAAATTCGCCCCCTCCTGGAGCCTCTTTATTCCGGCGATCCTGAGCAAGCCACAATAACTCCATACAATATCATTAGCTTAAAGAAGATAATTTTATCAATCAACCCCCTGAATCCCATGTGCCCTGACTCCTGCATCCCCACAAATCCCGGCCAGTACCCCTCAGACTGCGAGGTCCTCGAAGGCTACCGTGCCATGGCCAGAAATCAACCAGCCAGCCCCATCCGCAGTGCGGCCTGGCAGGCAGCGCTTTCCAAGGCCAAACCCATCCGTATTCTGCTCCTCGATGTGGACGGCGTGCTCACCGATGGCAGTCTCATCTATTCCCATGAGGGGCAGGAATCGAAGGCCTTCAATACCCAGGATGGTTTTGGCCTGCGCCTCCTGCAGGAGGCAGGCTTGGAGCTGGGTGTAATTACGGCCCGCAGCTCCGAGGCCGTGGCCAAGCGTTGCGCCAACCTGAAGATGCACTATGTCTATCAGGGGGTCGGTAACAAAGTGGAGGCCTACAAAGAAATCCTTAAACAATCAGGCTGCAAGCCCTTTGAAATTGCCTATATGGGCGACGACTGGCTGGATCTTGTTCTCCTCACCCGGGCAGGATTCAGCGCTGCCCCTGCCAATGCTGTACCAGAAATCCAGGAAGCCGTACACTATACCACCGAACAATCTGGCGGCCATGGCGCAGTCCGGGAGATCTGCAATCTGATTCTTGAGGCCAAAGGTCAGTATCGGCAACTTCTGCAAAGCTATATGAGTCGATGAGTATGAACATTAACAGCAGAAACTTTATCTGGCTGGTTCCCCTTGCCCTGCTGCTCACCTTCCCTTTGTGGCGGATACCACTGACCGCCTTTCTCGCTCCCCGTGGCGGCTACGACCCGGCCTTGGTCCAGAATCGGCAAAATGCCCATGACTTTACCATGAATACCGTTCATATCATCCAGAGCCACAATGGACTGACAACCCTTGACATCGTTGCCAAACGGGCCATGACAGGCAAGACAACCGATGAATTCAAGATGGAGGCTATCAACGCCACCGTCACCAGCGAGCAGGGAGAACAAACTCACATCACCGCCCGACAGGGTGTCTTTGACAAGACATCCAGCCTGCTCACTCTCATTGACCATGTGGTCATCAAAAAGCCCAAGGACAAATACGAGATCTACACCGAGCTCCTCCACTATAACGACAAGAGCAAAATAGCCAAGTGCCCCGGACCCACCAGACTCATCGGCAAGGACGTATCCATTAAAGGCGGCAGCCTCGAGTACAACATGCTCACCAAGAGCTACGACATTGGCGGTAGGGTCTACTGCAAACTCAATGAATTTGTCCGCCCGTAAGGGTTCTTTCCTTTCCCTCTCTCATTTTTCCGTGATCATCAGCACCAGAAAACGCTCCCCCATGGCCTGCCAGCGTACATTCACATCCCAGAGAGCCATCCCGTATTCGCGCATCTGCCGGCGCTGACTTGCCGGCCGGGGATCCTGCTCCAGGGTCTCACTGATCAAGGATCTGAGGCGGCGGCCTGTACGCTGTTCATAGTCGCTGCAAAATCTCGCTGCCTCCTCGGAAAAGACAACATCCCGTTCCACTGATTCAGGAGGCGGAATGAAGCCGCCACTGGCACCAACAATGCTGTCACTGTAGGGAACATACGGCTTGATATCAACAACAGGCGTCTGATCGAGCAGATCGAGCTCCGCAATCTCTAGAAATAACCCTTGCTTATCTTGACATATCCCCGTGAGCCGGACCACCGAAAGCCCCAGATAATTCGGGCGATGGGGACTGCGGCTGGCAAAAACCCCTACCCGCTTTTGTCCCCCCAGCCAGGGAGGCCGAACCGTCGGACGCCAGCCGTCCACCACCGCCTCATGGAACAGAAACTGGATCCAGATATGCGAAAAGGCCTTCAGCCCCTTGACCATCTCTTCGCGGTTACAAGGCGGCAACAACTCAAGACGACCGCTGCTGCTTTTGACCAGACCCGGCTGCCGTGGGATACCGAATTTTTCCGGATAACAGGAATGAATGATGCCAATAGGAGATATACTGTGTGAAGGGAATTCAATCATTGAAACAACGATGTAAAAAAGGGTATTCTGGTTAAGGAGCTTTCAAGCAAGAGACCATCTTTCATGGTCTCGCAAAAATAACCGCTTCCACAGGACTTGACCATGGATTTTCTTAATCTCACTGATAAAACTTTTATTCTTTTCGGGCTGGCCAATAAAAAGTCCATTGCCTGTACCATTGGCAAGACCCTGATTGCCCAAGGAGCACGGGTGATCCATGTGGTCCGCTCCCAGGCCCGTCAGGAAACAGCGGCCAGCCTCTTTCCCGGATGCCCGGTTTTTATCTGCGACGTTGAAGATGAGGCCAATATTGCCCGGGTCCGCGATGAGATTGCCGTGGAGATTCAGGCGGAGAGCGGCGGACGCATTCACGGCCTGGTTCACTCCATTGCCTTTGCCAATTACTCTGAGGGCCTGCAGCCCTTTCATGCCACCTTGAAAAAGGATTTTCTCCAGGCCATGGACATCTCCTGTTTTTCCCTGATTTCCATCTGCAACCATTTTCAGGGACTGCTGGATAGCAATGGGTCAGTGGTCACCATCTCCATCTCAACCACCAGGATGGCGGCAGAAAACTATGGCTATATGGCACCGATCAAGGCAGCCCTGGACTCATCCATCTGCTTTCTGGCCAAAAGCTTCTCCGCCTTTTCCAACGTCCGCTTCAACGCCATTGCCCCGGGTCTGCTGAAGACCTCAGCCTCCGCTGGGATTCCCGGCTATGTGGACAGTTATCTCTATGCGGAAAAAGCAACTCTGAGAAAAAAAGCGCTGACCACCCAAGAGGCTGCAGATACCGCTGTCTTTCTTCTCTCGGAACGCTCCTCCGGCATTACCGCCCAGACCCTGGTGGTCGATGCCGGCATGGCAATAAACTATTTTGACCGGGACATTGTCACAAGAGCAATCAGCTGAAACAGCTGTTTAAAGAAAAACCCAAGAGGAGGTACCAATATGGGAAAGCATCTGGTTCTGGCAGGCGGCGGACATGCCCACATGGTTACTTTGGCCAATATCAAACTGTTGAGAGATCTCGGACACACAGTAACCGTCATCGGCCCTTCAGATTATCATTACTATTCCGGCATGGGCCCCGGTATGCTGGGCGCGACCTACGAACCCGACGATATTCGCTTTGCCACCAGGCAGACCGTGGAAGAACAGGGCGGCACCTTTATCCGCGATTCCATAACAGCTGTTGATCCTGTCGCCCGGCGGCTGCATCTGGCATCCGGCCGCATCGTCGACTACGACGTGGTCTCCTTCAATACCGGCAGCAGCATCGATCTCCCGGATATCATTGGCAATACCTCCACCATCTATACCGTAAAGCCCATCGAACGCCTGTATGAGGCCCGCCAGCAGATCCAGGAAAAAGCAATGCGGCAATCCGTGGCTATTGCCGTTATTGGGGGCGGTCCAGCCGGAGCAGAGGTCGCGGGAAATGTCCGCCAGCTTGTCAACGCCAGCGGACACAAAGTAAAGGTCTCCCTTTTTGCCGGTCGCAGTTTCATGACCAGGTTTCCGGAAAATGTTCGCCGTAGAAGTCAAGAGCTGCTGGAGAAGAATGGGGTCATCATCCATGAATATGGCTATCTGAAGACCATCAAAGACAACACCCTCATCTTTGCTTGCGGAATCAACGAGCATGCCGATTTTATTATCCTGGCAACCGGGGTTCACCCCTCTTCCTTTTTTCGTCAGGCAGGGATCACCACCGGCCCGGACGGCGGCCTGCTGGTGAATCACTACCTGCAAAACCCTGAGCATCCCGAGATATTCGGCGGCGGCGACTGCATATCCTTTGAGCCGCAACCCCTGGCCAAGGTGGGCGTCTATGCGGTAAGGGAAAATCCCATCCTCTTTCATAACCTCAAGGCCTATCTCCAAGGTGAGGAGCTCGTCCCCTTTGATCCCGGCAAGGACTATCTTCTGATCTTCAATCTAGGGAATGGACAAGGGGTATTACGTAAAAAATGGCTGATCTTTGCAGGGACCCTGGCCTTTTGGATCAAGGACTGGATTGATAAAAAATTTATGACAAAATTTAAGAAGAAATAATCATTATTTTTTCGAACATTCTACTGGAATTTTCACCAAAATAATGATTACTCAAGTTTCCTTTAAAGGTATTAAAAGCCATCTACTTCAGCTTGAAACTCTAAACGTTAATAACTAAGAAAAATGATAAGCAAATTCTTTTCTACACTTTTACTTTCGACGTGTTATCTGGTGATTTCTTCCCCCGTACTAGCTGTTGATAAGGTTGTGGTTATTCCCTTGTTTTCAGGAATGGCAATTGGCCGCTCGATTACCTCAGCAACAGCGGGATCAATTCTTTTTACTGGCACCTCTGGAGTTCTGGCTCAAGATAATAATAATCTCTTTTGGAATGACACGAATAACAGGTTGGGGATTGGAACGGCAACACCCACTAACCCTTTAACAGTTGATAAATATTCTCCTCCCGATGGGCTCTTAGATGCCCCAATTAAGGGATATTATGAAATTGATCCCGGCGACAGTGATATCGCGACAGGGATTTTGGCTTATATCAAAAATATTGGTTCAACTTCAGGGTCTTCCGGTCATATTGTCGGCTCATTTGGTTTGGCAGAAGATACTGAAAGTGGAAAACATGACATGTATGGCGCTGAAGGAAGAGTAAATGGCTTAGGGAGTGCAGGGAATATATATGGAGTTTTAGGACTCGCTACCTGGCAAGGATCCAGTTTTGTTGATTCTCGCCAAGCGTATGGTGTTGTAGGACGGGTAGAGATTACCACAGATGGAGAAACTCCTCTTGAGGAGGGCATCGTTTCTGCTTTTTATGCTCCAGAAATCATAGGCGGAAAGTCAGATGTAAAGTATTCATTTTTGGGAAAGGATCCAATGAGAGTAGATAGTGCCATCTCTTCCTATGATTCAGCCACTAATTCTAAGAACATTTCTCTCTCGAATGACGGCACAACTTCTTATCTTACAGCCAACGAAACCCCATTAGCCATTACAACTTTTTCGGATAATTCGATATCCCTCAGTCCCAATAATACTCCAGCGATGACAATTGTCATTGGGGACACTGAAGACATGGTCAACATCGCCAAGGTCGGCATCGGCACCGACTCTCCCGCTTACCAACTCCAGCTTTCCACAAACTCAGCTGCAAAACCAGGTGATGGTAACTGGACTGTTGCGTCGGATAGAAGGTTAAAAACAGATATTAATAGTTTTACAGATGGTCTTGATGTTATTATGGATATTAAGCCAATAACATTTAAATACAATGGAAAGGCAGGTTTCACAGACACAAAAACAACGAACATCGGCATTATCGCTCAAGACATTATATCGATTGCCCCTTACACGGTAGGAACTTTCAAGGCGAAGCTTAATGCAAACGATACAACCGAGACAGAACTCTATAATTTTAATTCTGGGGCACTGACATTTGTGACCATTAATGCCATCAAAGAACAACAAACGGAGATTTCAAAGCTAAGTCAAAAAACAGATTCTAATATTACGAAATATCAACAACTGCAAACCGCCATCAACGCCCAGCAAGAGGGAGTGCAAACAAGTCTCACAGAGTTAACCACACGTGACATGGAGCAAGAGGAAAAAATAGCTAATCTAGTGGCCCTAACGACCACCCTCCAACAACAAATCCAAGTACTGCAAGACATACTGATCAAGAACTCAATATTGCCCAAAGAGATCAAAAAACCTTAGCTATTAATACTCTCACTGTCATCATGTCAACGTTCAGTAATACTGTCGTTTTTTCGAGTTCTCTCCGTATCTTTTTCTGCATCCTGCTGCTTGTCGCCATAATCCCGCAAGCAGCATGGTCCGCCGTTACCACCCTGACCCCAAGCGGAATCTTCCCGGTTACCAGTTCCCTGATTTCAATTTCTTTCACCTCTCCACCTCTTCCCTATGGGACACTGACCTCCTACACTAAACAAGCGACGGACCACATCAACACCGATAAAAACGGCAACAGCTGGCTCTCCCGTAACGGGAGGAGAACAGGAGCCATCGTCGGTCCCCGCCAGGAAAATCTCTTTCGCTTTAGCGGGACATCTTTCACACTCCCCAAGCCAACAATCTTTGACAAGGCCGGATCCTATACCATCTCTTCGGAAGAGGATCAAACATATCGCCAACCAGTTCCAGTCAAAGACATCGGCAGAAAAAGCCTTCCTACAGACTCGGTCTGGGACAGTACGGGACTGCAGGTGCAGGTTGAGCACACAATCTACCTGAAGCTCACAGCCCCCTTGCAAGCGGGTGCGACCTACCACCTTACGCTGCCTCCCGCACTTGATCATGCCCCCATCACCTTTACCTATGACCCTGAGCTGCAAATAAGCAAGGCAATCCACGTTAATCAGATCGGCTTTCGGTCGGACTCCCCAGCAAAACATGCGTTCCTTTCCCTCTGGGCAGGCAGTCTCGGCCCCATTGATTTTGCGCCGGAGAGCTCTTTTTCTCTCATTGAAGAGACCAGCGGGGAAAAAGTCTATTCGGCAACAATTGTCCAGAAAAAGAGCCTGTCAGACCAACACGAGGATGCCTATGGCAAAAATTATAACGGCACCGACATCTATTTGCTCAATTTCAATTCTTTTACCACCCCCGGCACCTATCACATCTTCGTCGACGGTGTTGGACGGTCTCCGTCATTCAAGATCAATAGCCGAATCTGGCGAAATCCCCTATATTTAGCTCTCAGGGCTTTTTATCATCAACGGAGTGGAATTGCCCTTACTCCCCCTTACGCCACCCTGCAAAGACCGCGCTCTCTCCATCCCGACGACGGTCAAGAGATCATGACCTCTGACGCCCGCCTGATGGACACAGGTAACGGTTTTATCGAAGGACTGGATAATTTCTCAGAACTGAAGCGACAGGCCACCAGCACCCCATTGAAAAACGGCTGGGGCGGCTACCACGATGCCGGTGACTGGGACCGCCGTATCCAGCATCTTCTCGTTACCCGCAATCTACTGGATCTTTACACCCTGTTCCCAGAGTTCTTTTCCACCATGAGTCTTAACATTCCCGAGTCCACCAATACCCTACCGGACACTCTTGACGAAGCCCTCTGGCCTCTTGATTTCTTCTGCCGCCTGCAGGAGGCTGACGGCAGTGTCCGCGGTGGCATCGAAGCCACGGGCCATCCATATTTCGGAGAGCCCAGCTGGCTTGAGAGGCACCAGCTTCTGGCCTACCGTCCCGGTATCTGGTCGACTTACCTCTTTGCAGCAACAGCAGCCCAGGCCGCCCGAACCCTTTCTCAGTCAACCCCGGAACGAGCGGAAGACTATCGCCGACGGGCCATTCTGGCCATGCAAAAGGCTGAAGAGCTCCTTGCTCAAGATTCGCATCAACCCTTTCAGATCAACGACGCCCGCAACCTTGCCGCAATCGAACTCTTCAAATTGACCAATGATCCTGTCTGGCACCAGATTTTCCTGAAGACCACAGTTCTGACGCAACCCGGCGTGCCCCTTTTTCGTGACGAACAACATGATCAAGCCGAAGCTGCCTGGTCTTACCTCCTGGCAGCAAATGAGCATACCAACCCAGAAATCAGGGCCAACTGCCGCAGTGCCGTGCTCTCTTCGGCTGACTCCTTGCTTGCCGCCCAGGAAAAGGCTGGTTTCAGCTGGTTAAAGGATCCCAGTCGACCACCCTTTGCAGGGGCCTTTACCATCCCGTTTACCAGAGATGTTATCCGGGCCTGGATTCTGACCGGAAACCCCCGTTATTCGGCTGCTGTGGAATTATCCATGCAGTCCGTTCTCGGGGCAAACGCACTCAACCTGAGCTATACTACAGGTCTGGGAAGTACACCAGTTCATCATCCATGTTACCCTGATGCCCGGATCAGTGGTCAGGAGGCACCGGCCGGCATCACCGTCCTGGGTCCGCTCGACCTCTCTTTTATTAGAGACAATAAAGACAATCTGCTGCACTCATACGGTTCTTTCTGTTATCCGGATATCCGCCAGTGGCCTGTTATGGAGACTTTTCTCGATCTCTTCTGGTTTCCCCTTATGACCGAATTTTCTATTGAGACAATGGCCAAGCAAGTGTATACATGGGGCTTTCTTGCAGCATATCCAACCAGGAAAATTTCCCACGCAGCAAACACAACCCCATGAAAAAAACAAAAAGACATCTGAGAATCCTCGGGACTCGCGGCATACCGGCCCAACACGGTGGTTTCGAGACCTTTGCTCAGGAGTGTGCCCTCTATATGGTAAAACGGGGGTGGAAAGTCACCGTCTACTGCCAGGATACAGGTGGCGGTCCTATCACTGAAGACAGCTGGCACGGCATCAGACGAATCATTATCCCGGTAAACCGAAGCGGTCCCCTCTCCACCATAACCTTCGACTGGCGCGCCACCTGTCATGCCAGTAAGGAAGAGGGAATAGTGCTCTGTCTTGGATACAATACCTCTCTATTCAATATACGTCTGCGTCTCAAGGGCATCCCCACCATTATGAATATGGATGGTATTGAATGGAAGCGGGATAAATGGAGCACACCGGCAAAGATCTGGCTCTATCTGAACGAAAAGGCAGGTCTGTATATCTCGGATCATCTTATTGCCGACAATCCTGGTATTGCCGAACACCTACAGAGTTGCTTACATCATACCCCCCTGACCACTATTCCCTATGGAGCGCCGTTTCTGCAAGCGATCTCACCAGACCCTCTGGTTCAGTTTGGTCTTAGCCAAAATGACTATCTGCTGCTCATAGCCCGGCCCGAACCGGAAAATTCCATTCTAGAAATTGTGCAGGCCTTTACGGCCCGGCCCCGCCAGCACCGACTCGTTATTCTTGGAAACTATTCCAAAAACCATCCCTACCAGAAAAGCATACTGGATGCAGCCAATGATCATGTCATTTTCTGCGGTGCCATCTACGATCAAGAGGTGGTCGCGGCCCTGCGATATCACTGTCTTTTTTATGTACATGGCCATACAGTCGGCGGTACCAATCCCTCACTGGTGGAGGCCATGGGGGCAGGAAACGCCATTCTGGCTCATGGTAACAAGTTTAATCGCTGGGTAACCGGCCCTGATGCCGCCCGATTCTTTCAGGACGAACCCGAGTGTCTGGCCAAGATGGATGAACTGCTCACTTCTCCTACAACCATTGTCAGCATGAAAGAGGCCAGCCGGAAAAGATTCCTTGAGGCCTTCACCTGGGAGAAGGTCATGAGGGCCTATGAAACCTGTTTTAACCGCTATCTGAATGAAAACGATCAGACCTGAACATAATTACGATGTTGGCAATTATCAGATCAACATGCCTCTTATCGTCCCCATCATTGATGGTCTGATAATTCTCTGTTCCCTGTTTGTTATCGGTCTTTGTTACTGGCAGACAAAAGAGGGAGCCCTTCTCTACAGGACTAAATGGTGGCTGAACGTTTGGCTTGCCGGTTACATAAACATCACGGTCACCTCTATATCACTTTTTTTCCTGTTCTCAATTTTCCTGAAGGTTTACCGGGGCAGTCTCTGCGACAAGCTGTCCTCCTGCATCTCGCCCGTCCTGATCTCCTGGATGCTGACGATCTTCACCCTGCTCATTGTGGGCAGCGGAGCCCAGGTAACCTTGGACTATTCCCGTGTTGTCCTCGGCATCTGGTTTATAACAGTGCCTACGATGCTGTCTATCTGGCGCATTATCTTTGTCTATCTGTTTGCTGAATCGTATGAGAAAGAGGCCAGGAAGACGCGCACCGTCATTATCGGCCTTGAAGACAACGCCCGCCACCTTGCAATCTTTCTGAACGATACCCCGCATCTAAGCATCCATCTCATCGGTTACTATGATGATCGGCCACCCGAGTCAGAGCGACACCTCTCCATAAATGCTCCATACCTGGGTACTCTTAATCAATGCGTGGAAGATGCCCGGAACGATGTCTTCGATCTTGCCTATTTGTGCATGCCCATACATATTCAAAACCGCATCCACAGCTTAATCCAGAGACTCTCGGATACTACTGTTTCTGTGTTTTACCTGCTCCCGCAGGACCTCTTCTTCAACACCCTGAAACCGACATGGCACAGCGTTGCCGGTTATTCGGCAATTAGTGTCTTTGAAAGTCCGCATATCGGTTTCGATAGTCAACTCAAGCGAGCAGAAGACATTTTTCTCTTAGGCATCATTCTGCCGCTCATCGTCATTCCCCTGCTGCTGATCGCTCTGGCCATCAAGGTGAGTTCACCGGGACCGGTACTTTTCAAACAAAGACGTTACGGTCTCTCCGGACGAGAATTCCATATGTTCAAATTCCGTTCCATGACCACTGCCGATGACGGTACTATCATCAGACAGGCAACAGTCAATGACTCACGCGTCACCCCTCTTGGCAAATATCTGCGTAAATATTCCCTCGACGAACTCCCGCAGTTCATTAATGTCCTCCAGGGAGATATGTCTATTGTCGGTCCTCGCCCCCACGCCATCGCCCATAACGAAGAGTACCGGCCGCTGATCCCCGGCTACATGCTGCGCCACAAAGTCAAACCAGGGATTACCGGCCTGGCCCAGATCAGTGGTTGTCGAGGAGAGACGGAAACCCAGGGAAAGATGGAAGATCGGGTACGCTATGATCTTGATTATATCCAGAACTGGTCCCTCGGTCTGGATATGAAAATCATTCTGCGCACCATTTTTCAGGTCTTTAGCGGCAAGAATGTCTACTGAATCCCCGCCAGATACAGGGTACATACGCGAGATGCAGATCGCCAGAGGTATCGGCATACTACTGGTAACTCTCGGCCATAGCGAACCGGTAGCCCAGGCTTTCCCTGTCTTTTGGGATATCATCTACAGCTTTCACATGCCGCTCTTCTTTTTCCTGTCGGGCTTTTTTTCACTTCGACTGGTCAGCAGGCCCTGGCTTCAAGAAATTCTTCCACGAACCACACGTCTCTACCTACCTTACTTTGTCATCAGCCTGTCCTACGGTCTGATCAAATTCTTTATACCAGCCCTGAAACGGCCGGTTATTCCCCAAGAACTTCTCAGTCAGATCGTTTTCTATCCATTTGAGAACCCGGCATTGTTTCTCTGGTTTCTCTATATCCTGTTGCTCATGAAAATGCTCTCCCCGCTCTTTCGCGGCCGGGGTCCTCTCCTGTTTTTACCGATATTCACCATTACTGCCTGCTGGTACGGCTCAATAGAGTTGTTTGGCATCTCGTCCCTGCTGAAACATCTGCTGTATTATAACTGTGGCCTGTTGCTTGCCGGACGACATACTGTTTTCTTCAGATGGCTTCGCAACAGAAACCTGGGGCTTGCCGTCATCTTTCTTTTCCCGCTCTTATATTCCTTCAGCACAAAAAGCCATAACGGCCCATTACCAGTGGCAACAGCCCTGGCAGGAATCTGGTTAGTCCTGTCGTTTTCTTTTCTTGGAATTCCGGAGCGAATCAGTGGCTGGCTGGAATATTGCGGCAAACTATCATTGGAAATCTATCTATTGCAGTACTATTTCATTTTCCCGGTACTGGTTGCGCTCACCCATATTGGCATCGAGCCCCGAGTCATCGTCCTCTTCACTTTCACAGCAGGGATCTGCGGACCTATTCTTACCAGCCGTCTGCTACTGGAGAAAAGCAAGGTGCTGGCACTGGTGTTGAGCGGCAGAACGAAAAAACCGGCACGATCGACAAGGAATGAAACAGCCTTATAAAGAGCCGTCAGGATTAAATAACAGCTTTGATAGCCCCTGAGACCGCCGTCATATAGCGGTCTTCATGGTAGTATTGCTCGTAACGCTTCCTGCCTTCAATGCCATGAGCGATCACAAGATCAGGTCGTTCAAGATAGGTACGAATAGCCGCCGCCAGAGCCTCAGGGTCACCTGGACTAAAACGAAATCCTGTTTTTCCGTCCACGACAATATCCACCAGACCGCCATGATCTGCGGCAATGACCGGACGCCCGTGTCCCATGGCCTCAATGGCCACCAGCCCAAAGGGCTCTGGAAGTAGTGAGGGCACCACGACAACAGAGGACCAGTGATAGAGATCCGTTGGATCTTCCACAAATTCACGAAACTCAATACATTCCTCCAGCCCCGATTCTTTGGTCTGCCGAATGACGTCGTCTCTGAAATGATTCTGATCCCAATAGACGCCGCCGACCATGACCACCCGAATTTGTTTTTGCAATGACACCTCCATCCGGCTAAGCGCAGTTACCAGCAATCCTTGCCCTTTCCAGCTGTTAAAACGCCCAATCAGCAAAATCCGCAGGGTATCATCCACCCGAAGAGGCTCATAATCCCGAATAAGCGTTCCATTGGCAATAACCAGATGGCGGGAATCTTCCAGCACACCAAAGGACTTTCTGGTCGCCTGGGAATTAAAGATCACCGTGGCGCCGGAAAGCCTTACAATGATCCGCAACACTATTCTGGCAAATCCAACGGGAAGCTCCCGGACATGAAGAATGGCAGGGATTCTCTTCAGCCTGCAGGCAATGATATAATCTAAAATCACCGTTGTATTAATATAAACCGCATCATAATTGCCTACTACCGTCATCGCCTTTCTGATCGCCCCCAGCTGTGCCGGGATATTAAACAGTGCTCCATTTTTGAGAAGCTGTTTACGCAATACGAAAAGTGGGGCGATGATAATCTCATCGATATGGGGCTTCAGAAGTTCTACCAGCGGACCATGTGTTGCCAACAGTACTGTGATATGACTCTCCGGTACCGACCGGCGGAAACCACGTACCGACCTCTCAAATGATCTATCGGATCCATAGAGCTCTGCACCTTGATGCACGAACAACACCCGAATACACTTCGAGCTGAAGTCTGTATTCCTATAGGTGCTCATTCATTATCCTTTGGCATATCCATCACCTTTGGCATGTCCATCACACTTATAGGTTCAAGTTCACTGCCGGGTTCATCGCATTGAATAAGTGGCACGGCCATCCAGAAGCAATGACTTTCATTGAGCGGTCGGACCGGCACCCACGTGCTTGTCACCCCCGCGCAATTAAACGGCGGTAGTTCGTATCCCAGGATACGAGAAGGTCCACGCTGATTGCTCGATTGTTGGAAGTCACGAGCAATGGTCAGTAGATCATAATCACAAGAAAAAATCGGCGTTCCTTTCTTCAGAGAAATCAGCTTACGATCAATAACCATGCGGTAAAACTCTGATTGCAGAGGATCCGGATGCAAATCCTCTGTATGGGTATTTAAAAATTCACCCTGATTCACCAGATCCACATTAGCACCATGATGAAAAAGAAAACACCCTCTGGTCACCATATATGGTTGTGCGACGGCAAAGCACTGTTTAGCCGTATAACAGGTTTCAGCCAAGCTATGAGCTGACAACAACAGACTGACAAGAAAACAAAGAAAGAATGATATAAAAAAATGCTTCATTGTGGTCATCACGGAAAAGTAGCGGTGTATTTAATTCGAAAAATACCCTTTCAGGAACAGATACTTGTACATTTTTTGATACAAGAACACACTAAGCCGTTCATTGCGGCTTTCAAAAAATCTGCCCGTCCAGCGAATCAAGGGAAAACTCAGGTCATTGACCACGAACCGGCGGAAACATTCCTTAATATTTGCCATGGAAAAGGGACGGTCACGATCCAAGAGAAAATTCATGCGCCGATTCAACTCCCTGGCTTCTTCTGGATCGCAGAGACTGGTCCATACAGCAAATCGTTTACCGTAATCAAGAACTTTGTTGATATATTCATCAGGGCTACGGAAATGATAATGAAAGGCACGAATCGCGGGATTATGCACCAGTTTCATCCCCTTTTTTGCCAACCGCTGTGCCAATTCAGTATCTTCAAAACCGGCCAGCTCGGCATCCTCATCCTGCTGACGCCTGAAACTGCCGTCGTCAAAACGAATCTTGTCTATAAAACGCCGTTTCAGAGATACATTGAGGGTGCTGAAATGGAGCCAGTCATAAGGATCGTCATTAACACATTGAGTGGCACTCATGGATTGCACGACATTCCCCAGATACATCAGCGGTGTTATCTCCAAGTCTTCAGGCATAGCTGCCGCGCCCAGGACCACGTAATAATCTTCCGCATAACGTTCATGGCTTTCCAGATGTCCGCACAGGTAGTTATCACAAGGAATGGTATCCCCATCGGAAAAAATAACAATTTCACCGCAGGCGCGATCCAGTCCGCGGTTCCTGGTCAAGGCGCGACCGCTGTTCACTGGATTCTGCAGGAAAATAACCTGCGGAGCCCCAGCCTCCTTGCTGATTTCTGCCGCCGTATTGTCGGTGGAGCAGTCATCGATGATGATAATCTCATAGTCCTCGACCGGAACCGCTTGTTTACAAAAAGCCCGCAGGGTGCGGCCGATTGTCTTTCCTGTATTATAGCAGGGTATGATAATAGAAGCTTTTTTGGTCATCGGGATAGTGTTTTCCAAAACGGGACCTTAAAGAGCATCAGCGATCCAGGCCAGGCAACAACCGCCAGCGTCAGGCGCCAAGGGAGAGTCAAGCTCGCTGAAACATGAACAACAACAAAGATCAGCAGGCAGGCCGCCCCTATACGCCACCATATCTGTAAACTGAATATATTTCCAATAGATTTAATAATATACAAGAATGAAACCAGGACGAATATACACTCAACCAGAAGCGTCGTCCAGGCAGAACCGTAAAAGCTGAAGATGGGAATAAAAAAGTAATTGAGAACCACATTCAATATGGCAGTAGCAGCACCAAGCCACATCTGAAAATTGACCACTCTGATCGCCACCAGCACCACAAAGTTAAAGAGTGAATAAAATGACAGGACTCCAATCCAGGCCATGATATTAAGTAAGGGTGCCACTTCCCAATATGCATGTCCAAAAAGAAGATCGACAAATAGACCGGAAACAAGAGGAACCAGCAGGGCACCAGGAACAATAACGCTGGTCAGCAGTTCCAGAATCCGGCCATAACTCCGTCGTAATCCATCCCTTTCACCCTGCGCCAGTTTTGATAAAATCGGCAGCATGGGGGAGGAGAGCATAACGGCAACAATGACCGCCATATCCAGAAATCGATAGGCACTATTATAGGTTCCGACGGCATAGTCTCCCTTCATCGCTGCCAGCATAAAGGTATCGGCTCTGGTGTGCACAAGGGTAAGGATACCTGAAATCCCAACGGGAACGGCAATCGATAAAATCTGTTTCTGTATCGTCCACCGCCACCGGAACGACGGTCGCAAAAGAGACAGACTCAGCCAGCCGGCGAAAAGAGTATAGATGATATTAGCCAGGACATAAATGACGATCAGGTCGAAAAGTGGTCGTTGTAAGAAAAGGATGACAACGGAAAAAAGTGCAAAGACCACAGCATATAAAGCCGATCCCCAAAAAGAATACCATGGTCGTCCATAGACCTGAAAAAGCGCGTCAAAAAATCGAGAACCCAAGAAAAAAAGCCCAAGCAATCCGACAAGCAGACTGGAGAACAGGTCGGGGCGTACCAGCCAGGCAATTGGAATGGCAGCTACAATCACGATCAGGGTAATCAACAGGCGCAGGATCAAAAAGTTACCCCAATAGACAGGGGCTTCCTCGACGATCCGGCCGATATCCGCAGCCAGGACACTGGTAGTTCCAAATTCAGCCACCAGGATTGCCAATCCGAGAAAAACAGTGATATAGGAATACTGGCCGAAGAGTTCAGTTCCAAGCAGGCGCGCCGCCAGGATAAAGACGACAAAGTTTGCCCCCATGGTACAGACCCTTCCCAAACTTTGGGCCGAGGCATTGGAGATATATTTTTTTTTCAGATCCATTGTCACTCGTTTATTTGGGTCCAACCAAAGCCTTACCACCGCCTGTAAGTGTTCGTTCATATACGGCCAGGGTCTGGGCTGCTGTCTGTTGCAGCGAGAAGTGGTGCACCACTCGGGCACGTCCTTGCTCCCGCAGGTAATGGCACATGTTCCGGTCCACACAGAGTCGACGCAGATGAGCTATCAGGGCCGCTTCATCTCCGACGGAAAACAACAGTCCCGTTTCTCCTTCAGGACTGATTATTTCCGGAATCCCCCCAACCTTAGTGGCAATCACGGCACATCCCGAGGCCATAGCCTCCAGAATGGTCAAGCCAAAGGCCTCAAACCGGGATGGCAGAACAAAACAGTCCAAAAACCGGTAAAATTCAGGAATCAATCTTTGAGAAATCGGACCGAGCAAATGAATGTTAGGAGCATCCGCCATTCTTGCAAGTTCCTCGGAAAATCCGGTATCGGCAGGCCCTGCTAGAAAAAACTCAACCTCTCCTCTCAGTTCACCGGCAATCCGGCAGAGAAGATCGGTACCTTTATTGCGGCTGAGCCTGGCCACCGTTCCCACCTTCAAACAACCGGCATCATAGGCACATTCCGGGTCAAAGCTGCTGGTCCCTGGAGAGAATCTACCGACATCGACGCCATTGTAAACGACATCAATAGCAGTACCCGGCATGACCTTCAAAAGTTCATCCCGGGCAAAGGAAGAGCAGGCAATACAGCAATCTGTATGCCGGAGTATATATTTCCAGCATTTTCTGAACAGCGGCGGTGGCCAAGCCCCATGAAAATGCAGGATCTTTTTCATTTCCTCGGGGAGCCATGGAAAGAGTAGACCATCGAGAGGATAATGGGCCTCCAACAGTTGGACGCCCTCAGCAAACTTTGTAATCTTCCGACAAGAGACGAGTGCGGAGAAGCTTTCAAGATCCATCGGACAAATTTTCCTTCCTAGCGGGCTCCGGCCCAGCAACCTCCCAAGCTGTGAATGCCGATCCAGCATTGGAAAGTGACAGGCGTCAATAACCCCACTTTGTAACAATTCTCGGAAGTCTGAGGTAAAATGTTCGGCTGGTCCACCTGTAATCAACCGCAGGTCTGCAACCTTCCCCTTAAGCTGGTTTGCCAGTGTCTGAACATAGGTCTCTGTACCCCCGTACTGGCAACCCATGCTGGCGGAAAAAAGGGCTAGGGATTTCATTAGTTAGGAGTAAAGATGGTTATACAGACTGGAAAAACTGACGATTTCGACATCGGGGCGGTCAAGCAGATACGCTACGATATCATGCCATGCGGAGAGGAATTCCTGATTCGGTTCATCCCAGTCCCAGAAATATTCCCAATAGTGACTGACTAAAACCAAAACATCGTGGGTTGCAAGAAAATCCACAATCTGCGTCTTCATCATACCGAAATCATTAAACATAGAAAGTATCGGACCGGGATACTCCAGAAGAAGGAAATCTCCGTCCCGTAAATAGGGCGTACGATTCTGATCATTAAGAAACCTCCTGGCCACGGCCTTGGCTTTACGCGGCCAAGAGACATGACGCTTGCCAAGACGATGCAGAGAGATTCCTTTAAAATAACATCTCAGAATCCTGAGAGTTTCGGCAGAAAGATCATCCCAAGGTACTACAAAAAAATCACTGGTCTGACCGAAACACTCTTTCAGGATGGTCCGGCTTGTTTCAATTTTTTCAGTAATCAGTTGCGTCTCTTTAAGCATTCCCTCACGAACACCGTTTATAGTAATGTGATTATAACCATGCTGTACAATTTCATATCCTGGCCTGCTTCGCAAATAGCGGACGATTTCACAATCAGGAGTCAAGGGGAAAATTTGTGCTTCTGCCCGCCGATGAGGTGGAAGACAGGGCGAATAATCGAGCCGGAATTGTTCCCAAAATGGCCCATTCAAAACCCCGGCAGGTTGACCGCCACCAATAGCCGGAACTACACTTAAGCCCACAGATTTTCCGGCTTCCAGCAGTGGTTGATAGAGGAGCTCCAACATCTCAGGTTTGGTAAAAAGGCAGGTATCATCATCTCGAATCACTACATATTTCATCGTTTACCGTCTCCAGTAGAACGGTCGAAGAGACTCCGGATGTTACCAGACAGCAGTCGTCCTGCAGCACGCAGATAAAATCCGGCCTTAGTTTTTACCGACAAATCATGACTCATCGTACCTGACAGTAAATAGAGCACGGCACGCACAAGAAAAACCAGGGACAAACCCGCACAGGTCAGATTACGGATCAGACTTCCGTACCGTTTTTTAAGAAGAAGCCGGTAAGAATCACACGTTGTGAAGAGGGCATGGCCACTCATCCCCTTTTTCCCTCCCCCTTCGAAATGACAGGTATCACCGACAGCAACATAGGCAACTTTTTGGCCTCGCTCCCGTACCCGCCGACAGAGATCTGAATCTTCACAATACATAAAAATATCCCGGTCAAACCCTGAGAGCTCCTTCCATATCCTTCTCCGGATACATAAAAAAGCTCCTGAGACCCAGTCAACCTCCTGGTGAGTCTGCTCGTAAAATTCCGGCCGTTTTTCATGGATCTGCCAGCCGCTAAACCAAGCGCAGCTACGTGGCAACATCCAGGACAACAAAATGCGGTACGGTGTATGCTCATAACCGACAGAGGACTGTACTGAGCCATCTGGATTGCGGAGCCGACCACCAACAACAGCAGTATCCGGGTGCGTATCAAGGTAATCAAGAAGTGGCTGAAACGGCTCAAGCATCTTGGTGTCATTATTCAACAGCAACAGAAACCGGCCACGGGCCTGCTCGGCACCGTAGTTATTTCCTCGGGCAAAACCAAGATTGTCCGGACTGCAGATTAATTGTACGCCGGGCCACGTTTTCGACAAATAATCCTGACTGCCGTCATCAGAATTGTTATCAACAACAATAATTTCATACCTGCAGGATAGATTCTGGGACAAGGCACGTAGACACGTTTCCAGAAATGGCTGGCCGTTATAGTTGACGATGATGACAGAGAGCGTTATTTCATCAACCTCACCCTTTATTTTTATGGCTGGGGGCCCGCTTACAATTGTCATCTCATCTAGACAGGTGACTTCTGCACAATTCCAGCCGCATTTTCGTTGCGATAAATGATTGAAATAGCCCCGATCAGACCTATAAAGGTGTAAAACAACATGGACATATTCATCATGGTTTTAAAACCAGGATCGACCATGGCGTGCACCGCCTGAGCCATAATCCCTGCGGCTCCACCGGCAAGAATCCCCCGATCCCAGTAATGCACGCGATAAAGGTGGTAAAATGCTGTATACAATACAATTATCAGCATCGACATAAAAGCAATTATCCCTACGGTCCCGACTTCGGACCAGATCTGCAGATACATGTTATGCACTACATGGTTTTTACCGACAAACATCCGAGAATAGCCGGTTGTATCAAGTTTTTTAAAAACACTTGCCATGTTATTCAGTCCGACACCAAACACCGGGAATTGGCGAATAACCGAAAATGCCGCTTCATTAAGCGGTTTCCTGGTATCTGCGGAGCCATAATCATCATGGGTAAAACGACTGTAAATTACCGGGAAGCTTACAGCAATGATGGCACTGAAGACCAAGAGCGCACACCAGACCCAAATAAAAGTCGAAAGACGCAGAAAGCGACCACGGAACATGACAAAGAATACCAGTGTAAATGATAGAGGTATAGTCATCCAAGCCCCGCGCGACAGGGTGGTATAAATCCCGGCACAGCCCATCGTGACAGCAAAAAGATACCAGCATTTGACCAAGAATCGACGTTCAGCAATAAACATGGCAAACATTAGCGGAATAAGCATCTCAAAAAAGTAGCCGAAGATATTAGGATCTCCGATCGTCCCCGAAGACCGCTTAGCCACAAAGCCGATATCCTGCATCAGAACTTCCTTTTCCCCAAAGACCTGTAAACCCAGCATATGTCCGGTCTTGAACTGGTAAAGGCCAATACAGGATTCCAGTACCAAATCTATCGACAAGCACAGAAGCAGCACATCGATATACTTTCGATCCTGAAGGTTCGTGATCACGAACAACAGAAAGAGCAGAGACAAGAGACGGGTAATCTCCAGCAGCGAAAGATCAAGATACTCGGCATCAACTAAACTCAGAAACCCGGCAGCAATATAGAGCAGAAAGGCGATGAGAATCTTGCGGTTCATTTGAAAATGATACGTCCCACCATCGCGGAGCTTGGCATCATAGACAAAAAAACAGAAAAGGACGAGGAGTGACAAAAGACTGACCGAGATATCTACACTGGTAACCCCGACGTAATCCCGGTAGAAGAAATTATAATCAAGATTAAAGGCGATACCAAAAGTAAAGGTTGCCACGAACAGACAGATCAGCCGGGTTTTGGTCTGCGTTGAGATGATCAGATAGATATAGGCCGCCGGAGCCAAAAATAAAATAGCTCCTATAATACCAAGATAATACTTGGTCGGCAGGGCACTTACCTTGAGTGCAACCACACCCAAAAAGAGGCCAGAGAGTAGATAACGGATATAGCGAAGGAGAATACGTTCATTCAAAGGATTGTCCCTTCCTTTAAAAAAAAAACAGTTTGCCACAACACCCTTTCTGCCGTACTCGTATCAATCGGCCAGCAGGAGACGGTAGACCAGTCGCGGAATAAACATCTTTTTCTTGTTAAGAATGGCGCCAGTAAAACACACCCCGGCATCGGCAAGTTGCTGTTTATGATATGTAGCGACCTCCCATCGTGTTTTTTCGGCCTCAATGACCATAATGAGACCGTCAAGCTTGCGGGCCAGAACACTTGTTTCAGGACCTGTCATCAAATCTACGGAATCAAAGATAATAATATCAAACTGAGCCCTTGCCTGGGCGAGAAAGTTGTCGAACGCTTTACTATCAAAGAGAACGATAGGGTTTTCTGTTTTCCTGCCTGCCGCAATAAATGAAAATACACTACTCTCATCTCTCTTGAGGACTTCTTCGAAACGGGCCTTCCCTTCCAGCACATCTACAAGTCCTGGTATCTCCGGAGCAATCTTCAACCAGGAATGGAGTATCGGCGACCGGATATTACCATCGACCAAGAGAATGCGCCTGTCAATACTCTTCAGGGACAGAGCTATGGCCATATTGAAGCTGACGGTGGAAGCTCCTTCTCCCTGACGGCATGAGGATACACACAGTGACAGGCTGGACTCATGTCCTGGATTGAGTTTTTCCAGCACGAGACTCAAAAATTGGTCATGGAGTTTTTCTAGAAGCAGTACACCCCGGTGTTTCTCTTGACGCTTAGGGATCACTGACATAACGAGAATCTCCTTTTCACAAATCTTCTTTCAATCATCACAATCTCTCCTGGTGACCAATAGACATCAAAAGTGGCACCTTCAAGATACTTTCAACATCCTGACCATCCCTGAACACATGGGTAAAAAATTCTTTGACAGCCGAAAGGCCAAAACTGAGAAAAATTCCAAAAAAAGTGGCTGTCAAAAGGATAAGACCTTTTTGGGGGAAATATGACTTCAGCGGCGCTATGGCTGTATTGATTGTAGTCAGACTGGTAATCTTACTTTTATCAAGATCATCGTAGATTCTCAGATCTTCAGCTTTTTTGGTATAATTTAAAAGGGCTTCGATGGCGACATCCTTTTTCAATTTCATTTGCTGAAGGGTAAAATGGGCCTGAATCAATTCTTCGATACGTCTGTTTTTCTTTTCAAGTTCCGGCGTAAGCCTATGAATCACAGGTTCAATGGTGCTACGGTTTAATTCCAGAATATTAATCAGACTCAGATATTTTTGCTTTCGGAGTTGAGCAATAGTAGAATCAAGCTGCTGAATCTCCCGTGACTTTTCAGTAAACTGACCGATCAGGCGTGATCGTTCCAGTTTAAGAGTAAAATACTGCCGGTCAATATCCTGCAAGTATGCCTGCCGATCAACCATTTCATTTTCACTCATTTTTGGTGTTTCGATCCAATCTCCCGGAGAATCATACATTTCCTTGATACCGCGTAAAAGCGCACGATTCCGGTCATAGTCCTGTTGTGCATTGAGAAGTTCAACTTCAATTTTTTCCCTGTTCAAGAGAAGAAGTTCCTGTTGTTTGTCGATCTCAGAAATATTCCATTTCCCTGCAAAGATCTTTTCCTCCTCTAGAAGGGCATCAGCTTTTTTCTGATACAAGGAAATCTGGTCGATATAAAAAATGTGTGATTTTTTAATTTCATAAATCTTGGTGCGCAGCTTGATAAAGGCATTGGCATATGCATTGGCGGCTAGCGCAGCAAATTCGGGATCAGGATCACTGAATGACAACTTAAGGATATCAGTCTCCGCCAGAAATTCCACCTTCAACGATTCCTTAAGGGAAAGGACTATCTTATCTTCACGGGTAAGCTTGGAACTGGTCAGATGCGCCTTCAGGCTGGAAAGAAAAATCCGTAGCCCACTGCGGGTTTGCTCTTCCCGGTCGAAATGTCCTTTTAGATCCTGATACACCATATGGGACAATTCATCGCCCTTAAAAATTTCCAACTCGTTGTTTACATTCTGGTTCCGTTCCTGATACAGAAAACTGACATTGTTGCTCTGTTCAGTGAGATTGGGCATTTTTTCTCGACCAAGCCTGATCATAAGCTTAGTGTCGGCCTTATACAGAGGTGTTACTGAAAAAGAATAGAGAGCGGAGGTAAAAAAACAGACAGCGGTAATAATGGTGATCGACTGTAAATGTTTAAAGAATATATACAAAAGATCCCGAAGGGTCAGAATCTTGCGTTCCCTGATCCGCTCCCCTGTATAACCAGGTATAATGGCTTCATGGCGAGAACGTTCAGGCTCGCTATGACCTGTTCCGTTGGTATTCTGCTGTTTGTCACTCTGTCCATTAACTTCCGGACCTTTTCCTGCAGAGCGAGTCTCAAATGAGGGCTGCGACTCATCTCCGGCGCTAAAGATATCGCTATATGATTGTTTTTCAGACATATTTCCTATAAATCCTTTGTCATTTCCGGTTCATTCCCCATACCCGTTACAATGGCCAGCACGGTTATTGATTATTAGGAATCTGGTAGTCTATATTGAATTGTTCACCATTCCACATCAGGATCCGACGGATATAGTCATCCACCCATTGTCCAACCTTAGCAACATCGGTCTTGGGCACATAGACAATACTGTTGTCGGGCAACAGTACATCCTCTTCAAGGTGCCCTTCCTCCATCACCCTTTTCACGTTGACCGTCCGCATAACCGGCTTATTATCCTGGGAAATCAAGAGGACTTTGACATGCTCATTAGTCCCTTCATTCGTGATACCACCGGCCTGAGCAATTGCCTGGGCTACAGTGAGAGGATGTTCCTCTTTCAATTTTCCTGGATTTCTTACCTGTCCAAAGACAAAAATCTGCCGCCCAGCTATGGATTCAAGCAGGAGCGACACCTCAAGATTCTTGAAGTCCTTATCGTAACGCGCCTGAATCTCTTTTTCCACATCATCGATAGCCTTACCTGCGGCCCTAATTCCATCCAGCAGAGGCAGATAGATATTACCATCGGGGCTGACCAGAATCTGCTTAGCCTGTCCCCGTGGTGAATTGGTGATTGCCTTCTGCAGGGCAAAGATCTTCGAGGAGAACTTGTTGACCGCTACCGAGACAACAGGATCCCGGATAATGTCTGAATATCCCTTAGCAATAATTTCTGCGCTTCGCCTAGGGGTCTCCCCGCCAATTTCAAAATCGCCCTTAATCGGCAACGTTACCATACCATCGGGACGGACCACAACGGTGCGGTTCAATCCTGGATGATACTGGAACTCGATATTAACCTCATCTTGGACTCCAATCAGATATGGAGTCTTCAGCTTGACAAGATCAATATGATACATGACCTCGAGGGAATCTCCTGCGTTCAGGGTGTAATGGGCTACCCCCTGCTTTAATCCGTCAATAATTTCCAGACGCATAGCCTCCTTTTTCCCCTCACTGAGGTCTTCAACCACTACTTTTTCCTGACCAAGTTCCTGGATGGTTGATTTCGTCGATGTCCCACAGGAAATCAGCAACAACATGGCCCACAGTCCCACAGTTATCAAAACAATCCGACTACCCATTTCTTTTCCCAGTAGATTAATTTTATGACTCCTGAATGATATTAACAGGGGGATTTTTATTTTTGGTAAACAACTACTTACCATTAGGTGCTCTTTTGTTCATCAGAGCGGGCTCTTCTAAAGTATTCACACTCCAGACATCACAATCTTGTCACCAAACAACAAACATTGAATAAGGAGAAGATAAAACCAGGAAAGCTATCCCCTGTTTTTTATCTCCTGACCACAACAGCTGCTATTCCTTCCTGCTGCAACTCGCGCATCAAAGACAGTGCCTCCTTTCTTGAGGAATATGCCCCAAGAAGAAGACGATGCTGCCCATTTTCCAAACGTTCCAACCAAGGACTGTAGCCATCAGCCTCCAGGATCTTTTGCAACCCTTCAATACCCCCAGTCTTTTCCGGAGTAACAAGCAACAGGGAATAGGGAAGACGCCGGACAGTAGCCTCAGGCACACTGACAAGCCATGGACTTTTTCGAGCATCCTCCTCTGAGAGAAAGTTGCCCAGATAGATATTCCAGCGGGGAGCCAGATGGTCGGTAGCAACCTCGGAAATAAATAAAGGATTCATCCCCTTATCCTGCAACCTTTTAAATTCCGTCTGCGTCACAGAAGGTGTGGAACCACTGAAGAGCTCCAAGGTGTATGGTTTTTCACCAGGTTGAGTTGATGAATCTGCCGTGATGACAGATTCATCAACTGCTTTCATTTGATGAATCTTAATGGACGAACCAATAGTATCTTTTTCACTGGAAGTTCCCTTGCCCTGGTATCCAATGCCATTCTCAGAGGTTCTTCCCCCATTATCTTGTTTTATCGTATTGATACCGGAAACAAGATCTGCATTTAACTCCCCGTCACCCTGAGAATAAAGGGGAAGTTGGTCATTATTTGCCGCAGGAATTGTCGACTGCGTACTAAAAACAGAATCCGTAACTTCATTTCCTTTGCTCCGAGAAGGAAGGGTAGCCTGGTCACCATTTGCAGGTGAAACGTTCTCCATTTTCAAAGAGAGTACCCACAGGAACATGAAACCTATTATCAGTACGGCAACTCCAAACAGAATAGCAGTCAACCACAAACGTCGTCCCAAGGGAGCAGAGACAACTGACGATGCAATCTCATCCCTTGTCTCCACTATGGTGGTCGTGTCCTGTACAATCATATTCAGGTCAATACAGTTACCCGTTTTCTTTGTGGTCCTCCCATTGTTTTTTTCTTCCCCACCAGAAATTCTGGGCAACTGGATATGGATATTTTCTTTGTCTTGCCCCATCTGAGGAGTGTCTTCGTCTTGCGCCATATGACAGACATCTCTGACCATTTCTAAATCTATACGATCAGTCCCAAGCTCAGAGGCCCTCAACAACACCCGGTCGCAGAGATTATTAATCAATCGTGGAATTCTTTTACTCGCATCAGCTAGAAAGCGAAGAGCCTCATGATCAAACAGAGGCCGGCCTTTTGCACCCGATTGCAACAGTAGAAAGTAAATGTACTCCTTTAATTCATCTTCCTGAAGGGGCTTTATGTACAATCGGCGGCGAAATCGCTGTATGAAAGGGATATATTTCGGATTTTTCTCAAGTTCCTCAATAAAACCAGAATGGGCAAAACAGACAAGGCGAAAGGGATAAAAATCCTTGACATGGAAGTTGGCTAGATACCTAAAATTATCCAGCATCTGCTGTTCATAATCCTGAATATCATCAATGATGATATATATAGATTTTCGAAGTTTTCCAGGCATGTACAGATTGAACAACACCTCAATAAGCTGAGATGCGGTTCTACAGGAATTGGCAGCCTCAGTCTCCTCGAGCTGCAAGACAATTGATTTAAGCAACATAGCAAACGGGGAGCTTGGAGAAGAAACCGTGACTGCCAAGAGATCGGTTTCTTCCTCCAAAAAACGGCAGAGCTTGAGAAGCAGAAGGGTCTTTCCCACTCCGTATTCACCTGAGACCAGGATATATGGCTCTCCTTGTCTCACGCTTTCCGTGAGCAGGTGAAGCGCCTGCTCGTGGGATCTGGACCTAAAATAGTTATCCAGTACTGGATGCATGGCAAAAGGATCCTTTGCCATGCGGTAAAAATCTCTGTACACATTCCCCCTTCGTTCAGAAAAATCTCAATCCTTCTGCAACTCCCCTTTGCCTCATATAATAAAACTACTATATAATTTTTATAGTGGCCAATGTCATATGGTTGAGATCACCCTGTTCGTAAACTCGGTAATATTTTTTGTAAAATGTATTTTCATTCTTGATTGATGTTTTACAATAAAGGGGCTGGCATAACAAGCCCGGATTCAAAATTTAAGCACTAATTTATAGGGTTTTAAGAAGTGAGTTTGGGTAGATAGCATCAAAGGACTCGTTAAAAAAAACAATTACCAACTCTGCACCTGATGCCATTTCCACGCTGTCGCTAGAATCTCCTCAACTTCCGTGTAGTCAGCCTGCCAGCCAAACTCTTTATGGATCAGAGTACTGTCCGCAACCAAGCTGGCTGGATCTCCTGGGCGTCTCTCCTCGTAATCAAAAGGGATCTCACAGCCCACCACCTTTTTGGCTGCCTCGATAATCTCCAGGATGGAAAATCCCTTGCCGTTTCCTAAATTAAAGCCATGGGCCCCTTTTTTTGTACCCATATAATCAAGAGCTTGGAGATGTGCTGTGCACAAATCATTGATATGGATATAATCCCGGACGCAGGTTCCATCTGCGGTGGCATAATCCTTACCAAAGACCTTGAGCCTCTTCCCGCCTTTGAGCACAGCCTTCAGGACATTGGGGATGAGATGGGTCTCCGGGTTGTGTGCTTCTCCGATTTCTGCCTCAGGATCTGCGCCGGCCGCGTTAAAGTAGCGGAGGCTCACAGAATTAAGGCCATATGGCTGCGCATAGTCCTTTAAAATCCGTTCCACCATCAGCTTTGTCTGGCCGTAGGGGTTGATAGGATTCTGGGGGTGTGTCTCGTCAATGAAATCTTTGATCGGATTACCAAAGGTTGAGGCGGAAGAAGAAAAAACGAATTTCTTTACTTCATATTTGTTCATGGTATCGAGAAGATTCAGGGTGCCGATCACATTATTTCGGTAATATAACGCAGGGTTTTCCATTGATTCGCCCACCAGGGATTTGGCGGAAAAATGCATGACCGCATCAAAACTTTGCTTATTGAAAAGCTGATCAAGGGCGTTCTGGTCAAGAAGATCCCCTTCTGCAAGCTCCCCCCACTTAACCGCCTGGCGATATCCGGTGGAAAAGTTGTCAAAGACAGTAATTTTATGATCGTGGGAGGAAAGCATCTTTGCCATGTGGGAGCCGATATATCCCGCCCCGCCGCAGATGAGTATGTTCATAGTTTTAAAGTAAGTTTATAGTTTAAAGACTCAGAAAGGAGAAAGATGATCAAAAATACTCTCTTTCACAGAGGACGGGATTAACAAAAATTTTATGAAAAAATTTCACAAGGGATAAAACATTGAATGAATCACGGACCGCACAAACCCTGATTGTTTCATGCAGTTCGTGATCCGGAAAAGCGTCTGCTTAATCCTCAAAGACCTCCGGTGAATGGCGGATAATCTCTGCGTTCACCAGATAAATGATATCTTCGGCAATATTGGTGGCATGGTCGGCAATCCGTTCCAGGTGACGGCTGATTGACAGATTATGCAACAGGATATTGATATGCTCTGGATGTTTTGCCAGCTCCTCTTTCACCAGGGCATACATATCCCGGTTCATGGCATCAACCCGATCATCCTCGGCACGTACCCGATGTGCCTTCTGTACATCCAGATTGACCAGGGCCTCAATACTGCGGGTAAGCATACTTTCCACAGTGCGCATCATGGCGCTCATATCAAAAGAGATCGTAACTCCCGGCTGATCAATGAGATAACTGCTGCGTTCCGCGATGCCAACGGCCAGATCACCCACACGCTCCAGATCGCTGTTGATCTTCAAGACGGCAATGATAAAACGGAGATCGGTGGCCACCGGCTGATAAAGGGCAAGGATCTTCAAGCAATCCTCTTCTATATTAACCTCCAACTGATCAATTTCATGATCCCCGGAAAGCACTGCCTGCGCCATCTGCTGATTCCTATTGATGAGTGCAACCGTGGCCCGGTAGACCCGATCTTCCACCTCGGTCCCCATATAGATGATTTTTTCCTTGAGCGCATCGATTTCTTTCTGTAAGTGCTGTGACATGATCTCCCCTTCAACCGAAACGGCCGGTTATATAATCTTCCGTCTGTTTTTCCCGTGGTTTGGTAAATATCTTCTTGGTGGCATTAAATTCCACCAGGTGCCCTTCATAAAAAAAAGCGGTATAATCTGAGATACGAGCGGCCTGCTGCATATTATGGGTTACGATCACGATCGTATACTCATTGCGCAACTCGCCAATCAGATCTTCGATGCGAATTGTTGATTTCGGATCAAGGGCGGATGCCGGTTCATCCATGAGCAGGATATCAGGTCCTACGGCCAGGGCTCTGGCAATACAGAGACGTTGCTGCTGACCACCTGACAGCCCCAGGGCATTGGTCTCAAGCCGATCCTTAACCTCATCCCACAGGGCGGAACGGATCAGACTTTTCTCGACAATTTCGGCCAGTTGCTGCCGGTCATGGGTGCCATGGATACGAGGGCCATAGGCCACGTTGTCAAAAATGGACTTGGGGAAGGGGTTGGATTTCTGAAAGACCATCCCCACCTTTCTGCGCAGCCGCACAACATTACTGCCATTTTCATAGATATCCTCACCGTTGATACGAACATCTCCCTCAAGGCGGGTTCCGCTAATGGTATCATTCATCCGGTTGAATATACGTAGAAATGTCGACTTTCCACAGCCGGAAGGCCCAATAAAGGCGGTGACCCGGCGGCCGGGGATATCCATAGTGATATCAAACAGGGCCTGGGTAGCCCCGTAAAAAAAATTCACTTTACTGGTCGTGATAACATGCTCGGTATCTGCGGGAAAAGGAGAAGTCTCTACCATCGATATTTTTTCCTGAAATGAATGCGGATAATGATGGCCCCCAGACTGAGACCGAGAACCAGAAGCAGTAGGACAAGGGCCGTGGCATACTGCAGCGGTAGAACCTTGTCAGCTTCCGGGTGCTGGGTGGCCAGGATATATAAGTGGTATGGCAGGGCCATAACCTGATCAAAGATTGAGTTGGGCAGACGCGGCAGATAAAAAGCGGCCACGGTCAGCAGAATGGGTGCCGTTTCTCCAGCTGCCCTCCCGATTCCCAGTATGGATCCGGTGATAATACCGGACAGGGAGTAGGGCAGGACATTGGTGCGGATGGTCTCCCACTTGGTGGCACCCAAGGCCAGACTCGCATCCCTGTAACCGTGAGGCACAGCCCGCAAGGCCTCTTCGCTGGAGACAATAATGGTGGGCAGGACCATACAGGCCAGGGTCAGACTGCCGGCCAGAATGGAGGTGCCGAAATTGAGAAAGAGGACAAAAAGACCCAGGCCAAAAAGACCATAGACAATGGATGGCACCCCGGCCAGGGTGATAATGGCCAGACGGATCATAGCGGTAAACCGGTTCTGCTCCGCATACTCAGAGAGATAGATGGCACTGCATATGCCAAGGGGCAGGGCCACTAGAATGGTTCCGGCCAGCAGCGACAAGGTGCCGACAATCGCCGGCAGAATCCCGCCCTCGGAGCCGCTCTTCCGGGGATACTCGGTAAGAAAGGCCCAATTCAGGGCCGGCAGTCCATGCCGGACAATATCAAAGAGGATATAGCCGATCACCAGGACGATGAAATACATGACCAGCCTGATCAGGAAATAGGTTATCTGCTCTGAGCGTCGTCTACTCATTTCATCATCCCATATCGAACCAGAACCCGTTGGGCAATGACATTGAGAATAAAGGTCACCGCCAGCAGCACCAAGCCAATCCAGAACAGGGCCTGATAATGCAGACTGCCAAAAGAGACCTCACCCATTTCCGCGGCAATGGTCGCGGTCATAGTCCGCACCGGGGCCAGCGGCGACCAGGTCATGATCGCAGAGTTTCCGGTAACCATAAGCACGGCCATGGTCTCACCGATCACCCGGCCCACACCGAGCATGATCGCAGCGATAATTCCAGGCAAAGCGGCAGGAATAATTACCTGAAAGATGGTCTGCAGGTCACTGGCGCCCAAGGCCTGAGAGGCATCCTTATAGGCGCGCGGCACACTCATGATAGCATCTTCGGACAGGGTGATCACCGTGGGAATGGCCATCAGAGTCAGCAGCATGGCTCCGGTCAAGGCACTCAACCCGGTGCCGAGCCCAAAAAGATTTTTGATCAACGGCGCCAGAACCACCAGACCGAAAAAGCCCAGGACCACCGACGGGATACTGGCCAGCAACTCAATAAAGGGTTTCAGGATCTCCCGTTCCACGGGACTGGCAATCTCGGCAATATAGATAGCGCCCAGAACGGACAGGGGAATGGTGAAGAGCATGGACAGCCCGGTCACCAGGGCAGAGCCGGTCACCAGGGACAGGATACCAAAATGTTCCTGGACAAAGGAGACAGGAATCCATTGACGATCAATCAGCGCACCAAGCCCAGGCTTCAGGGCAAAGGGGGCGGACTCCTTCATCAGAAAGATAAAGATGAGCGCAACAAGAAAAATACTGGTTGAGGCCGCGCTCAGCATCAAAAGACGCATGGCCTTGTCTTTCCACATAGACGTTATTTTACGGAGATATAACCGGTTTCCGTCACAATCTTCTGACCGGCAGCACTGAGTGAGAAATCGATAAAGGCCTGCACCTCTGGAGAGGCACTGCCATTGGTGTACAGATAGAGAGGCCGGGCCACCGGATAGTGACCAGCACGCACCGTTTCATCACTCGGCAAAACGGCCGCAGCATCATCTGCAGATTTGACCGCCACTATTTTTACCTTGGTTTTCGCATCAAGGGCATAAGCCAGACCAACATAGGCGATAGCTCCCTGATCTGCTTGCACCGACTGCACCAGAGCAGAGGTCCCTGCCAGGAGCCTGGCCTTGGGCGTATAATCCGCCTTCTTGAGTACATGCTCCTGAAAAAAGACAAAGGTACCGGAGCTTGATTCTCTGGAGAGCACAATAATGGGCAGATCAGAACCACCCACATCCTTCCAGTTAGCATATTCGCCGATAAAAATCTTGCGAAGCTGCTCCATGGAAAGATCGGCGACCGAGTTTGCCGGATTGACAATAATTGCCAAGCCGTCACGGGCCACAGTATGCTCCACAAGATCAATTTTTTTCTGAACAGCAAGTTCTTTTTCCTTGCCTTGAATCTCACGGGAAGAGGCGCAGATATCTGTAGTTCCATTGAGCAGGGCGGCAATGCCCGTACCTGATCCGCCGCCAGTGACCGATATCTGGCTGTCAGGATGCTGGGCCATGAACTGCTCCGCCCAGGAGCTGGTGAGATGCACCATGGTATCAGAGCCCTTCACGCTGATCATCTTCTGTGAGCTGGTCCCGCTCGCCGACTCTCCCTTCGCTGGTTCTTTCTTACCGGAATCACAAGACGCCTGCAACAGCAGAAGAAGAACGGCAATCCCAGTAAGTATTCTCTTGATGCCCATAATCATTTCACCCCTTTTATACATTCTTTCCGGTTCCATGGCTAAACCCTTCAGCACTCAGCCGAGAGCTTAGCTCTCTCATCAGAGTTGTCCGAAACATTTTTTTAATTAAAAACTAACATTGGTATTATACTCAACAGCTGTCACCCCTGTCAATGTCAACCCTTTTACCCGGTTCGTTTCTTTTTACAAGCTCTTACAACAGCTTTGACAAACGAACTTCTGTTTTTTCTTACCCCTTGCGTCAGGATAGCCAGAGACGGCAGCAGAGTGCCGCTCAATCCAAGGATCGCCCCGAGGGAAAGTGCGCCCCATATGCCGTACGCTTATCCCGGTAACAATATGATTGTACGACCAGCGACTTACAACCACCCCCGTCTCTTGAAAAATCTGATCATCACCACAGCCACCAGCAGCAGGACTGCCCAGAAGACAAAATAACTGTATTTATAATGAAGCTCAGGAAGATACTCAAAATTTGTCCCATAGATCCCGGCAATGAAAGTCAAAGGAATGAAGATTGCCGAAAAGATGGTCAAGACCTTCATGATCTCATTTAACTTGTTACTCACTCCGGTATTGTAGATATTCAGATAATCAAAAAGCATCTCACGATAGGTGTCAACAATCTCAACCGACTGCAAGGCCAAGCCCTGCATATCCTTGAGAAAAGGATCCGTCTTATCGCTTATCAGCTCCGAATCCAGAAAGCTCAACTGCTGAGTGAGCTCCCTGAACGGCCTGACAGCCTTGCGGATATAGCTCATCTCCCTTTTATAGCGGATGATCTTTTCCAGTACCGCCTGACCGGGACCGAACAGGACCTCTTCCTCAAGCTCCTCCACCTGCTCCCCCAATCGTTCGATGATAAAGATATAGTTGTCAACGACGGTATCGAGCAGGGCATAAGCAAGATAATCAATCCCTTCCCCCCTGATCCGCCCTTTCTGCCTGCGGATTCTCTCCCGCACCGGTTCAAAGGTATCACCCGGCTGCTCCTGAAAGGTCAGAAGAAAATTCGGCCCCAGCACCATGCTCAACTGTTCACCCACAACCTGCTCCTGATCCTGGTCAAAATGCAGCATCTTGACCACCAGGAAGATACAGTCATCATATTCCTCCACCTTGGGCCGTTGTCCGGTATGGACAATATCCTCCAGAATCAGGGGATGGAGCTCAAAGCTCCTGCCGATCTCCATGATCAGATCCGTGTCATGCACGCCGTCAACATTGATCCAGGTGGCAGTATCTGTTTTCTTGAAACTCGCCCCCTCCGCCAGATCTTGCAGTTCCAGTTCCCGCAGATTGCCATGATCATAATCCATAACCGTGACCCTGGCCTGCTCCATCTTCTGACTGCCAACAAAAACAACAGAACCCGGCGAGCGATGCAGGCTTGCCTCATTTTTTTTCAGAAATCGCGCCATACGTCTCTCTCCTTAAGGGCCGTTAATAAATAACTTGCTCTTTTATAACTATTTCGTTGTGCAGGCCATGAATGGCCTCGTATCGATTGCTCCATGGACAGATAAAAAAGCTCTGTCGGTATTCAAATACTATCGCCAGATGCAGAAAAGAACAAGCGGATCTCTCCTCTCCAGCTCGGTAGAATACGTTGACAGCACGCAAACAACAGAAACGCCTGACAGAAATTGCCGACAACATCCGCAGCAGCCACTTTTGACCAAAGACGCCTCCAACACTCCTTTTTTGTCACAGAATTATTGCAATCGCATCAAAGATGTGGCACAAGTTCTATTCTTTAAAGAGAGCGCCGCTGAGAAGCGGTTTCATCGAAGATGACAAGGAGCACTTACATGGCAGTAGCGAATATAATAATCACGGTGCTGGGCGGGCTGGCACTGTTTTTGTTCGGCATGAAAACCATGAGCGATGGTCTGCAGAAAGTGGCAGGGCCAACCATGCGAACCATTCTCTCCAAAATGACGGGAAACCGTTTTTCGGGCGTTTTCACGGGCACGCTGATCACCTCTATGGTTCAGTCTTCGAGTGCCACCACGGTGATGCTTATCAGTTTTGTAAGCGCTGAGCTGCTGACGCTGCCCCAGGCCGTCGGGGTCGTCATGGGCGCCAACATCGGCACCACCATGACCGGCTGGATTGTGGCACTTTTCGGATTCAAATTTAAAATAATTCTGCTCTCTTTTCCCGCTATTTTCCTGGGATTTCTACCCCGATTGCTCGGCATGCACAAGCTGGTGGACTGGGGCGAGGTGCTGCTGGGTTTCGGCGTGCTCTTTCTGGGGCTCGACTTCATGAAGGAATCTGCTGAAAGCCTCAAGGATTCCGCAGCCATCCTCGCCTTTGTCCAATCGGTAGATGCCTCCACCTTGCTTCACCGGTTGGGGGCAGTGGCCGTCGGAGCGATCATAACCATGATTATTCAATCCTCTTCGGCCACCATGACCATCACTATGACCCTGGCCGCGCAGGGCATCATTGATGTGCCTTCGGCCTGTGCACTGGTTCTCGGGGAAAACATCGGCACCACGATCACTGCCAACCTTGCCGCTCTGGGGGCCTCCCGCGAGGCCAAGCAGACGGCAATTTCTCACTCCATTTTCAACCTGTTCGGGGCCCTCTGGGCCATACTACTATTTAATCCTTATCTTCAGCTCATCGATACTATTGTTCCCGGAGAATTGATGGATTCGTCCACCGGCACGGCGATTTCTATGGTAGCCCTGGCAGCCCATGTAGCCATGTTTCACACCCTATTTAACGTCATCAACACCGGCCTATGCCTTCCATTTGTCAAGCAGATCGCCTGGGCTGCCAGCAAGATCATTCCCTCTGACCCCCTCAAACATCGCCCTATTCTTCAGTACCTGGACCCCCATGTGGTCAGTTCACCGCCCATGGCACTGCACGCCGTGCGTCTGGAAGTACGCAACATGACCAAGGAGGTCAATTCCATGCTCGACAAGGTGCTTCAGCTTATCGAATCACCCGTTGCCAAAATGGGACTCGTAGCCGATGCCATCAGTCAATCGGAAAACAAGGTAGATTATCTTGAAAAAGAGATCGTCCAATATCTGGTGATCATCACCCAGGGCGAAACGTCACGCAGCGAAGCCCGTGAGATCACCGGCCTGATCGGTGCAGTCCACTACATTGAGCGCATCGGCGATCGCTGTGAGGCCTTGCACAAACTGCTGGCCCGGCGCTATGATCAGAAAATTGAGCAATCTGAAGAAGCGACAAAACAGCTTCTGGAGATCGGCAACACCACTCGACAGTTCATGCGGCTCATCGCCGACAATCTGGAACATCCCTCCCCGGAAATCATGGTCACCGCCCATGGGCTGGAAAAGGCCATTGATGAAATGCGCACTCGTATGCGCGACAGCCATATTTCCCGTCTCAACGAGCAGTGCTGTTCCGTTGCCAGTGGCCTGATGTTCATAGACATGCTCAGCTCTTTTGAAAAAATCGGCGATCACGCCTACAGCGTGGCCCAAATACTGGGCGGCGAGCATTGAGCTGCCGCTTGCAGTTGGGGTTACCGCAGATTTCCCTGCATAGTCATGCTCCAGGCTCCTGACTGCCGACAAACACTCACGTCCCCATGATCCTGGAGCGAAACAGAAAAAAGACCGCGCCCAGCAGACAAATCCCGGCCCACAGATAATCCAGAGACAATTTCTCTTTCACGTAAAAGAGAGAAAAGGGGATAAAGACCGACAGGGTCACCACCTCCTGGAGGATTTTCAACTGGCCCACATTCATGACCTGATGGCCGATGCGGTTGGCGGGAACCTGAAGCAGATATTCGAACAGGGCTATCCCCCAACTCGCCAAGGCCGCAAAAATCCATGTCCGGTGAGCCATATTCGTCAAATGACCATACCAGGCAAAGGTCATGAACACATTGCTGCAACAGAGTAAAATCAAGGTGACAATATAAGGGTTCATTTTGTCCATACACCTTATTTATCCTTCAACAATCAACACGAACAATTCAAGCCAGCGGTTTCCTATTAAAACATCTGACCTGGGGTGTCAATCAACGAGAATGGGCAGCCATTAAGAAGATGGCTATTACGATAGACATCTTGATAGAACCTGATAAGATTCTTTTATTAGAAATCATCTTCCTGAATAAGCCGGTCAAGGCTCATTTTCTTCTTTGGCGACAGAGGCGTCTTCCATGACACTGAGAAATGATAGCGATTGCGGCCAGAACCTCTCGCAACTGGAACTGACCTTTCAACGGATCAAGACACCTCTTGATAAATTTATCCATTATGATGCCGCCTCGGGCCTCCTGCTCATGGGATGTACCATCCTGGCCCTGATCCTGGCCAACACCTCCCTGGCTGGCTCTTATGAGCATATCCGCCATACCGTCATCACCCTGCAACTTGGTTCATTTAGTTTAAGCCATAGCCTCCACCATTGGATCAATGACGGCCTGATGGCCCTCTTCTTTTTTCTGGTGGGACTGGAGATTAAACGGGAGATCCTAGTGGGCGAACTCGCCAGTCTGCGCCAGGCCCTCCTGCCCATTGGCGCAGCCCTGGGCGGCATGATCATCCCTGCCCTGTTCTATGCCGCCATCAATAAAGACGGAATTGGCGCGGGAGGCTGGGCTGTCCCCATGGCCACCGATATCGCCTTTGCCGTAGGCACCCTTGTACTCCTTGGCAAACGGGTACCAAAAGCATTATTTGGCTTTCTTCTGGCCTTGGCCATTGTTGATGACCTTGGCGCCATCCTGGTCATTGCCTTCTTTTATACCAAGACCATTGACCAGCATATGCTCCTTTGGGCAGCCTTTATTTTTTCCCTGCTCATCGGCTGTAATCGTGTGGGAATTCGGAAACCACTCCCCTACTTTCTTCTGGGTGGTCTCCTCTGGCTTGCCCTGCTCAATTCGGGAATCCATGCCACCCTGGCTGGGGTTCTCACCGCCTTGACCGTACCTGCAAGCCCCAGGTGTCATCCGTCAAAATCCATTGAGATAATGTCCAACTTGCTCAAACGATTTGACAAGGTTCACGAACCAGGCAGGACCATAGTCGGTAACACCAAGGCCCAGGGCGTCCTGCAGAATCTGGAAGACTCCATCCACAATATGGCATCTCCACTCCAGCGCCTGGAGCTTCATCTCCACCCATGGAGCGCTTTTCTGATTATTCCACTTTTTGCCCTGGCCAATACCGGGATCCCCATAGAATTTTCCAGCCTGGCCACCACCCTGCGCCATCCGGTGACCCTGGGAGTCATTGGGGGTCTTGTGGCCGGAAAGGCCATCGGCGTCTTCGCAAGTGTCTGGCTCCTGCAACAAATCGGGATCTCCCGCTTACCGCCTGGCATAAACCTGCACCATATTGCCGGGGTCTCACTCCTGGCCGGCATCGGATTCACCATGTCCATCTTTATCGGCGAGCTCTCTTTTGCAGGTCAGGAAAACCTCCTGCTCCAGGCCAAGACCGGCGTACTGATCGGCTCACTACTGGCAGGAGTCAGTGGTTTTATCTGGCTTCGCCTGACAGGCTCGGTAGACTCGGCAGACAAATAAAAACATATATCAGATGTAAAGCTTCAGCTTGTGGGACATCTTCCAAAATTGTATAGTGACGGACCCTCAAATTTATACTGACCTTAACAAACCAACAGGACTCCATGCGTAAAGGTATCATACTTGCCGGTGGCTCCGGCACCAGACTGCACCCCCTGACCCATTCGGTGAGCAAGCAGCTCATGCCGGTCTATGACAAGCCGATGATCTATTATCCCCTCTCCACCTTGATGCTGACAGGGATCCGGGAGATCCTCATTATCACCACCCCGGCGGACATGCCCTTGTTTAAAAACCTGCTGGGAAATGGCAGACAGTGGGGTCTTGAATTGAGTTACGCGGTGCAGCCAAGCCCGGATGGCCTGGCTCAGGCCTTTCTGATCGGGGAAGATTTTATTGGAGACAGTCAAGTCACCCTGATTCTGGGCGATAATATCTTTCATGCCGAGGGGCTGTCTCATAAACTGCAACTGGTCAGTCAGCAGGAGCATGGGGCCACGATTTTCGGCTACTATGTGCAACGACCTGAACGCTACGGCGTTGTGGTTTTTGACAAGGAGGGCAAGGTCATTGACCTGGAAGAAAAACCGGCCCGGCCCAAATCATTCTATGCCGTCACCGGCCTTTATTTCTATGACAATGAGGTGGTGGAGATTGCCAAAGGCATCCGCCCGTCAGAACGCGGTGAATTGGAGATCACCGATGTCAATCGGGAATATCTCAGACGGGGCGCATTGCAGGTCGAGATCCTCAGCCGCGGCACCGCCTGGCTGGACACCGGCACCCACGCCTCTCTCCTTGATGCCGCCAATTTTGTCCGGGTCATTGAGGATCGGCAGGGGCTGAAGATCGCCTGTCCCGAAGAGATCGCCTTCCGCATGGGATACATTGACCTGAAAGACCTGGAGGCACTGGCCGCCCCCTTATCCAAGAATGGCTATGGCGCCTATCTGCACTCCATCTGCCGAATGGAGCTTCAGCCATGAAGGTGATCGAGACTCCGCTGGCTGGCCTGCTGGTCATTGAGCCCAAGGTCTTTGGTGATGAACGGGGGTTTTTCCTGGAGACCTGGTCGCATAAACGATACCAGGATATAGGAATCAATGTTGATTTTGTACAGGACAATCTTTCTTTTTCCGGGCGCGGAGTCCTGCGCGGACTGCATTTCCAGAACCCTCAGACCCAGGGAAAACTGGTCTATGTTCTCCAAGGTGAGGTCTTTGATGTGGCAGTAGATATCCGTAAAGGCTCGCCAACCTTTGGCCGTTGGCACGGGCTTATCCTGTCGGGCGAAAATAAACGCCAGTACTGGGTACCTGCCGGCTTTGCCCATGGCTTCTGTGTGACCAGCGAAACCGCCCTTTTTGCCTATAAATGCACGGAGTTGTATGCCCCGCAACATGAAAAATCAATCCGCTGGGATGACCCAGAGCTGGCCATCGACTGGCCAATAAACGATCCGCAAGTTTCGGATAAAGACCGTCTGGCCCCGCTGTTCAAGGATCTTGACCCAGCCAGTTTTTGTCTTTTTGAGAACAAATAATGAAGGATAATTCTTCCATCCTGCTGACCGGGGCCAATGGCCAGGTCGGATACGAAGTGAAACGTCTGGCCGGCGAAAGAGGCTGCGCCCTGATAGCCTTGACCCGGCAGCAACTCGATATCGGAGACGGTGAGGCTGTGGAGCAGATCGTCAGCCAGTTGCACCCATCCCTTGTCATCAACGCTGCAGCCTACACGGCAGTGGATAAAGCCGAACAGGAAGTCGAGGCCGCCATGCGGGCCAATCGGCAGGGGCCGGCCGATCTAGCCACCAGTTGCCATAAGCACCAGATCCCCCTGATCCATCTCTCCACCGATTATGTCTTTGACGGCAACAAGGACGGGGCCTATGATGAAGATGATCGGGTTGCCCCCACCGGCGTCTACGGCCTGAGCAAGTGGGAGGGAGAAGAAGAGGTGCGAGCCCGACTGAAAGAGCATCTGATCATCCGCGTCAGCTGGGTCTTCGGGCCGCACGGCAACAACTTTGTCAAGACCATGCTCCGGCTGGCAGCTGAGCGTGACGAGCTGCGGGTGGTGGCGGATCAGCACGGATGTCCAACCTGTGCCACCCACATTGCCGCGGCCCTGCTGTCCCTGGCAGGCAAGATCAGGAAAGGGGATGATATTGCCTGGGGCACCTATCATTTTTGCGGCCTGCCAGAGACCACCTGGCACGGATTTGCGGAGACCATCATCAAAGAGGCCTGCAAAATCGGCCTTCTTGATCATGTGCTACCAATACATCCCATCACCACCCGCGATTACCCGACCCCCGCACGGCGTCCCCAGAATTCAGTCCTTGATTGCCACAGAATCATGCAGACCTTTGACATGAAACTTCCCAATTGGCAGGAAGGATTAACCACCATGTTAAAAACCGTTACGAAATAACCACTAACTTTCTATCCATTTCACGACAGCCTCTTATGCCGTTCACGGTATTTTCATATTACGATTATTTTTCAACAGAGGCCTGGCCCTGATAAAACAAGACAAAAGGAAATAAAATGCTTTACCGGCCTGAAAAAATCCTGGTAACCGGAGGCGCTGGTTTTATCGGCGCCAATTTTGTCCACTTCTGGTTGAAAAATCACCCGGAAAGCCGGATAGTGGTTCTGGACGCCCTGACCTATGCCGGCAACCGGGCCAACCTGATCTCCGTTGAAAGCCAGGACAACTTCCGTTTTGTCCATGGCGATATCAGGGATTTCGATCTGGTGCTCGGCTTGCTGCAAGAAGAAGAGATTGACACCATTGTCCATTTTGCCGCCGAATCCCATGTTGATCGTTCCATCCATGGTCCGGATGAGTTTATCGACACCAATGTTATCGGCACCCATGTCCTGCTCAAGGCGGCCAAGAAGGTTTGGCTGGAAGATCTCCAAACACCCCGGCCGCACCGCTTTCATCATGTCTCCACCGATGAGGTCTATGGCACCCTGCAACCGGACGCACCACCCTTTAGCGAAAACAACCAATATGCACCCAATTCGCCCTACGCCGCATCAAAGGCCTCTTCCGATCATCTGGTACGGGCCTACCATGAGACCTATGGCCTGCAGGTGACAACCAGTAACTGTTCCAATAATTACGGACCTTACCAGTTCCCGGAAAAACTGATTCCCCTGATCATCAGCAATATCCTCGACGGCCGCCCCCTGCCCATATACGGTGATGGACTGCAGATCCGCGACTGGCTTTATGTGGACGATCACAACCGGGGCATTGATCTGGTTATCCACCAGGGAAGGATTGGCGAGACCTATAATATCGGGGGCAACAATGAATGGACCAATATTGAGATCGTCAAATTGATCTGTCGACTCTTGGATGAGAAATTTGCCGTCCATGAGGAGATGAAGAAAAGATTTCCCCACGCCCCGCAGGTCGCTGGCAACATGGCTGAACACTTGATCACCCATGTCACGGACCGGCTTGGTCACGATCGCCGCTACGCCATTGATGCCGCCAAAATCACCAACGAACTTGGTTACTGTCCGCAGGAATCTTTTGAAACAGGTATTCGCAAGACCCTGGACTGGTATCTGGACAATGAAGGCTGGTGGCGGGCAGTTATGGATGGCAGCTATCGAAAGTGGGTGGAGCTGAACTATATCCAGAACACTTAGATCCGAGCTTCCGTAGATCCTTTGCGCGCATAGAGCACGGCACTGAAAAGCGAGAAGAGAAATCCTGTCTGCGCAATGATCAGATAGGACTCGGTGAACATGATGGTCAGGAAAAACAGGGGAAAGGCCAGACGGATCCGCTCCCAGCCGTCTGACAAGGCACAAGCCTGACGAATCTGGGTCACAAAGATGCCAACCAGGGCCGCCACCCCCAGTAGTCCCAGTTGGCACAGGACAAAAACATACTGGTTATGAGGATTATCGGTTGCCACCATCCGCGGTGATTGAAGCGTATTGACCTCGGCATAGGCCGACTGAAAATCACCAGTGCCCACCCCCAGCCATGGACTCTTTTTTATAATCTCCCAGGAATTCTGCCAGAAGAGCAGACGTAAGCCCACAGAGGTATTAGGATTGCTCTTAAACTGCTGAACCTCGGCACAGGCCCTATCGAACCGCCCATGAAAGACAGGGCTGAACTGATAGCCGGCAGTAAAGATTGCCGGAAGAAGAAAGATCATGATCAGGCCGGCGCGCAAAATATTTTTTCTGAAGATCTGCAGAAGAAGTAGACCAAGCAGGACAAAAAATACAATCTGACCGCCCCGCCCTTCCGTTATAAACATGTTGAATATCATAAGAAAGGCCAATGCGGCCAAGGGCCAGCGCAGGACCGATCTGATCTTACCCCACACCAGCTCATGACAAAGGAGATAAATGGCAAAGGCCAGCATGGGATTGTAGATGACATGAAAGGTACCACGGGTGAGATGGTGCGTCGTGACGTCGGAGTAATGCAAAAGACCGAACCAGGCCAAATAGGTCATGGTCATGGCAACAGTCATCCCTGCAAGAAAAAAACCTGTGTACACCCGCCGCATCTCCCAGCGAGTAGTCGTCAAAAATACAGGCAACAGCATGAGTTTCCAGTATTTTTTCAGGACATCAAGGCCATTTCCAAGATCTTCAGTCCAGAGCAGACCGATCACATAGAGGGCAAGATACAAAAGAACCGCCATGGAAACCGGGTTTGTGGAGATGACCCGTAACTTTTCCCGGTAGCCTCCTTCAACAAGCCAGACAACCAGGATCAAGATGGCCAGTATCGAAAGGGCAGAGGTGGAAAGCGGCAGCACCAAAGCCATAATGGCCAGAAGCCATGTATTCAGACGCCCTGCATTCTGTTGAAAAGTTCTATGATTCATGATGTTCGTTTCGTAGCAAATACCATTATAAAAAACAAGGCCTAAATCGAAACTCATTCCAGCATATAAGGCGGTCATTGCCATAGCCTTGCTCTTGATTATTCATCCCCGGTCCATGCATTAAAAAAGATCATCCTGTTTTTCTTTTGCCAACCCTGTTTTTTTGTGTAAAAGTAAAAAAATCACTTGCTATAGAACTCGTAATGTGAAGTGTTACTGGTTGAAAAGAACCTTCTAAAGAGTAAACAAATGGAGCATTATCATGTGGGAAGTCGTAGTTGATAAAGATAAATGTCAGGGAAGTGAAGAGTGTATCAGTGCCTGTCCTTCAGCCGTCTATGAGTTGATTAACGGCAAGGCGGAACCAGTAAATGCCGACGAATGTATCGGCTGCGAGACCTGTGTCGAGGTCTGTCCCAATGGGGCCTGTACCGTCACCGAGATTTAACCCTCAGTCTTTTTTAATGATGCGTAGATTTTTTTTTGAACCGGCTGATAGAAATGGCGATGAGGTCCTGCTGCCCGAGACCGAATCACGTCATATCTCCAAGTCCCTGCGTCTGCACGTTGGCTCCCAGATCCAGCTCTTTGATGGTACGGGGATGCGTTATCTGGCTGAGATAACCAACATCGGCAGACAGATTGTTGCCCGCATCCTGACGGCTGACGCCGATCAGCAGGAGGGAAGGGTGATGTTGCATGTGGAACAGGCAATGCTGAAAAATGCCAAGATGGATTTTGTCGTTGAAAAATGTACGGAACTGGGAGTCGCCAGTTTCACCCCTTTTGTCAGCAGCCGCTGCCAGGGCAAGCTGGATGACGAGCAGCGTGGCAACAAGCGACAGCAGCGCTGGCAGCGGATCGTGGAATCGGCCTGCAAGCAATGCTCCCGCCCCCGGCCCATGGAACTGAAGGAAAGTCTTTCCCTTGCCGACCTATGTACTTCTGCCAGTCCAGAGCCGCACACCCAGCGCATCCTCTTCTGGGAAGAGGAAAAAGCAACCAGCCTGCACGACCTACCTCCCTTTACTGATTATGAGCAGATCCATATCCTGCTGGGGCCTGAGGGCGGCTTCAGCAAAGAGGAGGTTGAACTTGCCAGCCGCTCCGGCTATACAAGCGTCACTCTCGGGCCGCGTATCTTGAGGGCCGAGACTGCCACAGTGGCCGCTGTTTCTATTGTTCGCTATCTGGTTGGCGATATGTAAGGCCCTTAAGCGCACATTAAGCACAGACTGCCAGCAGCGCATGGCGGGCAGGGGATTTCATCTCGGTGCCGCGCGCGTCTCCAATCAGCACGGAAAAGGGCATCTCGGCCAGAAGATGAATGGTCAACGGTGTGCGCCCATATTGGCTGGCCGGAAAAGAGGATTCCAGCCTGGAATTCCACACCTCCTTCCATGTCTCCGCTTGGGGTAAAAGCGCAGCCGGATCACTGCCATTCAGCTTTTCGGCCTTGACCAGCTCGCCCAGGGCTGCAGCCAGCTCCTGCAGATGGGCCTGCATCTCGCCCCTGAATTGCTCGATATCCCTTATCGCCTCAGCATCCTCCTGGCTGATTCTAGCCGGAAGATCAATCTGCAAAAGTGCTAGCGGCGCCTGCCCGCATTCTTGTTCATACTTTTCCAGAAGGATATCCGCTGCCTCCTGACGCCTGGTTGTCCACAAGCAGAAGTTCTCCGGCAAGTGACCTGACAGATAGAGTCTATTCCAGGCACGGAGGCGATTCTTGATCATCCCGGGCCGGGGTTGATTCATCTTCTGTTTCAGTTCCATGAGTTCAATGAAAGGATCTTCCTCAACAACTTCCTCGTCCCCACTCTCCCTGATTTCTCCCTGCAGACTTCTGAACAGGGCTATCTCCTCATCATCGATAGCAGCCAGTTGCTGGGCCAGCTCTTCTTCTTCCCGGTCAAGGAGCTCGGCGATCTTCAGCACCAGCCGGGCCTGCCACAGGGCCTCATCATGACCCTCAGCGTCTTTGTCCATGCCCTGGAGAAGTGAAGAGATAATCGTCAACTTGGAATTATCACCACGACTGGGCGGCGCGGACAGAGAGGCGAGGGAAAGATAATTCAACTGCTCAACATAATTATCTTTTCTATTTCTGATATCATGCAGGAGATGCAGAAAACGATCCCGGTCCTCTCCCAGCCGTGAAGGAGTATGTTCTTGACAGAACCCCGTTTCCGTGAAAAGATGACTTTCTGGGGTCAAAGAACCGTCCTGCTCTTCCTTCCCTTCCTGTTCAACGGGCTGGAGCAGATGGATACTATGGAAGAAAAGGGCCAGGGGCAACTGCTGATACAGGGGAAGAACTGTATCCGGGAAATAAAGGGTATCAAGAGTGTTCATATGCAAAGTGTGAAGGAAAAAGTATCATTTTATCTGACCGCGGCAGGCTACCTGCTTTTTAATCTGCGGCCTGCTTCCGATCTGATAGTGACCGTGCAGTCCACCCTGTGGCAGATCCTGCAGACGGCGCCCTATGTGGCCGGCGTCACCTGGTTTGTCATCGCCCTGCTGCAATACATGTCCGAGGGGGAAAAGGTGTCATGGGAACGCCGCTTTCGATTGTTTTTCACCATAGGAATTTTTGCCGGTCTTGTCCATGCAATTATTGAATATACCGGCAAAGGGGTTGGCCAGTAAAGAGGAATCAATAGCGATCTCAATTGGCCTTCTTAAGATCACGGCGCTGATGTTTTTTTATCTTTCCTCTTAGTGCTCTTCATCAGAACAAAATGACAAGCACGTGGAAAGGGTAATCCATTGCTTTTCCAATATCGGTCACGTCTATGAATGAATCCTTAGATCTGTGGAAACTGCTGGCCGGCCTCTCCATCTTCCTCTACGGGATGTTTCTCCTGGAGGATGCCATCAAGGCCATGTCCGGCAGGGCCTTCCGCCAGATGATCAGGTATTACACCAACGGCCGCCTGCGCTCCATCGGCAGCGGCGCCTTTATCACCGGTATCCTCCAGTCCAGTTCAGCGGTATCCCTCATGGTCCTGGCCTTTGTCGGGGCGGGGGTAATGACCATGGAAAACGGGATCGGGGTGATGATGGGCGCCAATGTCGGCACGACCCTTACCGCCTGGATTGTGGCGGTCTTCGGCTTTAAACTGAAGATCGAGGCCTTTGCCCTGCCTCTGGTCGCAGCCGGCGGGCTTATTTTTATGGTCTTCGGCCCCTCTTCCAAGCTCTTTCAAGCCAGCAGGCTGCTGATCGGTTTCGGCTTTCTCTTTCTTGGTCTCGATTTCATGAAGACCAGTGTGGAAAACTTTGCCCAGCATATTGATATCAGCACCATTGCCGATTACGGGCTGTGGCTTTATCTCCTCTTCGGCGTTGTGATCACAGCCCTGATGCAGTCGAGCTCGGCCTCCATCGCCATCGTCCTTACCGGACTGAACAGCGGACTGTTCAACTTTGAGTCCTCACTGGCCATGGTCATCGGCGCCAATATCGGCACCACCGTTACCGTTCTTCTCGGCTCCATTGGGGGGATCCAGTCCAAGAAACGGGTGAGTACCAGCCATCTGATCTTTAATCTGGCGACCGGCATCGTGGCCTTTGCCGCCCTGCAGCCCCTGTCGTGGCTGGTTTCCCGTTTCATTGATATCTCCACGGACGCGGTCATGGCCCTGGCCCTCTTTCATACCCTTTTCAACTTCATGGGCGTGGTTATTTTTTTCCCCTTTATCGGACTTCTTGCCCGTTTTTTGATCCGCACCTTCCCTGATCGCAAGGAAGTGCTGACCATCTATCTCAATAATACCCCCACCGAGGTCACGGATGCGGCTACCGCCTCTCTGCGCAAGGAGATCCTCCACCTTTTTGAAGAGTGTCAGCTTTACAGCCTCCGGACTTTCAATATCGATGACAAATTGATCTTTGACCACACCCTGCCCTTTGAAAAAAACTTACCCAGGCGCAGTACACTCCCTGATTTTTATGCCAATGTGAAGCTCCTGCACGGTGAGATCATCGAGTTTTACGCCAAGCTGCTCAGTGCCCAACTGGCAGAGAAAGAGGCCAGAGAACTGGAACGGATGATCTATGCCTCGCGCAATATCATGAACTCCATCAAGAATACCAAGGGGATAAAAGGTGACCTGGACGAGTTTGAGAACTCCGACAATGAACACCTGAATCAGCAGTACAAGCTTTTTCGCCGCCGCCTGGTGGAACTGTACCATGACATCAATCGCTTTCTCGAGATCGACAATCCCCAGGAACAGTACCGCAGTCTGCTACGGACAGTGGTCCACATTGAACAGATGGACAAACAGTGCATCCAGACGGTGATGAAAAGGGCCGCCGCAGGAGAGATTAATGAGCTGGAGATCGCCTCCCTGCTCATGGCCAACCGCCTCTTCAGCCAATCCTGCCGACTCCAGGTCTTTGCCCTGAAAGATCTGCTTCTTACCGAGAATGAGATCCACGAATTTGACCATGCCATGGACATGAAGGAACTCATGGACGAGGAACAACAAAAGAGGGCGGAGACCCAGTCCGTCTAAGGGATAGTGGAACAAACTAAAAACAACAAGGAGACAAAATGGTTACTTCAATCATTCTCATCAATGCGGAAAGAACCAAAATTAACAAAGTGGCCGAGCAAATAGCCGCCATGGACGGGATTTCCGAGGTTTATTCTGTAAGCGGAAACTACGATCTTATCGCCATTGCCCGGGTTGCATCCAATGAAGACCTTGCCGATCTGGTTACGAATAAGCTCCTGACTATCGACTCCATTGTCAAATCAGAAACCATGCTCGCCTTTAAGGCCTTCTCCCGTCATGATCTGGACGGCATGTTTCAGATAGGTATGGCATGATAAGAAATGAACAAATGCTGGATTCACTGAAACAGGCGATCGCCAAAGTCGTGGAAAAAATAACGCCTCTGCCAATACACTGTGATATGGAAAAACGGTAACCCGTACTGATTGGCGAAAACGGTACCGCAAACCCTTCATGTTTGAAATCAATACTTAATGCGATCCGAAACTTGATTCCATAAAAAGCAGCAAACACCAACTTATGTTCTATCTCCATCTCTCCAACAGGACCGAAAATCTGCTGGCTCAGCTCGTTGAGAATCTTCACAAAAATCCTCGCCGCAACCTGTTTGCCAAGGAGTTCTTTCTCATCCAGAGTCAGGGGATGGAGCGAATGCTCTCCCAGCGACTGGCCGATGCCTTTGCGGTCTGGTGCAATTTTGAGTATCTCCTGCCTACCCGGTTTTTTGATCTCATGGCCAACCGGATGGACATGATCATCAATCCGGATGCCTTTGCCCGTGATGCGCTTGCCTGGCGTATTGATGCTCTGTTGCAGCAGATAACACAACAGGAACAAGAAAAGCCGAGCTCTCTCTTTGCACCGCTTCTGCGCTATATCAGAGGGGAACAGAGCGGGTTGAAACGCTATCAGCTTTCCCAGCAACTGGCCAATATCTTTGATCAATATCAGATCATGCGGCTGGAGATGCTTGATGGCTGGCAGCAGCAGAGATTGAGCACCAGAAATCAGGCGGAAGAATGGCAGATGGCCCTGTGGACACAACTACGCACGTCCCTTGACAACACCCCGCACCGCGGAGAGTTGCTGCGCCAGTTTCTCCAACGTCTGAAAGGGTCGGAGGACTTTAGCGCCATCCTGCCCGCCCGTCTCTCGGTCTTTGGTCTGCACAGCATGCCGCCCCTGCTGCTGGATTGTCTGCACGCCGTCTCCTGCCATTGCGAGGTCCATCTCTATCTTCTCACCCCCTGTCAAAACTACTGGCTTGACATCCCCGGCAAGCGGCAGTTGATACGGGAAAATCTTTCCCGACTGCACGAGAATATTGAGCCGGTTCCTTTTATTCCTGAAATTCACCCCCTGCTGAACTCCCTTGGGAAACAGGGTCAGGACTTTCAGGCCATGCTCCTTGATCGTATTGACAACCTGATAGACACTGACAGCTACGAAGATCCGGTCCAGACGAAGACACCCTGCCTGCTGCACCGCCTGCAATCCGACCTGCTTGATGGCGGCTGGAAAGAGAGAGAGGATGATGAGAAGATCTGCCTTGATTCCTCCTTGACCATTGTTTCCTGCCACTCGGCCGTCCGGGAAGTGATGGTTCTCAAGGATCAGGTCCTACGCTGGCTTACGTCCAATCCGGAGATGGAACTGCGGGATATTGTGGTCATGGCCCCTGACATCCAGGAATATGCCGCCATTATCCCGGCCATCTTTCATGATATTCAGCACTCCATTGCCGACCGCAGCCTGCAGCACCGCAACTCCAGCCTGGCTGTTTTTCTCCAGTTCCTTGATCTGGCCGTCAGCCGCTGCTCCTGGACTGAGGTCTTTGATCTATTGGCAAGGCCGGAGCTTATGCCTGCCTTTTCTCTCACCGAGTCCGAATGCGAACTGATTCATCACTGGGTCGTAAGCTCCGGTATCCGCTGGGGGCTCTCGGCCAAACAGCTGCAGAGCCTGGACTTGCCGAAACAAGCAGAGACCACCTGGCAGGCCGGACTTGATCGCCTGCTCATGGGCTATGCCATGGATTGGGACCGGCCGGTAAACGGAATCCTGCCCTATCCCGATATCGAAGGAAGTCAGGCCCGGCCCCTGGGCGGGTTATGCCAGTTCATCGAACTGCTGGCCCGGGCGGCAGCACTCCTTGCCAGGCCCCGTCCGCTGGCTGACTGGTCAACGCTCCTGCTCTCCCATGTTGATGCCTTGTTTGGCCCAGACAGGGAAGATCTTGCCCAGTTACGGGAGATCCTGACCACTCTTGACAGTCGCTTTGGCACCTTTCACCACCACGATGTCCCCCTTGAGGTGATACGGGCCTGGCTGGAGACAACGGCCTCGGAGAGCAAAAGCAGCGCCGGATTTCTGCGCGGCCAGCTCACCTTCTGCTCCATGCTGCCCATGCGCTCCATCCCCTTTCAGGCGGTCTGTCTGCTGGGGCTGAACGACGGGGTCTTTCCCAAAACCGACCGCCATCCGCCCTTTGATCTGCTGGGTGAGAAGTTCATCCCCGGAGACCGCTCCAAACGAGGCGATGACCGTTACCAGTTCCTTGAGGCCCTGCTCTCGGCCAGAAAGTATCTCTATCTCAGCCATGTAGGCCAATCGATTCGCTCGGGAAATGCTATCCCGCCCTCGGTGCTGATCACCGAACTGATCGAGGCCCTCAGGCTCTCTTACGGCATTGAAGATCCAATGCAGATCCATCCCCTGCAACCCTTTTCACCCCGTTATTTCCGGGTCCCGCTTCATCCATCCATGGAGCGCGCGACACTGAGCCATCCCCGGCCTGCGTCCTGCCTCTTCAGCTATAATGAGCATAACTGTGAAGTGGCCAGGGCCCTGGTCCAACCGCCGCAGATCCAGAACCCCGAACCATGGTGGTCGGGATCACTGCCTGACGATGACACTCATATTGTGAACATTGTTGATCTGCTCCGCTTCTTTGCCCATCCGCAAAAATGGTTCGTGCGCAACAGGCTTGATATCCGGCTGGATACTGAAAATGAACTCCCCGGAGACAGTGAGCTCTTCAGCGTGGCCGGCCTTGACCGCTATCTGATCAATCAGGAGCTGGTCCAGAGCTGTCTGGAAGGGAAGATAACGACCGATGCTGAAGCGGAGAGAGCCATCCTCGCCAGATTGAAGACCCAGGGACGCTGGATGCTGGGTGCCCCCGGCCAGCTTGCCTTTGACCGGATGATTCCGGAGCTGTCAGCCTTTGCCGCCCGGATTCGGGCCAAAGATATGGGCCGGCGCCTGCCGGAGCTGCCCATTGATCTGCAGGTCGGCGAATATCGCCTTGTAGGCCAACTTGTAGATCTCTATGAAAACGGCATCCTGCTGGCCCGCTATACAGAGTGCAAGGGCAAGGATCTGCTCAAGGCCTGGATTCATCATCTGCTTGTCGCCGCTGCCACCACACCCGTCACCACCCATCTGCTGACCAAAGACCTGGATCTCTGCTTTCCACCCTGTGCTGATCCCCTTTCCCGGCTGGGTGAACTGATGACAATTTACAGGCAAGGTTATTCCTCTCCCAGCCCCCTGCTGGTGGAACCGGGCTGGACCTTTATCCAGCAGCAGGACAACCTCAAGGCCAGAACACCGCCACTGCAAGCGGCAATAACAGCTCTCACCAACAGTCTGGAACAGGGTTATGAACCTGAGCTGACCCTGCTCTATGGTGATTGTAATCCGGACACCTTGCTTGGCCAGGAATTCCAGCGGCTGTGTCAGGACTTCCTTGGCCCCATCTGGGCAGCAGGAGAGAAAAAGCCATGACTATCCCCCAGGAAACATTTGACGCCGCCACCGCCCGTCTGCACAAAGGGATCAATCTGGTGGAGGCCAGCGCCGGAACCGGCAAGACCTTTGCCATCGCCATGCTGGTCCTGCGCTTTGTCACGGAATTTGGTTTTCCCCTGCAGAACATCCTGGTGGTGACCTTTACCAAGGCGGCCACCGAAGAGCTGAAAGAGCGGATCCGGGCGCGGCTGGCTTCGGCGCGGGAGCTGCTTGACCACAGCCACCGGCCCGATATCTGCTGCCAGAGCGATCCCGCGCTTACGGCCTGGCACGCCGGACTCGCCGAGCATGGTATCAGTGAACACCTTGCCCGGGAGCGGCTGGAACTGGCCCTCCTCGATATGGATCTTGCCGCCGTCTTCACCATCCACAGTTTCTGTCAGCGCATGCTTCAGGAACAGGCACTGGAGAGCGGCCAGCTCTTTGACTTTACCCTGACCACCGATCTGAGCAGCCAGCGCAATCAGGTCATCCATGATTATTGGCGGCGCCATGTTTACAGACTCTCTCCCCTGCACTGCGCCCTGATCACCGGGAAGTACAGGACCCCTGATGACCTCTATAACAGCATCCGGGGGACAGGGAAAAGGGGTGAGCGGATTGAGCCGCAGGCGCAAACAGTAACAGATGCCCTGGATGCTTTTGACAAACGGTTGCTCCGCCTCTCTGACTGGTGGCGGACCAAGGCAGACACCTTGCACAGTTGTCTGGAAAAGGCCCTTGCTGGGGGGAAATTCAAGACAGAGCTGCAGAATAATTTTTCCGGCTGGTGGCGGCAGATGGATGACTTCCTCCTCCACAACAGCCTGCAGCTGCCCGAGAGCATGGAGTTCTTCAGCACAGAGGGGATGATGAAGGCGCTCAATGGTCACAAGTTCAGGGCCGGCGGCGGCCAGGGAAGCGAAGACAAAAAACAGGCCTTTATCGCTTCCCTGCCCTTGCCGGAACAGGAACTTGCCGACTTTCGCCAGGCCTGGCAGGATGTAACCCTGGCCTTCCGCATGGGCCTTGTCCATGAACTTGCAACCGGGCTGTCCCATGTCCTGCGCCGGCAAAACCTGCTCTCCTTTGATGATCTGATCTCCCAACTGGAAAAGGGCCTGCTGGGCAGCCAGGGGCCGGAGCTGCGGCAGATTATCAGCGACCGCTATCAGGCCGCCCTGATTGATGAGTTTCAGGATACGGACAATGCGCAGTACACCATTTTTTCCGCCCTCTTCGCCGGTTCTTCCCATTATCTGTACCTGATTGGCGACCCAAAACAGGCTATCTACACCTTCCGGGGGGCGGACATCTACTCCTATTTCAAGGCCCGAGAGCAGGCAGACATCCACCTGAACCTGGCAAGGAACTACCGCTCCCATCCGGCTCTGGTTACAGCTATCAACCAGCTGTTCCAGTTACGCAAAGATGCCTTCGCCAGCAAAGAACTTTCTTATCAGCCTGTCCTCCCGGCAAAAAATGCGGATGACGGCCAACTGCTGGCGGATGGCAAGAGCATGGCCGTCATGGTCTATTGCGAACTGGCCGCCTCGGATGCCAAAGACGGCAGATGGAGTTCCGGCAAGGCAACAAAGCAGATTGTCTCTTATGTGGTCACAGAAATCGCGCGGCTGCTCAGCCCGGTGAGTCCCATCATGCTGACCGCCACAAATGAGAATATGCTGCAGCAGCAAGCGCTGGCACCAAGAGACATTGCCATTCTGGTCAGGAGTCATAAGCAGGCGGAACAATTTCAGGCAGCCCTGGCCCATGCCGGCATTCCCGCAGTCATGGCCAGTCAGCAATCGGTGTTCACCACCAGTGAGTGCCATGATCTCTTTCTGCTCATGCAGGCGCTCTCTTCTCCAGGAGACAGCTCGCTGCTGAAGACGGCACTCACCAGTTCCTGGTTTTCCATGGATGGGATGGAGTTATATGCCTCCTGGCAGGACCCGGAGCAGGTGGATCAGTGGCTGACCCGCTTCCATGACTACCATCTGCTCTGGCAGGAGCGCGGCTTTCTGGCCATGATGACCCGTCTCCTGGAGACGGAAAAGATCCTTATCAATCTGACACACCAGCCATTGGCCGAACGTAAGATCTCCAATATCCACCACCTCCTTGAATTGATTCAGACAGCAGAAACGGACGAGGCCATGGGACCGGCCAAGACCCTGCAATGGCTGCAGACCATGAAGGAAGAACAACGTGGGATGGAGGACACCGAACTGCGGCTGGAAAGCGACGAAGAGGCGGTCAAGATCGTCACCATGCACAGCGCCAAGGGACTGGAATACCCCGTGGTCTTCTCTCCTTTTCTCTGGCATCGCAACAATTACCTCAAAACGGCGAAGGATTGCGTAACCTGTCATGACGGCACTGAAGGAACCGGCAGGGAACTGGTCATGGATCTGGGTTCCCCCCTCTTTGAGGAACGCAAGGCCCAGGCGCTGCAGGAAGAACTGGCGGAAGAGCTGCGGCTGGCCTATGTGGCCCTGACCCGGGCCCGCTGCCGCTGTTACGCCTTCTGGGCCGAGGTGAAGGGGAACAGGTTTATCGCCGATTCCAGAGAATCGGCCCTGGCCTGGCTGTTATCCCTGGAACAGGGATTGGACTTTGCCACCCGGATACAGACTCTGCAAACACAGGCGGCAGACAAGTCCGTGGTCTATGAAGTTCTTGCCGCCGACAACGATGAACCTGTAATGATAAGCAATCGGCAGGAAAGGACGGATGAACTCATGCCCCTGTCTTTCACCGGTCGTCATCTGCACACCGACTGGTTGCTCCACAGTTATTCATCCCTGACTCATCAAGCTGACACCCCTTCTGCCAGAGCGGACAGGCCTGCCGGCTCGAATGTATCAGAGGCTGCAGCAACGGTCCTCCTTCCCGATCTCCCCAAAGGGGCACCGCTGGGCAATGTGGTGCATGGTCTGCTGGAAAACGTCTCTTTTGCCACTCTGGCCGAAGGCAGCGGCCTGGAAGAGACGATCAAACAGCAATGCGTGTGGTTCGGCGTTGAGGCTACTCCCAGCAAGGTGGCCGCCCTGCTCCAAAAAGTGGTACAGACCCCCTTGTCTGCAAGTAGAGCCGCCTCATTCTCTCTGGCCGATCTGGAACAGACCGAGATCATCCGGGAGATGCCCTTTTATTTCCGGCTTCAGCCTGGCTCCACCGATCAGATCAATGCACTCCTGGCCGGATCGCCCACGGTAACCCCGGTTGCGCCCAAGGCCATCAATGGCTACCTCACCGGTTTCATAGATCTTATCTGCCGCTATCAGGGCAGATTCTACATCATGGACTACAAGAGCAACTGGCTGGGTAACCGTCTTTCGGATTACGGCCAGCAAGCCCTGGAACAGGCTATGCGCGACCATAACTACGGCCTGCAATACTGGCTTTATACCCTGATGCTCCACCGCTATCTGCAGAGCACCATGAGCGATTATGACTATGCAGCTCATTTTGGCGGCGTAATGTACCTCTTTGTCCGGGGTATGGAGCCCAGCACGGCCGGGAGCGGAGTCTATTTTGATCTGCCGGATCTTGCCATCCTCAAACAGCTCGACCGCTGCCTTGGTCGCTCCGGCGCTCAGCACTGTGGAGGATCAGATAATGGATGAGCTCACTCCTATGCCCTCCATGGCACCTCCGACACCGGGCCCTCCCGGCCCGTCGCCGATCTTTTCTCCCCTCGACACTCAGTTCGCCCGCTTCATGACCAGACGCTCCGGCCTGTCGGGAACAGCGGCTGACAGATTTGAACAGCTGATCAAACGACTTTCAGCCTCCCTCACCGATGGGCATAGTTGCCTGGTGCTGACCAGTGCAGAAGAACATTTTTTGAGTACAACCGGAGACAGTGCAGGACAGGGATGTCCTCATGCCGCGGGATCCAGGGATGGTGTGAGCGTCCTTCTCTCCGCCGACATCACCACCCCGCTGGTGCTCTGGCAGAGCAGGCTCTATCTTCAGCGCTACTTTCGCTATGAATTACGACTGGCCGAGCAGCTCAAGGGACTGGCCCGGAAACAATGCGTCGTCCCGCAGTATAAAGCTGAGCTTGATGGCTGTTTTGGCAAGGAGCAGGAGATAGACTGGCAGCGCCGGGCAGCGGAGATGGCACTGACACGACACCTGGCCCTTATTTCCGGCGGCCCCGGTACCGGCAAGACCAGCACCGTCGTACGAATTCTTGGCCTGCTCTTCCTGATGCTGGGGCCTGACTTACAAATCGCCATGGCAGCCCCGACGGGCAAGGCAGCCATGCGGCTCAAGGAATCCATAGCGGCAAGCCTTGCCGGTCTGCCCTTCTCAGAAGAGATCAAGGAGAAGATTCCCACCACCGCCTCCACGCTGCACCGCCTGCTGGGAGTACGCCACAATTCCCCCCATTTTCGCCACAATCACACCAATCCCCTGCCCTGGGATGTAGTGGTGGTAGATGAGGCCTCCATGGTGGATCTGGCCATGATGAGTAAACTGGTGGATGCCTTGAAACCAGGTGCCAGACTGATTCTGCTGGGAGACAAGGATCAACTCGCCTCCGTTGAATCCGGGGCGGTACTGGCAGATTGCATCCAGGCCCTGCCCGAAAATACGATAACGCTGCAGAAAAGCTACCGTTTCAACCAGGAGATCAGCGCCTTTGCCAGTGCCGTAAACGACAACGACAGCGGTGCCGCCTGGGCCATGCTCAACCGGGAGGATCATGAAACAACAGCGGTGAGCCTGCTCCATGAACCAGTGGCTACCTTCATTGCCACCCGCTATTCCCACTACCTGCAACAGGCACTGGCCGTACATGATGATGACAGAAAGGAAGACGACATCCGCCAGCTCTTTCAATGCTTCAAGCGGTTTCGGATCCTCTGCGCCACCAGACGCGGGGCCGGCGGCGTTGAGGCCATCAACCGGCAGATGGAACAGAGTCTGGCAGCCGCGGGATATCCGAGTCAGCCAGGGAGTTGGTATCCCGGACGACCGGTTATAATCCTGAATAATGATTATGGCCTGAACCTGTTCAACGGGGATATCGGCATCTGCCTGCCGGAGCGAACCACCCTCGAAAACGATAATAGTCCCGGCCAGTTCAAGGTCTGGTTTGAGCGCGAAGATGGCAGCCTGAAAGGATATCAGCCCTATCGTTTGCCAGCCTGTGAAACGGTCTTCGCCATGACTATCCACAAAAGTCAGGGTTCCGAATTTGCCGAGATCCTGGTGGTCCTGCCCGGCACCGACACCCCCATCCTGACCCGGGAGTTGATTTATACCGCAGTTACCCGCGCCCAAAAGAGGGTGCTGATTGCCAGTGACCAGACCATTTTTCAGGCTGCGCTCAATCGCACCATCAGCCGTTCCAGCGGCCTGTATGCAATGCTGATATCTTCTGGATAAAATTTCCGCTGATTCACATTTTCCTAAAAAAAGATCGCTCATTCTCAACCGTCTGCAAGATCAGGATATTTTTCTTGGTGAGCCATTTTTTTTATGGTAGAAAAGAAGATTAAAATCTCAGACATTTCTAAAAGATACACTTGCCTCTGCCCAGATCCCCACAGTGTGTACGGGTAGCCAAGCATTCCCAATCCATAAGGCGGTTGTCCTAGTGAACGAACCCTTATCCACAATCCTGATCGTCGACGATGCGCCGGAGAATCTGGCCGTCTTGAACGAACTCTTGCAGCCACTCTACCGGGTACGAATTGCCACTTCTGGGGAAAATGCCTTGCGACTCGCCGTCACTCCTCCCGAGCCGGACCTGATCATGCTCGACGTCATGATGCCGGAGATGGATGGTTATGAGGTCTTCACCCACCTGCGCGCCAACCCCCGCACCCGCGACATTCCCGTCATCTTCGTCACCGCCATGAACAGTACCGAAGCAGAGATGCGCGGCCTGGAGGCAGGCGCGATGGACTACATCACCAAACCGATTGTGCCCCTTATTGTCCTCGCCCGCGTCCGCACCCAGCTGGAACTGAAAAAGGCGCACGACTGGCTCCGCAACCAGAATGACTTTCTGGAGGCGGAGGTGGCCAGGCGCATGGGGGAAAACCTGCTCATCCAGGACGTCAGTATCCTGGCCCTCGCTCATCTGGCCGAGACCCGCGACCCGGAGACCGGAAACCATCTGCGCCGCACCCAGGGCTACGTCCACGCCCTTGCCGAACACCTGCAGAATCACCCCCGATTTACCGCACTCCTGACCAGGTCCAATATCGAACTTCTATCCAAATCCGCCCCCCTGCACGATATCGGCAAGGTAGGCATCCCCGATTACATCCTGCTCAAACCCGGGAGACTCTCCCCGGAAGAGTGGGAAGTGATGAAGACCCATGCCCAACTCGGCAGCCAAGCTATCGAACAGGCGGAATGCGAGATCCCCCAGCCTGTGGAGTTTCTCGTGCTGGCCAAGGAAATCGCCCACTGGCACCATGAGCGCTGGGATGGCAGTGGCTATCCGGATGGGCTGGTCGGAGATGCCATCCCTGTCTCGGCACGACTGATGGCCCTGGCCGATGTCTTCGATGCCTTGATCAATCGCCGCGTTTATAAAGAGCCTTTATCCTTTTCCGAGGCCAAGGATATCATTGCCGCCGAAAGCGGCCGTCAGTTCGACCCGGATGTGGTGGAGGCCTTTCTCGCCATTTTCGACATCTTTGAGGCCATCGCCATCCGCTACAATGATACGGATGGCCAATAGCCACTGATTTGCACATGACTCAAGATATAAACTCTCCCCTGCCTCCCCACCCGTCCGGGCAAGACTTGCCCCTCGGCATCTACCGTATTGTCATGATCTATGCGGTCTTTGCCTCCCTATGGATCCTGCTTTCCGACACGATCGTGACATGGCTGTTCACCGATCCGTCCCAGATCATCCTGGCCAGCACCCTCAAGGGATGGTTCTTTGTGGGGGCTACCTCGCTGCTGCTCTACAAATTATTACGGCGCCTGACTGGCTCCTCCAAGACGGAGATTAAAGGCCTTGGAGGATCTGCTTCTCTGTTTTCCTGGCCACAATGGCAGATATATATATTTGCCGTGGCGGTGACCCTGGCGATGCTGTTGGTACGCCTGGGGTTCATTTTTTCATTTGGCGAACGGCCACAGCTGCTCTTTTTTATGTTTCCCATCATCCTGAGTGCGGTGCTGGGAGGTCTTGGCCCCGGCTTGACCGCAACCATAGTCGCTGCCGCCAGCACAGCTTATTTTCTTCCGCCGGCCCATGAATTCTGGATAACTCTGCAGCAGGATCTTTTCCCTTGGACAGTTCTCATTATGAATGGTGTACTCGTCAGCGTCCTGAGCGCGGCCCTGCACAATGCACGACAGCAGGCGGAAGCGAGCCGGCAACTCCAGACTGTGACCCTGGCCAGCATCGGTGAGGCAGTCATCACCACGGACAGCCCTGGTCGCATCACCTTTCTCAACCCGAAGGCAGAAGAGTTGACCGGATGGACATGCCAGCAGGCAGTTGGCCAGCCACTGACGACAGTATTCAAGATTATCAATGAACAGACTCGTGAGCCAGCCGAAGACCCGACCCAACAGGTCATGACCTTCCCCGAAATGGTTGAACTTACCAATCTTACTCTTCTGCTTGCCCGAGACGGCAGAGAGATTCCTGTTCATGTCAGTACCGCACCCATCAGCAAGAACAGTGAAAGAGTCTTTGGTCTAGTCCTGGTATTCCGTGACGACACCAAAAGGCGGCAGGCAGAGAGTGCGCTGCGACAAGAACGTGATCGTAGACAGCGATACCTTGATACGGTACAAACCATTATGGTCAATCTGGACCCTCACGGTCAGATCACCATGATTAACCGCAGAGGGTGTGAACTGCTGGGCTATAAAGAAGACGAACTCCTGGGACGCCTGTGGTTCACCACATGCCTGCCTCAACCTCTGGGAATGGAGACGCTTTATCCCCTCTTCCAACAGATCATGGGTGGCAAGTTACCAGCCACTGAATATTCTGAGAACCCGGTACTATGCCGAGACGACAGCCAACGTCTGATTGCCTGGCACAATAGTTATTACTCCGACGACAAGGGTCGGCTCATCGGGATTCTCAGTTCCGGTGAAGACATCACCGAACGCAAAATAGAACAAGAGAAAATCAACAAACTTTCCTTGGCGGTGGAACAGAGCCCGGAGAGCATCATCATCACCAATCTTGCTGGCGACATCGAGTATGTGAACGAGGCCTTTATCTGCAACAGCGGCTACACCAGCGAAGAGGTGATTGGCCGGAACCCGCGTATCCTTCAGTCCGGCAAGACCCCACCTGCAACATATATGGCCATGTGGAAGGCCCTGAGCCAAGGTCAGGCGTGGAAAGGCGAGTTCCACAACAAGCGTAAAGATGGCAGCGAATACATCGAGTTCGCCATCATCACCCCCCTCCGCCAACCAGATGGAAGCATCACCCATTATGTGGCAATACACGAGGACATCACCGAGAAAAAAAAGATGGGCCAGGAACTGGACCACCACCGTTATCATCTGCAAGAACTGGTGGAGAAGCGTACAACAGAACTGGCAGAGGCACGTCAGCGGGCCGAGAGTGCCAACCTGGCAAAGAGTACCTTCCTGGCCAATATGAGCCATGAGATCCGGACTCCCATGAACGCCATTGTCGGGTTGACCCATCTGCTGCAACGCGACAGCTTCGACCCAGAACAGCAGAATAAATTGGCCAAGATTACCGCTGCCGCTCAGCACTTGTTGACCATCATCAACGACATCCTCGACCTCTCCAAGATTGAGGCCGGTCGGATGCAGCTGAGAACCACAGATTTCCCCCTGGATGCTGTCATGAAGCATGTCCGCTCCCTGATCTCAGAACAAGCCAGGAACAAAGGAATAACCATTGAGGTGGACACAGAGAATGTTCCCCCCTGGCTGCGAGGCGACGCAACCCGGCTTGGTCAGGCCATACTCAACTACGCCACAAATGCCGTCAAGTTCACCCAACACGGCTCCATCACTCTGCGCGCCCGGCTGGTGGAAGAAAGCAATAATGAGGTGCTGGTGCGTTTTGAGGTAGAGGATAGCGGAATCGGCATCGCGGCCGAGCAGTTGCCCCGCCTGTTCCAGGCCTTTGAACAGGCGGATGTCTCAACCACCCGCCTGCATGGCGGCACCGGCCTTGGATTGGCCATCACCTCCCGGCTGGCACAGATGATGGGTGGCAAGACAGGTGTCGACAGCAAACCGGGCCAAGGCAGCACCTTCTGGTTCACGGCCAGACTCGAACGAAGCCAGGAAATCATGGATCCGATCGCAGCTAAAACCGAGATGAACACCGAGGCTGCCATACGACAACGCCATGGTGGTTCCCGGCTGCTGCTGGTCGAAGACAATGCCATCAATCAGCAAGTAGTCCTGGAACTGCTGCGTGAGGCTGGACTTGAAGTTGACACCGCGCAAAACGGCCGCGAAGCCGTGGAGAAAACCCGCAGCACTGCCTACGATCTGATCCTGATGGATATACAGATGCCGGTGATGAATGGTCTGGAAGCCACGCGTGCAATTCGTCTGCTGCCGAACTGCACGCAGCTGCCGATCCTGGCCATGACCGCCAACGCCCTTGATAAAGACCGCCACGCCTGTCTGACGGCGGGCATGAATGACTTCATCTCCAAACCTGTAACGCCGGAAATCTTATTTTCCGCCCTGTCACAATGGCTTCCGGGACAGACATGCCCACTCCCCGCCCATCGTGCACAAGATACCAGTGGAGAGAAGAGCTGGCTCGAGATGTTACAAAATATTCCTAACCTCGATCCAACGCTCTGCCTCTCAAATTTACGTGGTAATATAAAGAAATATGTCCAGATTTTGCACCAGTTTTCCCTGTCTCACACCAATGATGCCGCCCAGATCACAGAACTGCTGAGCTCCGGCAATTTTCAGGCAAGCCGGGATGTCGCCCATGGTCTTAAAGGGGTAGCCGCTACCTTAGGGGCAACCCGGGTACAAGAACTGGCTGCCCAACTGGAAATCGCTTGCAGGGAAGAGCAGCCAGCCAGCAAAACTGATCCCTTGCTCAAAGCCCTGGCCCAGGAACAACTGCTCTTAAATACGGCAATTCTTGCCTTGCCGGAAGGACAAGTGGACTCAACAGAAATCGCTCAGGCAGATCCGGGCCAGCTGCGCCATATCCTCACCGAACTCGAAGAACTGCTGACCGAAAACAACGGACGTGCCAGCCTGCTGATACGGGATGCAGCCCCTTTGTTACGTCCCGCCATGGGAGAGCGCTTCAGCGAATTATCGCAACAGATTGAGGGGTTCAATTTTGAAGCGGCGCTCAAGACTTTACATGCTGCAGTAGGCAACGAGCTAATAAACAAGGGAAAATCATGAAAATCACCTTCCACGGAGCAGCCGGGACGGTTACAGGCTCCCTGCATCTTATTGAGGTCAACGGCAAAACCATCATGCTCGACTGCGGTCTGTTTCAGGGAAAACGCAAGGAGGCCTTTGAGCGAAACCGCAGCGAGTTCTGCGAGGGCAAAAAGGTGGACGTGCTCATCCTTTCCCATGCCCATATCGATCACTCGGGTCGTATCCCCTGTCTGGTCAGAAACGGTTTCCGCGGCGATATTGTCTGCACCTCCGCCACCCGTGATCTCTGTGCCGTCATGCTCATGGACAGCGCCTTTATCCAGGAAAAGGATGTGGAATTCGTCAATCGACGGCGTCGGAAAAACAGACAGAACCCCTTTGAACCGCTTTATACCGAGGAAGATGTGGCCAGGTCCATGGAGCAATTCGTAGGGCTGAGCTATAATCGCCGCCACCAGCTTTTTCCGGGGGTGCATCTGACCCTGATAGATGCCGGCCATATGCTGGGTTCCGCCCATGTCATCCTCGATATTGAAGACCAGGAGACCGGGAAATCCCGGCGTCTCGTCTTCAGCGGTGATATCGGCAGGCCCGGTATTCCCATCATCCGCGACCCTGTTCCCCTCACCGACGGCGCTGACATCCTCATCATGGAGAGTACCTATGGCAACAGGAACCACCCACCCTATACTGAAACGGAAAAGGAGCTGGAACGCATCGTCAATGAAACCGCGCAGCGAGGCGGCACCCTGCTGATTCCAGCCTTTGCCGTGGGCAGGACTCAGCAGCTGGTCTATGTGTTGCACAGATTACACAGCAGCGGCGCTATTCCGGACCTGCCCATCTTTGTCGACAGCCCACTCGCCACCCGCACCACTGATATCTTCCGTCTCCATCCCGAGGTCTATGATGCCGAGATCCGAGAATTTCTCCTGACTGATGACGACAATAATCCCTTTGGTTTTGGCCGGCTGAAGTATACCCAGTCTGTTGAACAGTCCAAGGCACTGAACGAAATGAAGGGGCCGATGGTCATTATCAGCGCCAGTGGCATGATGGAGGGCGGCCGCATCCTGCATCATCTGTGCAGCCGTATCGAGAATCCCCGCAACACGATTCTCATTGCCGGCTGGCAGGCCCCGAATACCCTTGGCCGCAAGATTGTCGAAAAAGAAAAGATGGTGCGTATTTATGGGGATGAATATCAGCTGAGGGCCCATGTGGAAGTGCAGACAGGCTTCAGCGGTCACGCCGACCATGACGGGCTTATGAATTTTGTGCAGGTTATGGACAAAAAGCCTGAACATACCTTCATTGTCCACGGCGAAGAGGAGGGATCGCACAGCCTGGCCAATGATCTGCGAACCCAGCTGGGTCTGGAAAATGTGGTGATTCCTGAATCTCTGCAGTCGTTTGTCGTGTGATTGCCGATGGTCTTTGTCAAAGAATGAAACAAAAACCATCGGCAATCAATATCATCTGGCTGGCCATGATTGTGCTGGCCACGGTGACCGCCTCCTATACAGGAAAGATGGATGCCCTGACCAAGGCCTCATTTGAGTCGGCCAAGGACGCGGTGGTCCTGGCCATTGGTCTGATCGGGCCCATGGCCCTGTGGCTGGGCATCATGAAGGTAGCTGAGACAGGCGGCCTTATGCAGATCATTGCCCGGCGGGTACGGCCCCTGATGGTGCGGCTCTTTCCGGAGGTGCCCCACGATCACCCGGCCATGAGTGCCATGATCATGAACATGGCGGCCAATGCCCTGGGGCTGGGTAACGCGGCAACACCCATGGGAATCAAGGCCATGCAGGAGCTGGAAAAGCTGGCCCCGGAAAAAGGCACGGCCACCAATGCCATGTGTCTGTTTCTGGCAATCAACACCTCCTGCGTCACCATCCTGCCGCTGGGGGTCATTACGGTACGGGCGGCGGCGGGTTCCACAAATCCGGCCTCGATTTTCATCCCCTCCCTGATCGCCACCTGCTGCTCCACCCTGGTGGCAATTGTCATGGCCAAGATGCTGGCAACCAGAGAACGCGGGCCGGAGAGAGAGAGAGAGCACCAGGTAACAGCGGGAGCATCGCTTTTAGAGCCCAGTGCTGCGCCGGAAACAGGGGCGGAACTGGTTCCTCCCGGGCCGGCGGGCCGGATCTTTATCTGGCTGACGATTGCCGCCTTTCTCGGCGGTGTCGGCTATCAGCTCAGTATAGCCTCAGAACCGTTTGCCTTCTCGGCTGCCAGCCTGAATGCCCTGTCCAGCTGGTTGATTCCGATGCTCATCTCGGGCCTGCTCATCTTTGGCTATCTGCGCGGGGTCAAGGTCTATGAGGCCCTGACCGATGGCGCCAAAGAGGGCTTCAGCACGGCAGTGCGCATCATTCCCTTCATGGTGGCCATCTTTGTGGCCATCGGCATGTTCCGGGCCAGCGGCGCCATGGATATCATGATCACCATTCTGTCACCCATCACAACCGCCATGGGGATGCCGGCTGAGGCCCTGGCCATGGCCCTCATGCGCCCCCTTTCCGGCAGCGGTGCCTTTGGCCTCATGAGTGAGATTGTCAACCAGGGGCCCAACAGCTTTCTTGCCGATCTGGTTTCAGTCATCCAGGGCTCAACGGAGACAACCTTCTATGTGCTGGCCGTTTATTTCGGGGCAGTGGGTATCCGCCGCACCCGACATGCTCTGCCGGCCGCTCTCTGCGCCGATGCGGCCGGTATCATCGCTGCAGTGCTTGTCTGCAATCTCTGGTTTAGATGAAATGAAAATCTGCATCAGACTGTTGTAAAACCATCCAAACGGAAATATTTCTCGATAAAATCGGCAATTTCCAAACCTTGATCAAGCCTGAACAGGGCACAGCCTGGCTCATCAGGGAGAACAAGGTCGGTGGCCACAGCTATGACTCCCTGCACCTGCTTCCACAACAAAGACTGATCCGACTCCCTCCTGACCTCGATCTTTGGCACCCCATCCGCACCTTTAAACCCTTCACCGATAACAATATCCACATCTGAACAGAAACAGTGCGCCAGATCCACCAGAGACTTGCCCTTGTTTTCGGTGATCATGGTCATCTGGTCGGGTGCCACCAGAAGCACTGTATCTGCCCCGGCCTGACGATGCCTGGCGGTATCGGTACCCGGTGCACCAACGCTGATCCCCCGGTCTTTGGTCGATTTGATCACCGCCACCCGATAGCCACGCTGTTTCAGATGGGCAACCACCTTGGTCACCAAGGTGGTCTTGCCACTGTTGTGCCAGCCGATAAAGGTAATAATGGGAAGCATAGGAAGGTCAATAATTAAGGGTTAAAGGTAATCTGGACGTAACGCATCCGGAGCTCTGTTCCCGTGCAGCGCAGGGGAACAAGGTAAATCCATAAAAAAAGGAGCGCATATACCATCTCAAGGACAAGATCACCTCTTGTTGCCACCACCCTCTCGGGCCAGTGCTTCCTGAAAATGGTCAAAGCACAGAGGTGTCAGGCCCGTCTCAGGATCAAGTTGCAGGGCTCCTTCCAGGTATTGGCCCATAAACTGCTCTTCCCGTCGACGCAGCTCGGCCAAGGGGAAACGGGGACGAATCTTCTTTCCGGACCCAGCCTTCATTTTTCTTTTTGCAGGCAGGGGCCACGCCTTGGCAAAGACCCTTTGTCCATAGCGCAGCAGATACAAAAACGAATGATGGGTGGAAATGGCCCCGGCCCAGGGGTAATGATCGAGCTGATAGCGGGAGGAGAGGTCATCAATCTGCGCGTCCAGTTGGGCGGATTGGCGGTCAGTGATAATTGTCCCGGCAGCACGAACGGTATAAAGTGGGAAGAGCCTGAACACGTCGCCTGCCGTAAAGTAGATGGAATCAATACCAAACTCTTCCGGCCGACAGGCAATCCTGGAGCCCGGGGTCAGGCCGAAGGTGCCGACGATAAACTGATCCACGACCTTTCTTTCTACCGTCAACAGGTCCAACGTCGCCTTGGCCTCCTTGAATCCTTCGCCCGGATGACCGAGAAAGGTCATCCAGGCAGTGGAGATTCCGGCCTGATGGAAATGACGATTAACCGAGCGAATGCGCTCAGGTGTTGTCCCCTTGTGCATAAGGCGCAGGACCGCCTGCGAACAGCTCTCAACCCCGAAGGCCACGGCCCGCAGGCCAGACAGGTAGAGCAGACGACAACGCTCAGGGGTATAGGCCGCCTCAATACGCAGATCTGTCGACCAGTAAATCTCAAGCCCGCTATCGAGGATTTCCTGGGCCAGACGAAAGGCATAGTCGGGCGAGAGGACATCGCAGGAGAGATAAAAATTGGCAACGCCAAACTCCTCCTGCAACGCCTGCAGATCGGCCACGGCCTGTTGTACGGGGATCTCCCGGTAGGCATGCGCTCCAGATTGATTAAAGCCATAGCCGCAGAAAGAGCATTTATTCCAGTAGCAGCCCCTGGTCGGACTATAGAGAAGCATGGGTGAGGGCGCCAGATAGAGTTTCAGATCGAGATCGGAATAGTCTGGTGCCACGCTCTTCACCAGATCCAGAACCCAGGGCGGCCCCTGATGGACAACGCCGCTGACCTTATCGCGGGTGATCAGATTGGGGATAGCGGCAAGTTGTTCCTGATCAGGAAGGCCGTCAGCGAGCAGGGGCAGAAGCTGTTCCAAGGCCTTCTCTCCCTCCTGCATGGTGATGGCGTCCACATGGTCTAAAATCAAGGACACCACCTCAGGACGGCCATAACGGACCATTAAATCAAGGCAAGGCCCACCCAGCATCAGGAAACAGCAAGGAAAGGCGTCCCTGAGCAGACGGCAGAGATAAAATGCCTCGGGAATCTGGGAGACAAAGGTCAGAGAGATCCCGACAAAGCGCGGAGGTTCAAGTTCGGCCAACTGCTGGCGATAAAAACGATCAAGGAGACTTCTGCGATGAGTGATATAGGAGTCCAGAAGAGTGAAATCCCAAGGCGCCACCAGGTGATCTGCCCGATTGCAGTTGAAGCGAAAAGGGAAATAGACCGCCTCCATGATCCGAAAGAGATCTTCAATGCCATCACGACCCGCACCGTAAGCGGCCCGATCATAAAAGCTGCGCTCATCCCGCATCACCGTCATGAGCGCAGCAAAATCCTGAAAGAGAGGCAGAGCCTCTGCCACCCGTCGATATTCCATCTGCTCGGAAAGAGTTAAGCTTTCCCGACCATTCAACACCTGAAACCGTGCCGACAAGCGCTGTTGCCATTCGTCAGTGGTGGACTCAGCCGTCAGGACAGAAAAGGCCTCGACATTCAGATCCCGGACTGTCACCGGAATCCCCCGCCTGCCCAGATATCCCTTGAGAGTGGGCAGACTCACATAGGGCCAGGTAGGATCGGCAAAAGGCGGGTAGATCAGCAAGGATTTTCCTGCAGAGGGTGAACCATGATTACTCATAAGATGCTAAGGTTTCAACCCACCCTTATAGTTGACGCTTAGTATCGGACAGGGAGATGCTGAGAGCAGAAGCACCCTTGCCAAGCAGGGCGGCGCCAATAGCGTTGCCGACCTCGCAATGCTCCGGGAAAGTGACGGTGGTGCCCAGCCTCTTGGCCACGCCAGGCAGGAAATAGCGGGAAGCGGCCCCAATGCCGATCAAAGGTATTTTCAGGGAGAATTCAACACCAAGTACCGGATGACTGTCACGGCTGGTGATAAACGAGGTCAGCGATTTTCCCCAGTAGCGATGAATGATATAATCGATGATCAAATCCTCAATCTGTTTTTCGGTACGGCGCATGACCTCCTGACAGAACTGTTCAGGATCGCCCCCCTTGATCCGGGCCAGAACAGCAGCCCCATCTTTGGCAGCCTCACTATTTCCAAGAGAAATCAGGCCCAGCACATGCAAAGCATCGGTGGGGGTAAAGCCGGTTTCAAAGATTAACTGGGCCCGGGCCAGTCCCTCCAGATGTTTTTCCAGGGGAACAGAGGAAATCCCGATGGCAGCTCCAATGGCCGCAGGTGTTGCCGGCCCATGCTGACGGAGAAAAGTAATCACCAAATCATCAAGACCCGCCGGCACTGCCGCCTCGGCGACCAGCCCAATACAGCGGGAGGAGGCGCTGGCACCTAACCATTCAGAGGCCTGAGGGAGAATCGCGCCATGGATGGAAGAAGAGCGACTGGCAGAAGCGGCCATAGAGAGGGGGACAACCCGGGCAGGCCCGATGTGAAGTGCGCCCTGCTCATCGATCAGCACATGACTGTCGCCACCGATTCCCCCGGTAAACATATCAATGGCCTCCACATGGGTCTGCCACTCGCCTATCTGACAACCATCAGAGGCCAGAATCGGCCTGCCGTTCTCAATCATGGCAATATCCGTGGTGGTGCCGCCCACATCAATGACCAGGGCGTCACCAATAGTCTGCAATGCCCCGAAATGAGCCGTACAGGCAGGACCGCTTGCCACAGTCACCCCGGCCCGCTCCACGGCCTGATCAATGGTCACGGTCTGACCATTGCCGCCGATGATCACCACCGGACAGGAGAGCTCCTGCTTGATCATGGCAACCTGAACGCCACCAATATAGTCCTGCATCAGGGGCATGAGCTTGGCGTGGAGGGCGGCGGTGGCGGCCCTCTCCCGCATCCCTGCCTGCTGGCTTATCCGGTAGGAACAGAAGACCGGCTTGGGATCAAGCATGCCAATGGCCTTTTCCGCTACCAGCTCATGGGTGGGATTTTCCATGGACATGGCGCTGCAGACCGCATAGGCATCCACCTCACTGGCCAGACCCCGTACCGTATCGACCAGATTCTCCAGATCCAGTGGCTCTTCTTCGACGCCCTGAATGGTATGGCCACCCTTGATAAAGACCACAGCCACCACCGGCAGACGGAAATGTTTGACATAGCCGATCACAAAAAGGCCAACTCTGGCCCCTTTGCCTTCGACCACGGCATTGGTGGCCAGAGTGGTGGAGACAGCCAGTTGCTCAATATCTGAGGCTGCGACCCCGGATCCCTGCAGAAGGGCGGCCAGAACCTGGCCTGTTCCCGTGGCCAGATGGTAATGGGTGGTCGGTTCCTTGGCCGTGGCCATGATCGCCCCGCTGTCTGTCTCGATAAGCACCCCGTCAGTGTAGGTACCACCCGTATCTATTCCAATGATGTATTTTTTCATAATTCCTTGTCGAACCTCATGCGATTGTATTCACAATCAAGATAATTTCTTCACGTCCTTGTCATCGATGGTCTACCACGTCATATTTGCTGATGCCACCTTTCAATTCGTATAAAACAATAGCAGGATTTTTTAAAGGGTTATAATATACTGTCCTTACGCTAAATCAATCACCATAATCCTCAGCCCAGTCCTGATTCCTTTATTACCGCCATGTTACCCACTAGCAAAGACACCATTTTCGCCATCAACCAGATCCAGGAAGATTTTGTCTTTAGCGAACGGGTCGCCCAGGTCTTCGATGACATGCTTGACCGCTCCATTCCTTTTTACCAGGAGGTCATCAAGGGAACGGCCCGACTCCTCGACACCTTTCTCCACCAGGATGACACGGTCATTGATCTTGGCTGTGCCACCGGCACCACCCTGCTGCAACTCGCCCGGCTGTTGCCGGAGAAGGGACTGCAATTCAAGGGAATCGACAACTCGCCCGCTATGCTCCACAAGGCCCGCCTGAAGGCTGAGATGTTCTCCAAACAGGACCAGGTCTCCTTTGTTGCCCGGGACATCACCGATCTGGATCAGACCGATACCGGGGCCTTTCTCCTCAACTACACCCTTCAGTTCATCCGCCCCCTGCGCCGCAAGGACTTTATCCACAGACTTTTTGACAACCTGCGTCCCGGAGGCGTCCTGATCCTCAGTGAAAAAAAGATTTCCCACGACCCTCTGCTCAACCGTAAATATATCGACATTTACCATCAGTTCAAGCTGGAACGCGGCTATTCAGAGCTGGAGATTGCCAAAAAAAGAGAGGCCCTGGAAAATATCCTGATCCCCTTTTCCATTGAAGAAAACCGGGAGCTCCTTCTGGGCGCCGGATTTACAAACGTCGAGACCTTCTTCCAATGGTTCAATTTCGTCTCCTTTATTGCCATCAAACCGGGTTGAACCGAATGCCATCTTCCATCGATTATCTTTCCCTACTCCCGGAAACCGCCTGCCGTCAGGAGATTTTTTCCCTCCACCAAGAGCGGCAGCAATGGGTCAATCAACAAAAGAAGGGCTTTCTCCGCTACCGCACACCCTATGAATCGCTTGCCCCTTTTGTTGCCCGGACCGTCGACTGTACTGGAGATACCGTCATCATCGGTGGTCCCGACGAACTGAATTCCAGCGAACAGGTGCAGGTCAAAGAGGCCATGCGCGCCTTTATGCCCTGGCGCAAAGGTCCCTTTTCAGTCTTTGGCATCGATATCGACGCCGAATGGCGGAGTGAACGCAAATGGCAGCGTCTGCTGCCGATGCTGCCCGACCTGGAGGACAAGATTGTCGCCGATATCGGCTGCAACAACGGCTACTACATGTTCCGCATGGCCCCCTATCGCCCCAAACTGGTCTTGGGCCTGGAGCCCTCCATGCAGCACTATTACTGTTTCAAGGCCTTGAACAGCATGGCCAGACAGGACGCGCTCCATATTGACCTGCTCGGCGTGGAACATCTCTCCCTTTTCCCTGATTGCTTTGATGTCCTCTTCCTTATGGGCATCATCTACCACCGCGCCTCACCCATTGATGTGCTGCGTGACATCTATCAATCACTGCGCCCCGGCGGCACCCTGCTGCTGGAATCCCAGGCAATCCCCGGCGATGCGCCCATTGCCCTCTTTCCCGACAAGACCTATGCCAAGGTGCCCGGCACCTATTTTATCCCCACCGGCTATTGCCTGCAACTGTGGATGGAAAAGGCAGGCTTTGATGAGGTGGAACTCTTCTGCCAGCACCCCATGAGTGCAGAAGAACAACGATCCACCGAATGGATGCGCTTTGAATCGTACAGCGATTTTATCGATCCGCTGAACCCGGCGCTGACCGTGGAGGGATATCCGGCTCCGCACCGCGTCTTCCTGCGAGGCAGGAAAAAATCAATCTCACCCTGACAACAAAGAAAAAACATGGCAAAACTTGCCTTTGAATGCAGGTGTGGTATAGAATTGAGCATGAAACTTTCCAATGATACTTAGAAGCCGTCTCTGATATGCGGACGGTGATATTTATTTTATTACAGCGGCTTAATGAATAAGGAGCACATATATGGATCAGAAATCCTGTACCCTCTGCAGTGGCGGCCTGAAAGGGGCCGAGGCAACCTTTGGTGAGACGGCAGAACAATGGGGCGTAAAAGAGATTATCTACACCTTTGAAGGGCACAAGCTGCATCGGGAAAACAATGCGGTCTATCTCAGCCAGCAGGATCTGGAACGGGGCGATATAAGCATGGAGTTGGCCTCAAAGATGCTCAACCGCACCTATTATGAGACCTCCAAGATCAGAAAGGTATTGCAAACCATCTTTCATATGGTCAACAACGGCCATCAGATATTTGTCATTGGCACCATCCTCGACGACAATTCAGTAAAGGGTGGTACCGGCTGGGCTGTGGAACTGGCCAAACTGTTCAACCGCCCCCTCCACGTCTTTGATCAGCCCCGTAAACAATGGTTTACCTGGAAAGAGAACCAGTGGCAGCCGGATACCCCGATCATTGAATACAACACCTTTGTAGGGTCAGGTACCAGGTATCTCAGTGATGCCGGCCGTGAGGCCATCATAAAACTTTTTGAGGACTCTTTTGGCCCTCAATAATTCCATTTCCTCTTGACCTAACACTGTAAGAGAAAAATCATGAATAAACACTGCCTTTTTTGCAAGATTCTTGCCGGCGAGATCCCAGCGGACAAACTCTATGAAGACGATGAGTTTCTAGCCTTCCGGGATATCTCACCCCAGGCACCTGTCCATTTTCTACTCATCCCCAAAAAACATATTGTTGGTCCGGCATTCCTGGAGACCGAAGATGAGCAGCTCATGGGCAAGATGATGCGCATAGGCGCACGGCTTGCCAAGGAACTCGAGCTCATTGATGGGTACCGGATGATCTTTAACAATGGTGCGGCTGCAGGCCAGACCGTCTTTCACATCCATCTCCACGTTCTCGGCGGCCGCCAGTTACTCTGGCCGCCAGGCTAATTCCAGAAATTCAGAAAGTCAGCACGGGGCCGGCCACAAACAAAAAGGCCGCCCTCCGTGCTGACCGAGACCAAGCTATTCCAGCTCTTCCCCAAATAACTCCCCGTCCGCCAGAACTCAATCCGTCGTTTCACTGGAACCTGCTGATATGAACGACCGTTGTCAAATTCGTGCAATTCAGTCTGGTAATCTAAATTTTGTGAGTCTGAACCCGAGTCAATAGATTTTGGAAGAAATGTACGTAATTCACGAAGAACCCGAATTTGTCGTGGTCGTAAAGGCAAGTGGGCTGCTCTCTGTTCCTGGACGTGGTCCGGAAAACCTGGATTGTGTCAGCGAACGGGTGAAAGCACGGTATCCGGGCTGCATCGAACAGCCCTCAGTTCACCGCCTTGATATGGACACTTCGGGGTTGTTGGTGGTCGCTCGAACCAAAGAGGCACATCGTAACATCTCTATTCAGTTTCAAGAGAGCGAGGTAACTAAACGCTATATCGCCATGCTTGACGGCGAATTAGATGGCGAGGAGGGTATCGTCGAACTTCCTTTCCGCCTCGATATTGACAATAGACCTCATCAAATTTATGATCCGGTTCACGGAAAGGTGGGAATTACCCACTGGAAAAAACTCCTGGTAAAAGATGGCAAAACACGAATCGAGTTTAAACCTATCACCGGAAGAACACATCAGCTCAGGGTTCACTCCGCTTCCAAACACGGTCTCGGAATTCCTATTGTCGGCGATCCGCTCTACGGAACTGGAACTGGCCCGGGATTGCTGAAGCTACATGCCTGCTATCTTTCCTTTGCTCACCCAAGGACTGGTGAGAGTCTCGAATTTAACTCGGAACCTCTGTTCTAACCCCGATGAACGGGATAAGTGCCTTATCAGAAAAAATTCTTTGAAAAAACAAGAAATTTTTCTGTAAGTCACTAAATATTTTTGCCGGATCATGCTGTTGCCATGAAAAATATTACCGATATAGACCACTTGATTACTGCACTTCCCAAAGATACGACCTGCTACGGGTATTGTACAGCTTGTGATGAGGTTCATTATCTGACAGAGGGAAACAGCCGCAAATATGCTCTCGAGCTGATGGCAGAACTCGAGCAGAACAAACGGATTGACTTTCATCGACCAGATCCGGAACCAATATTCTCCACAGACTGCCTCTGGGAAAAAAGAGGCGGACAGATGTTTGGGGTGTTGGAATGTGTCGATGCCGATGGAAATACCGTAGTGCTTCGTGCATTTTCCGGACAGTTCAACACACGCTGGCAAGCAGAGGGCTGGGTTCCACCGACTTTTGACCTGGATGGATACTACCAGCTGATGGCAAAAATCGAGTCGGCGATCCAGCAAATGACCGACGATATTGAGTCCTGCAAACAAAAAGCAGACCAAGGTAAATACAAGTTCGAAGAAGCCATGCGTTCTGGTGGTCGTGCGGCACAGAAAGATTGCCGCAGGCAGATGCGGGAGGCATTTATAACGCTCGACCTTGCAAAGAAAAACCGGAGAACATATTCCCAATCCATGATGAGTGTCTTTCAGGATCTGTATCAACTCCAAAATTTCAAAGGTGATCAGCGTTCCATCCTGAATGTCTTTTATGAAGACCGGGGAATTCCCACCGGATCCGGCGACTGCTGCGCCCCAAAACTCCTCCAGGCCGCCGCCCAAAACGGGCTGACGCCTCTCGGACTGACCGAATTCTACTTTGGCAAGGAAAATAAATCTTCTACAAAGTACCACAAAGAATTCTATCCCGGCTGTAAAAACAAATGCCAGCCAATTCTAGGCTACATGCTTTGCGGCCTTTAAGTGATCAAAAGTTTCTTTGAACTAAAGGGGGCTGACCCCTTTAGTTTATTTGCCTTTCATTTGTCGAATGTCTTAATCTCTTGGTAATTCGACAAGTTGACCTTTCTATTGAATTGCGGCTTTGAAACGCAGAGACTCTCTTGGTCAAGATCTCTCCTCTCGATACACATTACAAATCCAGAATTACTCACTGCCGTTTTTCTTGGCCTCCAGCACATCCCAGCGGTCATAGAGTTGCGATACCATGGCCTGCGCTTCCTGCAACTCCGTCCAACATCCATGCAGCCGTTCCGGATCTGAGACTGTCTCCGGGGCTTCCATAAGCGCCTGCAGCCGTTCCTGTTCTTCCTCCGCCTTCAAGATCTTTTCTTCTATCTGCTCATATTCACGCTGATCAAGATAAGAGAGTTTACCCGTCTTCTTCTTTTTTCCCGGATTGCCGGCAACAGGCGCGATTGCCAGCGATTTTTCATTCTCCTTGCCACTTTCCTGCAGAGCGGTAAGCCACTGCTCATAATCGGCAAAATAGCCCAACCCGCCACGCCCATCAAAACCAAGCACCTGGTCGCAGACGCGATCGAGAAGAAAACGATCATGGGTCACAAGTACCAACGCCCCGGGAAATTCAAGGAGACTCTCTTCCAGTACGTCAAGAGAGGGGATATCAAGATCATTGGTGGGTTCGTCAAGAAGCAGGATGTCTGCTGGCTGGCGCATCAGTTCGGCAATAAGAATTCGGGCCTGCTCGCCACCGGAGAGCTGCCCCACCGGGGTTTCCAGTTGTTCGGGCTGAAAGAGAAAACGTTTGGCCCACGAGATAACATGCATGGAGTGCCCCTGGCAGACAATGGCATCTCCATCAGGGGCCAGGGCTCGTCGCAAAGTAACAGCAGGATTGATCCTTTCGCGCCGCTGATCAAAACTGACAATACACACCCCATCGGCCACAATGATCTCTCCAGAATCAGGTGAGACCGCCCCGTCACCGCCACCAGCGGCTGCCAGCAACTGCATCAGTGTGGACTTGCCACAACCATTTCTTCCCAGGAGCCCAAGCCTGGTGCCGGGAGAAAGGACCATATCGAGGCCAGAGAACAATGTCTTCCCGCCATACCCTTTGGTAATTCCGCGGGCCTCAAGAAGTTTTCGGGTTTTCCGGCCGGTCGCATCAAATGATATCTGCACACTTGATGTAGAGCGATTACGGGTCTTGACCTGCGCCAGCTCATCCTGCAGCCTGTACGCCTCATCAATGCGATAACGAGCCTTGGTGGCCCGGGCCTTGGGCCCGCGCCGGAGCCACTCGGTCTCCCTGCGAACCTTGTTCGACAGCCGTTCTTCCTGCTGTTGCTGCTGGCCGAGAAAGATTTCACGCTCTTCGAGAAATTTAACGTAGGCCCCCTGCACCTGAAAGGAGCCCTCGGGATAAAGAGCTGACAATTCCACTACCCGACTGACCGTATTTTCCAGAAAACGACGGTCATGACTCACCAGCAGGACCGCCGATGGCCCATCAGCAGACGGACTGCACAGCATCTTTTCGAGCCAGAGGATCCCCTCGATGTCAAGATGATTGGTGGGCTCATCCATGACCAGGATGTCAGGCCGCACCACAAGAGCACGACAGATGGAAAGGCGTTTACGCCAACCACCGGACAAAACGCGAACAGGGACAGCGGGATCGGCAAATTCGGCCCTGCTCAGCAGGGCATGGACCCGGTTATACTGCTCGGTTCCATCCAGATCGAGACCGGAAAGAGCCTGCCGCAAATTTTCAGCGACACTCTTCTCCTCCTCAAAGACATCCACCTGATCCAGGTAAGCGGTACGCACATGTCTCTGGGTCAGAATCTTTCCCTCATCGGCCTCAATCTTATTGCAGATAATCTTGAGCAGCGTTGATTTGCCGCTGCCATTAGGACCGATAAGACCAATCCGGTCACCATCACTGATCGAAAGAGAGATATTTTTAAATAAGGTTTGAGCACCAAAAGACTTGCTCAAGGAGTTACAACTAAGAAGATGCGCCATAAAAGAAAGTGCTGGTTCTCGCCTGCAAAGCGTTGAACAAATTTGATTAAAGAGATGGAAAAGCCATCAACAAAAGAACGGGGTGGATTTTTTATTGATTATTCCGAAAGCCGCGGTTATAACAACCCAGATCAAAAGTTAAAATTGTACAAAAAGAGAACTATTCTCGACAGTTTTCATGTGCCGCTAAGCTCTTTTATACAATCAATTCGGACAAACTGCAATGAGTGACCATATCCACATCATCGTTACCGGGGCCAAAGAAAAGGCCCGAACGATCCTTCTTTCCAGAAAAAAGCTTAAATTTGGCCTTGCTCTCAGTGTTGGCCTTATCTGTGCCGTTGTTGTCGGCACGATCATTGCCACCCGTCTTTTTGTTGAAAACAGCAACCTGAATGCGCAAGTTACCGCCATGAATCTCAAACTGATCGAGAGCACGCAAGAAAGTCGAAATTACGCTGATCGGATTGATGATCTTCTTTCCCAGAGCACATCACAAACAGCAATATTTGAGGCGGAAAAAGAGGTCCTGGTAAGCAAAACCCTCGCTGAGTTCAATGAGAGGAATCAACTCATTGAAAATATCATGAAGAATATCGGGGTAAAAATAAAAAAACACAAACCCACAGCCAACAGTGGCGGTCCCTACATCCCACACTCTGGTTCGCTACAGGAAGACCTGCTCCTGCGTACCGACAAAAATCTAGACATCTTGCGCCGTACTCCATTGGGACGTCCGGTTCCAGGGCGGATAAGCTCCCATTTTGGTGACAGAGAGGATCCGGTGAACGGCAAAGAAGCCTTTCATTCCGGGGTGGACATGCAGGTCAAGCGTGGGGAAAAGATCGTGGCCACGGCAGATGGCACCGTCGTTCAAGCCAATGACAATGGCTACTATGGCCGTTTTGTTGAGATCCGTCATGGCAACGGTTTCACCACCCACTTCGCCCATCTTCAGGAATATAAAGTCAAAAAAGGCGACAAGGTTAAACGAGGGCAGGTTATCGGATTGGCTGGGAGCAGTGGTCGTTCTACTGGCGTTCACCTTCACTACGAACTCTGCCTTAATGGAAAACCAATCAATCCCGAGACCTTTATGCAAACAGCGAATCTCTCCAAAGGCAGTATTGCAGAGATTAATGCCGCTGGAACCAAAAAAATTATCGCTTCCGCTCCCTCCTCAAAGAGATCCGTGCAAAGTGCTTTTTCTAAAATCAGTGCGATGGCAGTCAAAATTAAAAAGAAAATCTCACCGACAGCTTCCACCATCAATTAAAAAAGAAGATCTTTTCTAACAATTATCAGCAACACTCACCCCACTTCCGCCAAAGATAGTCCGTCATCCATCAAATAACACACCATGCAGATTAAAAAAGATCGTCCAGCAGCTGTCAATCTGATCTCTTGTCCATCTTGCGGTAATAATGAAGATTTTTTTGAGGTTGCGGAAAATGTTATCATTACTACTCATTATATCCAGAACCCTGATGGAAGCTTTACCCCTGAAGAAGATAGCTCTCAGATTCTAGGTCCTGTCAGACTTATCTGCGGAGAATGCGAAGAAGACCTCACCGCCTTTCATCAACGATTTTCAGAAATGCTCTTTTAATCCTCTCTCACCAGATTACCCTTTTCGTTTTCCCCTCTGTTACTCAGCACTATTCTTCCGTTCACAATGAGGTACAGCAATACTGGGTGGCCCATTGACCAACATCTGGGCAATGGTCAATTGTATCCTGGGATAGAGATGCCTCTTGCCATCCATCAATTCATTTTCCATCATTGCCAAACTACGCAATAATTTTGTTCGCTCCGTGCGTGGTGCCTCTGACTCATGGGCAAACGTTTCCTTAACCAGCTCCTGACAGCGGAAACAACCAGGGAAATTCAGCCGCTGGCCATCAGGCCTCTGCATAGTGGCCGGGACTCCGTGCGTCCTGCAGACCATGAGACGATGGGCATAGAGGATACAAAGACCGTTTTCATTCAAGGGACACATGACCTGGGGGCGGTCATTCCGGGCCATGGATTGCTCACAGGCAGCAATATAAAGGCGGCTGCGCTCCAGGATATCCTCCTGTTGCCTTTCGGGAAGCTGACGAAATCCCAGCCAGAGATACCCCCATTCTACAAAGGTATGGTGCTGAAAATAGGAATCACAACAGTTATCAGGGCAGCCGTGACAACTGAACTGCAGCAGTGTGGCCACCTGCTCATAGCCCTTCTCCATCTCATCATATATCTGCCGGATCCGACCAGCCAGATCCGCAGTGAGCTTAACCTCTTTCATCTCATTTTCCTTCTTCAAAACATTGGACCTGATAGGTCTCAACCTCAGGATGCAAATCCTGCCAGGCCATTTCAGACAGACCTGCCTTACGACAAAGATGAGCCAAAAAATCCTCGGCCCTCGGCAGCTGCTCCCAGACCTGGGGTAAAAAGGTGGCACCGTAGCGGCCTAATCTCAAAATTACCCCGTCGATACCAGGACGCAGTCCGGCAATGAGATCGGCACCATCACGATAGGTCAGGACTTGCGGCCGAGTGAGGATGGAGATGTCAATTTGCACCTTGGCCAACTCTTCAGCGGTGAGTTCAGGGAACCGAGAATCATGAAAAGCGGCATTCAGGGCATTGCGTCGGATGCCTTCATAAATTGAGCTTACAGGCTCCAGATTACCAATGCATCCCCGCAATTGGCCATCGATCTTCAGCGTAACAAAAGTTCCGCATTCGGCCTGCAGGGCAGGATCAACGACATCGCTGCTTTTCCCCAACTGCTTACCAAGTTTCTCGGCAATAGTCTCCCGGGCCAATCGGAGTAAGAACCGCCCTTGTTCTTCCGTTATATGATCTTGCATAATCCCTCTTTTTTTGAAGAATAGATCCCCCTGCTTATTTCACTTTCCCCAGTCAACACCAAGCATCAGTGAATTGATACCACTGCCAATTCCCAGGAGTGCCCCCCTCTGGCCGGGTTGAAAGGCCTTCTCTTCGATTGCCATGGCCAGAGTAATGGGAGCCGAAACAGACCCCACATTGCCCAGTAGGGCCAGGGTCTCAAAATTCTTTTCCGCTTCCAACCCTAGAGAATCAAAAAGCAATCTGGCATGGGCAGAACCGACCTGATGACAAAAGAACCTGTCAATGTCCGCCGCGTGCCAGCCGGGTTCTGCCGAAAATGCCTGCCACGTCATAAGCGCCGTCTCCACCCCTCGATGCAGCAGTTCTTCAGAATGGGTGTTCATCAGCGTTGTCGCACTTCCGCTCTGACTGCCCTGACAGAGAGTGGAATGTGTCGTATTGGCCCGCCAGACAGCATGGTTCAAACGCAAGGGCTGCATCTCATTTTCTGCCCGGCACATATAAAGGGCTACTGATCCGGAACCGATCGTCAAAGAGGCAAAGGCAGGTTTAATGCTCTTACGGGTTAAATTTCGATCCGCCAATAAGGCCTCTATGGTCGAGTCTACCAACTCCTCTGCGGTTTCTCCAGCCACAATCAAGCCGTTTTTAACCTGTCCTAATTCAATCATATTAGCCAGAACCACCATACCATCTAGAAATCCGAGGCAGGCATTAGATAGATCAAACAGCAGGCAATTCTCAGACAATCCAAGGCTATTATGAACAAACGAGGCCGTTGCCGGCTCCATCATATCCCTTGAGACAGAAGTAAAGATCAGACACTCTATCTGATCGGGAGCAAGATCAGCCTTCTCCATAACCTGTCGCCCGGCAAGGGCAGCGCCCTGACTTGGCCGGGTTCCCGGATTCCAGAAACGCCGTTCCCTGATCCCGCTCATCATCTCCAGCCTGCCTACTGGTAATTTAAGGCGTTCATACACCGGAGCCAGTCGTCGCTCTAAATCTTCTGAACTGACCATTCTGGGCGGTAGTACATACCCAAAAGTGTGGAGACACACATGTGAATAGAGCATTAAAAATCCTATTACCTGTACTTGCAATCAACCACAGCTGCCATCTCAACAATAAATCCGGCACCCATCGTTTTCAGCATATATTCCTGAAATGTTCATTAATCTGACCGCAATTCAAAAACGGCCCACCATCCACCAAAATGTAGCAGGAATTCAACAGGAACACAAGACGAAGCACTCACCTGCATTAGTTAGTAAAAGACCGATAACAAGCCCACAGTCATCAATGGTATCGAGGGATAAATGGCAATTTGATATCATCACCACTAATAGTCAATCTGTACAAAATTATTGAAAAAAATTCAGATGAGTCGAATGATTTGCTGAAGAAACCGACCTACATCAGAGAGCGAGAACGGATATGCATTCTCCAGTTTCGTGTTTTTATGGGCAGAAATCATACTCTCTTTTACCGTTGTCATGAATAATTAATTTGCCAAATGAGATCTGCAGACAGTATAGATTAGAGAACAAGAAGAGCTGACCGACTCTTTCATGCCTCCACTCTCTATCTAAGATTATGATTATCGACTTTCACACCCATGCCTTCCCTGACAATGTGGCAGCCAGGGCCATCCCTGCTCTTGCAAAAGAAGGCAAGGTCACGGCCCATACTCAGGGAACCGTTGATTCACTGCTTGCCTCTATGGACCGGGCTGGAATCACCAGCAGCGTTGTCTGTTCCATCGCCACCCGCCCCAGCCAATTTGAACCTATTGTGGCATGGTCTTCTGCTATTCAATCCCCGCGCCTTATCCCGCTCCCCTCCATTCATCCAGCCGATGCCGACGCTGTGGGCCATGTCTTCAGGCTCAAAAATGAAGGATTTAGGGGAATCAAGATGCATCCTTACTATCAAGATTTTTCCCTCGACGAAGAGCGTCTCACCCCCCTCTATGAGGCCTTGTGCGAGACTGGCCTGCTTCTGGTTGTCCATTGTGGATACGATATTGCCTTTCCGCGGATACGACGGGCTGATCCCAACCAGATTCTGACGGTTAAAACTCGTTTTCCTGATCTCAGACTCATCACCACCCATTTTGGGGGCTGGGACATCTGGAAAGAGGTGGAAGAAGTACTTATCGGAAAAGAAATTTTTATGGAAATATCTTTTGCCCTGACCTATCTTTCACCTGAACAGTCCGTCAGAATGCTGAACAGTCATCCATCCGACTATCTCCTCTTTGGCACTGATTCGCCTTGGGATGATCAATTGCTAGCCATACAGAGGCTCGAGAGTCTTAATCTCAACAAGGAACTTTTACACCGCATCCTTGGACAAAATGCTAAAAGGCTCCTCCTATGACCGACATACAAGATATCAGCACTCGAACCTGTGATTCCTGCGGCATAGCCATCCAGGCAGGAGATCTCTATTATCATTGCCGTACCGAAATTATTGCCGGCAAAGACCAGTCTCTATCAGAACTTAAATACCCTGACCAGATTATAGCTCAGGCCTTGGCAGACATAGCAACAAAAGAGGAACGAGAGCTGCTCGATGGCATCTACCAGGAGATCATCCTTCAACTCTGCCCTCAATGTCGTTCTACCTTGGTCCAACGAATCCAGAGTATGGTCAAAAGTTGTAAGGGCTGCGCCCAATGCCCATCACAACCAAAAACTGAAAAGAAAGGTAAACTGCTGCAATTTAGCAGTAAAAAAAGCCCGAAGAACTAATATAACTTTACCCAGCTTTTCAATGAGACTCTCTCTGTCTCCCAAAAGTTATATTACATCAAGACATCAATGAGATACTTAATACATCTCTCCATGAGGGGAATACCAGCCAGCCATCTTGATTGATGGCTGGCTGGTTGAACTTACGTTACGCGTTAAAAAATCAATCAAAAGCATCCGTTGTTTTCCACTCTTTCCAAACCATCCCTACAAGGTTAATTCCCGGCTTCAGGGTCCTTTTACCAGGCTGCCATCCAGACGGTGTTGCCTCTGCACCTTTGGTTTCCCGCACCAATTGGAAAGCTTGAAGTTGACGAAAGGTCTCATTAACATTGCGTCCAACAGGCGGTGTCAATACCTCATAACCCTGAACAACTCCATCGGGATCAATGATAAAGCGACCGCGAGCCTCAACACCGGCGTTTTCATCATATACACCATACACCGTTCCAACCTTTCCGCCCGCATCTGAAAGCATTGGATAGGGCACTCCTCCCTTCACCATATGCTCCAACTCATGATCATTCCACATCTTGTGGACAAACATGGAATCTATGGACATGGAAAGTACTTCAGCACCAAGTTTTTGAAATTCTGGATATTTTTCAGCAACTGCTGAAATTTCTGTTGCTCAGACAAAGGTAAAATCGCCTGGATAAAAACAGAGCAATACCCATTTTCCAAGAAAATCAGAAAGCTTCACATTCACAAACGCCCCTTTATGATAACCGGGAGCAATAAAATCAGGCGCCTTTTGTCCTACTTTAATCATTGACTGTTCCTCCTTTGAAATTTCATGTGATTGTGGAGTCTCATTTTTATTTTCCTCACCTACTGGACCACCTGTCGGCCTGGCACATCCAACGGCTGCTTCCTCTGCCATAAGCACCTCCTATCTTGATGGACGGAAAAATAGGATACGGCCAACCCGCATCCTATTGTGTATTTGCTCAGTATATACAACTTCTATGCCCATGTCCATGGGACATAGACAACAAAAACTCCTAACATTTTTCCACTTCGCCCAACAGTCCGCCTTTTTTTTTCCTGAACCTAGTATCCTTTCTAAGGATATCGCGATGTTCCGGGTAATCAACAAGATAATGCAGTCCGCGAGATTCCTTCCTGAGCAAAGCCGACTGTATTATTAATAGCGAGACAAGGGCTATATTTCGCAACTCAATCATATTCGGAGTAACAAAATAATCTCTATAATGTTCTTCTATCTCTTGAAAAATACCCTTAATATGCCTTTTTGCCAGTTGTAACCTCTTAACCGTCCGCACTATTCCCACATAATTCCACATAATTCGCCTGATGAGGTCCCAATTATGATGTATCAAAATTTCCTCGTTCAACTCTTTCGCTCCTCCAGCCTGCCAGGGTTCAATTTTCGGATAGGGTTTTTGAGATATTTCCGACCAATGATCAGCACAATATTCATAAGCCCTTTCCGCAAAAACGACAGCCTCGAGCAGGGAGTTGCTTGCAAGGCGATTTCCCCCATGTAATCCGGTACATGCGGTCTCCCCGAGTGCCAAGAGCCCTTCAATAGATGTTCTTCCCCATGTATCCGTCTGCACGCCTCCGCACATATAATGAGCCGCCGGCACGACAGGGATAAGTTCACTAGTAATATCAATACCATACTCAAGGCATCGCGCGTAAATTGTGGGAAATCGCTCTTTCACAAACGCCTTGTCTTTATGGGTAATGTCAAGGAAAACACAGTCGACTCCACTCTCCTTCATTTCTTTATCTATAGCCCTGGCCACTGTATCCCTGGTTGCTAGATCTTTACGACTGTCATATTTTTCCATGAATGGCCGTCCGTCCCGACCTACAAGAATTGCTCCTTCTCCCCGTACTGCCTCGGAGATTAAAAAGTTCTTCGCCTTTGGGTGATAAAGACAGGTGGGATGAAATTGGACAAACTCCATATTGGCCATCACCGCCCCGGCCCTGAATGCCATCGCTAACCCATCTCCGGTCGCGATATCTGGATTAGTCGTATAGAGATACACCTTGCCCGTCCCCCCCGTACAGAGTATCGTAACCTTAGCCTGATAGGTTTCAACATTCCGCTCCTCCGTCAGCACATAGGCTCCGGCACAATACTGTCCCCCTCTTTCCGTCTCACCCTTTTCATCCACCATAAGCAGATCTATCGCTCTATGGTTTTCTAATATTTGTATTTTGGGATTCTGTTTCACCTTTACCAACAAGGCGCGCTCGATTTCCCTGCCCGTGAAATCATGCGCATGCGCAACCCGCCTCTCGGAGTGCCCTCCCTCCCGACCCAAGTCCAACCCTGAAGAATCTCGAGCATCTTTCACAAAATCTACCCCCAGTGCCATCAACTCCCTTACCCTCTCAGGCCCTTTATCCACAACAAGAGCAACGACCTCTTTATCGCACAACCCAGCTCCGCTTATAATTGTATCCTCAATATGATTTTTTTTTGAGTCATGGTCCGACAATACAGCTGCGATCCCCCCCTGAGCTAAATTGGTGGCTGTGTCAATCTCACTCTTTTTTGTTACAATCACCACAGAACCCAACCGAGCCACGCGCAAGGCGAATGAGAGCCCAGCTATTCCACTACCAATAATCAGGAAATCACATTTCATAGTCTGACCTTACCTTCCATATGTTTCACGTGAAACATTAATAATAAAAACACAAGCGCAACATCTAATATGTATCGAATTCAGTTCTAAAAAGCAAACAAACAACACTATTGACCCGAAAACAACCGCCATGTCATGCATTTTTATATTGTTTGAGATTGAAAACTGGTATAAAAGCAGTACTTGAAGAAATTAGTTCCCAAAAAATATAAATGGGGTGGGGAAATGGAACAAACGAAAGAAGCCAAAATAATTGCGATTGCCAACCAAAAGGGGGGGGTGGGAAAGACAACCTCTGCGGTAAATCTAGCCGCGGCATTGGCAAAAAAAAGAAAAAAAGTACTTCTCGTAGATTCAGACCCCCAAGGAAACGCATCAAGTGGCCTAGGAATCCACATAAACGCCCTCAAACAACATCTCTATCACAGCTATACCGGCGGAACTCCCTTGGCAGATGTGCTGGTAAAAACAAAAATGACCAATCTTGTTGTCGCCCCCTCAAACATAGACTTGGTGGCTGCCGAGATAGAACTCATCTCCATGGAAAAAAGGGAATTTAAGCTCAAAAAAATACTACAAACAGTTAGCAACAGTTTTGATTATATCTTGATAGATTGCCCGCCATCTCTAGGCTTATTAACTCTTAACGGATTAACGGCAGCACACTCGGTACTGATCCCCATGCAATGTGAATACTATGCAATGGAGGGGTTGGCACAACTGGTAAAAACAATCAGGGCCGTAAAAAAGGCCTTCAATGAAGAGCTTTTTATTGAAGGCCTTTTACTCACTATGTACGATAAACGCAACAAACTAACCTATCAAGTGGCCGAAGAAGTCGCTAAGCACTTCGGCGATCAGGTCTTCAAGACAGTTATTCCTAGAAATGTAAGACTCAGCGAATGTCCAAGTCACGGTCAAACCATTATTGAATATGATATCCGCTCAAGTGGGGCAATAGCATATATGAACCTGGCCAGTGAATTTCTTAAACAACAGAGGCTTAATATATGTCAGTAAAAAAAACTGGTTTAGGACAGGGCGTCGGACTCCTTTTTTCTCAGGATGAAGATGAGGAAAAATATTTCGAGTGTGATATCGACAAAATTATTCCCAATAAACATCAGCCAAGAAGCTATTTTGAAGAGCAGGGACTAGAAGAGCTCACTCAGTCAATCGAGGAACATGGGGTCATCCAACCCCTTGTCGTGACTACTCAATATGACGGCTATTATCAATTAATCGCTGGCGAAAGAAGATTAAGGGCCTCTCTACGAGCAGGATTAAAGAAAATCCCCGTTATTGTCCGAGCAGTTGAGAACGATGATTCGCTGTTAGAACTAGCTCTCATTGAAAATATTCAGCGAAAAGACCTGAACGTTATTGAAGAAGCTGAGGCCTATAACAAACTCATAGAAAAATTTAACTACACCCAGGAGCAAGCCGCGCAAAGGGTGGGGAAGAAACGATCCACAATAACCAACATACTGAGATTACTACAACTTCCAGGGTATATCAAAAATGATTTGGAACAGGGGGCCCTCACCGAAGGACACGCTCGAGTTCTCTTAAGGATCCTTGACACCCCGATAGAACTGCAAAATTTACGCGATCAAATAATTCAAAAAAATCTCTCCGTACGGCAAACGGAAAAAAGTATACGCAAAACAAAAGGGACAGGAAAACCGTCCATTTTGGCCAACCAAGCATCTCAGTCGGTTGAACTTTCTCAATCCTACTGTACAGCCCTGACAAATCAACTCACCAATGTACTACATTCAAAGGTTACAATCTCACAAAGTGGAAATCGCGGTAAAATTGAAATCGAATATTACTCGCTGGACGACCTGGAAAGAGTCATAGAACTGATCACGGCAAACAAGTCAACAATCTGAAATAAAAGAACATAATGGCATTACTACAACTCACTATAATTCCAATAGGAACCTCAACTCCAAATCTTGGAAACTATGTTCTAGCAATCCAGAAACGGCTGACGGACATGGGTGCAACATTTACGCTCAACGACATGGGGACCTTAATAGAGGGTGAAGCAACAGAACTTCTCAAGCTTGTGATCGCTCTCTATGAAAGTCCATTTGCTGAGGGAGCTGTACGGGTAATAACTCAGATCACCATTGATGACAGAAGAGACAAGAAGGTGAACATTGGTGATAAGACTCAATCAATTCTAAGCCGATATGTCTCACAGGAAGCAAACAGCCATGACTAAAAAAAAATCCATACCAATCTACCGATTCATTCCGCTCATAATCTTCCTCCTTCTATTTCTAACTGGAATAGCACTGAACGAACCACAAAGAGTTTTGGAGCAAGCATGGAATATCTGCCTGGAGTGCGTAGGAATAGGGTAGGTGTTAGAAGCATTCTACGAAAAGCAACTCTCCAAGCCTCAGAGAAAAAATAACAGCTCTGTCACAAAAAGTCCTCATCAAAGTGTTTTTATATAACCCAATGGAAACGTTAAGAAAATTCATCCAATTAACATTTACACTGATAACTAACGGGTATCTTCTATTTCCATGGACAAAAAACATCTATCAAGGACCACTGAAGGCACTCTGTTCACCAGGATTAAATTGTTACTCCTGTCCAGCATCAACCACATACTGTCCCATAGGTGCAATTCAGCAATTACTCCTTGGAATACGTTTTTCCATTGAAACAGGATCCTATTATTTTGGTTCCTATGTTTTTGGAACCATTGGGATTATCGCCTCATTAACAGGAAGATTGACCTGTGGATGGCTTTGTCCTTTTGGTTTCCTGCAAGAACTACTTTACAAAATTCCTTCCTGGAAAAAATTCCAAATACCTCAATATCTACGATATATAAAGCATTTTATGCTTATTTTCTTTGTAATCTTGTTCCCACTTATACTGACGGATCAATGGGGAATTGGCAAACCATGGTTCTGTAAATTTGTCTGCCCAGCAGGCACCATTGAAGCGGGCATTCCCATGCTCATCCTACAGCCGGATCTCAGGGCAACTGTGGGATACCTTTTTTATAATAAACTTTTTTGGATGTTTTGGTTCCTTGTCTGGAGTATCTTTTCAAACCGACCATTTTGTAAAACAACATGTCCTTTAGGTGCTTTTTACGGTATGTTTAACAATATAAGCTTACTCCAACTGCATCTTAACAAAAAAAATTGTACTGATTGCGGGGCCTGCCTGCAGATTTGTCCCATGGATATTCAATTCAATAAAAACGTCAACAGCCAAGAATGCATTCTTTGCATGCGCTGTATGACAGAAGCGTGTAAGTTTGAAGCAATATCCATACATTGTGCAGGCCTACCACTCTCATCTCCTCTTAAAAAAACAAGGGCCCCAAAAATTGATAATTTACAATCAGACAAATTTTAATCAAAAATTATAAATTATCCATCAATACAAAGACTAACAATATCAAATTCACTGTAACAGTAAAATGCTAACCAATATAAAAACTATACTTTGCACAACGATTATTTTACTTCTGGTGCTATATACAACCTCATTTGCAGAAATGAAAAGCACAAGTGGTGAAAAAGTAAGCCTACGAACCGGACCAGGTGAACAATACAATGTAAAATGGGAGTTTGGGAATGGCTTTCCAGTAAAAATTATTTCCCAAAAAGGAAAATGGACAAAGGTTCAAGACTTTGAAAATGACAGTGGATGGGTTTACACTTCCATGCTCAACAATGAACCTCACGTCATTGTTAAGGTGAACAAAGACAAAAATAAAAAAATTAATATTCGCAGTGGACCTGGAACCAAATACTCCATCGTGGGGAAAGCATATTACGGTGTAGTCTTTGAAAAAAAAGAACAGAAAAAAGGTTGGGTAAAGGTAAAACATGAATCAGGACTAGAGGGGTGGATTGAAAAAAATCTAGTATGGGGGTTTTAGGAACCACAAAAAATCAACAAATATTTTCTAAAAAAACTGTATAACAGTAAAAACAAAACCCCATTCAAGTTACTAACTGGAATGGGGTTTCTTGGCATTGGCGGAGAAGGAGGGATTCGAACCCTCGGTGGAGTTTAACCCCCACACTCGCTTAGCAGGCGAGCACCATCGGCCTCTCGGTCACCTCTCCAATTTTAAAATGGCGGAGGAAGTAGGATTCGAACCCACGGTACTTTCGTACAACGGTTTTCAAGACCGCCGCCTTCAACCACTCGGCCATTCCTCCATCATTCAGAGCCCTTTTACCATCTGAACTAAAAACTGTCAACAGCTGCCACAATCAACACCTTACAAAAAAACAAATTTGTAATATCCTGTCGGCAAACATTTCGTTTTCTGTTATAAAGTTATTACAATAAACCTCAACAAACACATATATCCACACATCCATCAGGATTAATAAAAAAACTATCACTATGCAGGAACAAAAAAGAATTTCTGAGGAACTCCAGGACTTAACCTGCCTTTATGAAATAACCAAGGCACTTGCTACAGCACTCAATCTGAGCGACTGCCTGGAAAAAATCATGAAAACACTGGCCGATCTAAAATCCATGGAAAATGGGACTATCACGATTATCAACCCTTTCACCGGAAAACTGGAAATAGAAGTGGCGCACGGACTCACCGCAGAAAGTAAAAAGCGAGGACAATACGTGCTTGGTGAAGGAATTACGGGAAGAGTGGTAGCTTCAGGAGAACCTATAATTGTACCACATATTGCAAATGAACCCCTTTTCCTCAACAAAACAGGGGCAAGGGGAGAAGTTACCCATAAAAACAAATCGTTTCTCTGTGTCCCGATCAGAGATAAGCAACAAATCATTGGTTCTCTAAGCGTTGACCGCATGTACAAAGAAGGCCTTAATCATCAGGCTGATGAAGACTTACGTTTTTTAATTGTCCTCAGTGGACTCATAGGCCAAACCACCAGAAGAATTCAGATTGTAAACCGGGAACAAGAAAAATTACGCTTAGAGAACCTGAAACTTAAACGTGAGCTTTCAGAAAAAAACAAAATCAACAATATTATCGGCAACTCAAACAAGATGCAAGAAGTGTATGATATGGTGCATCGGGTAGTCGATTCTAACGCCACAGTCCTCCTGCGCGGTGAGTCTGGGACCGGAAAAACCCTGGTTGCTAAATCCCTGCACTACAACAGCCATCGGAAAAATAAATCGTTTCTAGTGGTGAATTGTTCCGCACTTCCTGAAACTCTTCTTGAAAGCGAACTGTTCGGACATGAAAAAGGGGCATTTACAGGGGCTACAGAGCGCAGGATTGGACGATTTGAACAAGCTGAAGGCGGAACTCTCTTCCTTGACGAAATCGGCGAAATAAGCCCATCTGTACAGGTAAAACTTCTTAATGTCGTCCAGGAAAGAAATTTTCAACGCTTGGGTTCAGCACGCACCATACAATGTGATGTGCGGCTGGTTGCCGCCACGAACAAGGACCTGGAACGGGCTGTAAAAGAGGGAAGCTTCAGAGAGGATCTTTATTATCGCCTCAATGTCTTCCCAATTTATATGCCACCTCTACGAGAAAGACGCACCGATATACTCCTGCTGGCAGAATATTTTTTAGAAAAATATTCACGCGAAAATAAAAAAATTATTAAACGTATCTCTACCTCAGCTATAGATATGCTTATCCAGTATCACTGGCCAGGAAATGTGCGGGAACTGCAGAACTGTATGGAAAGAGCAGTCCTGATATGTGATGATGAATCTATAAAAAGTGTTCATCTGCCACCAACCCTGCAAACATCAGATTTAAGTCAATTAAACAACTTGTTATCATTGGCCGGATCCGTGGAAAATTTTGAAAAAGAGCTGATTATTGAAAGCCTGAAACATCATAATGGAAACCAAACAAAAACAGCAAAATCTCTCAATACAAGTTTGAGGATTATTAATTATAAGATTCATCAATATAATATCGACCCAAAAAAATTTAAAATTGTAAAAAAATGAATCTCTTTCTTCATATTTGTTGTGGTCCATGTGCTACCTATCCATTGGCCAAATTGCGCCAGGAGGGGATTGCCGTCAATGGATATTTTTATAATCCTAACATTCATCCATACCGCGAATTTAAAAAGCGAATCGAGGGTGTACAACAACTCGCTGAGATAAGCAATTTAAAGGTGGAGATAGAAACCAGGTATGGCCTTACTGAATATCTAAGAGAGGTTGTTTTTCATGAACATCAACGATGCCCCCTTTGTTACGCCATGCGCTTGGAAGTCGTGGCTCAAAAAGCGAAAGAAAGAGGAGATGACGCCTTTTCAACCACACTCTTATACAGTAAATATCAGGACCATGAAGGCATTCGTAGAATTGGTGAAAGGCTGGCACTAAAACATGAGATAGAGTTTTACTATGAAGACTTCAGAGAAGGGTGGAAAGAGGGGATAGAACAAGCCATTGCCATGGATTTATATCGACAGCCATACTGTGGGTGTATATATAGTGAACAAGAGCGTTACGATAAAGCATTCAAGAAGTATGTTGAAAAAATCAAATTATAAGAAGAGAAAAACGCCATGACTACCATCTTGATTCTTGCCACAACGAATAAAAATAAAGTGAAAGAATTCCAAGAAATGCTTAAGGACTTTCCCATTGAAATTCGATCACTGGCCGACTTTGGTCCTCTGCCAGAGGCCATTGAAGATGGTGCAACATTTGATGAGAATGCCTACAAAAAAGCCATTCATACGGCAAGAATACTCGGTTTCCCCGCTATTGCCGATGATTCCGGACTGGCTGTGGAGGCTCTAAATGGAGCCCCGGGGGTATATTCAGCAAGGTATGCCGGGGAAAATGCAACGGATGCGGAAAATGTTGATAAACTCCTGCACGAAATGAAAGGGATAAAGAACAGGATGGCTGCCTTTCATTGCGTACTTTCGATAGCAGTGCCGTCTGGTCCGGCATTAACCTACGAAGGAAGTTGTGAAGGTATTCTACTGGAGGAACGGAGAGGTGAAAGCGGTTTTGGTTACGATCCTATCTTCTATTTTGAGGATTTGGGAAAAACCTTTGCTGAATGCACAATGGAAGAAAAAAACAAGGTGAGTCATCGTGGAAAAGCACTGGCCGATTTAAAAGCAGAGTTTCCCCAAGTACTTAAATGGCTTACTCAACGATTATTGGAAGAAAAGCCACCTAAACCAGATCATACCGAATTTGAACACAATGATTGGTCCAAATAAAGACCGCACAAAAGAATATCAATCACTCAATTTTTAATTCTCTGGTCAGGAGATCCATAACAGCATCCGAACAATCCTTATCTTTATAAAGTATCTGATATACCTGTTCCAATATCGGCATATCAACATGAAGCCGTTTGGCGAGATCATAGACAGATCGAGTTGTTTTAACCCCTTCAGCCACCATTTCCATCTCATCAAGAATGGCAGACAGTTTTTTCCCCTGTCCCAGTTTGAGTCCCACTGTTCGATTACGACTCAAATCCCCGGTACAGGTGAGTACAAGATCACCAAGTCCGCTCAAGCCAAAAAAGGTGAGGGGATCAGCACCCATTTTCACGCCGAGTCTTTTTATTTCTGCTAGTCCCCTGGTAATAAGCGCCGCCCGACTGTTGAGTCCATAACCAATTCCGTCACTGATCCCTGCAGCAATAGCTACTATATTTTTCAAAGCTGCGCTTATCTCAAGCCCTATCACATCACTGCTGGCATAGACTCGAAACCGTTCGGTACCAAAGATATATTGTAATTCTTTTGCTTTTTCTATCTGCTTGCAACCAATTGTCACAGCCGTAGGCATGCCTAAAGCAACCTCTTTCGCAAAAGATGGTCCAGAAAGAACAGCAAGTGATACCCCTTTTTTTTCAACCAGTGTTCCCAATATTTCGGTCATAACCTGAGTCATGGTAAGAAGGGTATTATTTTCAATACCCTTTACTGCCGAAACTATGCAACATCCGTTTTCCAGAAAAGGAGCAACCTCCTCAAAAACCTTGCGAAACCCATGGGATGGGACAACCATACAGACAGTTGTACAGCCGCTGACAGCAACAGCCAGATCGGCGGTGGGATGCAGGGCATCAGCAAAGTGATATCCAGGAAGATATTTTTTATTCTCCCTATCACGATTCAAGGCAGCCACATGTTCGGGATGATGGCCCCACAGGGTTGTCTGATACCCTTTAACAGAAAGAATCCCTGCAATGGCTGTTCCCCAGGAACCGGCACCAATAACCGCTATCTTTTTTGTGCTAGTCATTGGTGAATTCTTCGTCTGCTGAGTCGCCATCGTCATCAGATTCATCGCGGGCCACGATATCCATGGCAACTACCTTTTCACCCTCTTCCAAATTTATAAGACGAACGCCTTGAGTTGTTCGGCCAATAATCCGCAAATTTTCAAGCGGCATTCGAATCATCTTTCCGGAATCAGCAATAAGGATAACCTCGCTCTCATTATCCACCTGCATGGCGCCAATTACGGCACCATTGCGCTCACTGGCCTTGATGGCAAAGATTCCCTTCCCGCCTCTTCGCTGAATACGATACTCATCCACCGGGCTTCTTTTCCCGTAACCGTTTTCTGTAACTGTCAGAATAGAAAGCTCCGAGGAAATAACAATGGCCCCAACCAGGAAATCATCTTCCGCAAGATTAATCCCATTAACGCCTGCGGCTGTTCTACCCATGGTACGGATATCGGACTCATGAAAACGAATGGATATGCCCTTGGAGGAGATAAGGAGAACGGTATCATCCCCGTTCAGGATATGGGCAGCTATAATCTCATCTCCCTCCTTGATGGTCAGCGCCCTTTTCCCTCTTTTCAAGGGCTTGCTGAACTCCTGGAGACTCGTTTTTTTCACCCGTCCGGATCGGGTAACCATCAGAATGGTTCTCTCTCCACCCTTGTCTGCTATATCGGAAATGGGCAGGATAGCTGCCACCTTCTCTCCTTCAGCCAGCTCAAGGAGATTAACAATAGCCTTACCGCGGGCTGTACGGCTTGCCATTGGCAGGTTATAGACCTTGCGCCAGAATATTTTTCCGTGATTGGTGAAAAAAAGAAAGGTGTCTAAAGTGGAGGCCACATAAAGATTGGTGACAAAATCTTCATCAATATTCGTCACACCACGAACCCCTTTTCCACCTCGGTGCTGTGACCGGTACTGATTTACAGGATTCCGTTTTATATAGCCTGAATGGGTAACGGTCACGGCCATATCCTCGGGTAAGATCATATCTTCGGGTAGGATTTCATCAACTGCATCAATGATCTCTGTTCGTCTCTCATCCCCATAGGTCTCTCTAATTTCCAGGAACTCATCACGAATAATCTGCATGACCAGTGCTTCATCACCCAGTATCTTTACCAGCCTTTCTATTTCCAGAATGACCTCATTATAATCGCTTATGATCTTCTCTCGCTCGAGACCCGTAAGACGCTGCAGTCGCATATCCAGTATTGACTGAGCCTGAATGTCGGAAAATTCGAACCGTTTTATCAGCTCCTCTTTGGCCTCGACACCATTCTGGGAAGCGCGAATTAACTGCACAACCTCATCAAGGTTGGTAATGGCAATCTTAAGACCTTCCAGTAGGTGGGCTCTTTCCTCGGCCTTATTCAGCTCAAAGGCTGTTCGTCGGTAGACAATGGTCTTCCGATGGAGGACAAAGTGTTCCAGTATCTGTTTGAGGTTCAAGACCTCTGGTCTGTTATTGACAATGGCCAGTAAAATGATCCCGAATGAACGCTGTAAGGGAGTCATTTTGTGAAGCTGGTTAATGACAATCTCCGCTATCTCATCCTTTTTCAGTTCCAAGACTATACGCGTTCCGTGTCTGTCCGATTCATCACGGACCTCCGAAATGGAGGTGATCTTTTTCTCTTTCACCAGAATGGCAATTTTTTCAACAAGGGTTGCCTTATTCTGTTGATAGGGAATTTCCGTGATAATGATGGCCTCACGCTTCCCATCCTTCATCTTTTCGATATGGGTCAAGGAGCGCATCAACACACTGCCACGCCCGGTTTCATAGGCCTCCCTGATGCCTGACCTACCACAGATAAGTGCCCCTGTCGGAAAATCAGGCCCGGTAATATGGGTGATCAGTTCATGAACCGTAATATCTGGATTATCCACCAGGGCAAGTAATCCATCCATGACTTCAGTCAGATTATGCGGTGGTATATTGGTTGCCATACCAACAGCAATACCGGAAGAACCGTTTATCAGGAGTGTAGGTATTTTACTGGGCATAACAGAAGGTTCTGTCATGGAATTATCATAGGTCGGCACAAAATCAACCGTTTCCTTGTCCAGATCAGCCACGATCTCCCTGTCAATCCTGGTCATCCTGGCCTCGGTATAGCGCATGGCCGCGGGAGAATCACCATCCATGGAGCCAAAGTTTCCCTGACCGTCCACTAAAGGATAGCGCATGGAAAAATTCTGCGCCATACGGACAATGGTATCATAGGCAGCGGTATCACCATGGGGATGATATTTACCGATGACATCACCGACAATACGCGCCGATTTTACATAAGGCCTGTTATAAAAAACTCCAAGTTCCCGCATGGCAAAAAGGGCTCGACGATGCACAGGTTTAAGCCCATCCCGAATATCCGGCAGGGCTCTGCCTATAATGACACTCATGGCATAGGCAAGATAGGATTTTTGCATCTCCTTTTCAATGGATATGGTCGGGTATTTCTCTTGGTTGTTTTCTTCCGTATTCATAAAAATTCTATTTATTAAACATTGATGGATTCACAACAAATGCAAATTTAATTTGTCATCATCATGGAATGAATTAAAATTTATAATTCATTCCATTAAAAAATGGTGAATATTTTAAATATCCAGTGAGGTTACCTCTAGGGCATGGCTCTGGATGAATTCTCTCCTGGGTTCCACTTTATCTCCCATAAGGGTGGTAAACATATCATCCGCCTGTTCCGCATCGTTGATAGTTACCTGCACAAGAACTCTGTTTTCCGGGTTCATAGTGGTATCCCAGAGCTGCTCTGGATTCATTTCTCCAAGACCTTTATAGCGCTGAAGATGACTTCCTTTAAAGGTTTCACTGCGGACTGTTTGCAGCATTTCACTCCAGCCATTCGCATGAATACCCTTGTCCTGACCGGTTGTCGATTTTCTGACAATGGTAAATGTTCTCTTTAAATAGGCCCGGACAGAGGGAAAAATTTCAAGTGCATGTCTGTACTCATTAATAAGAGGGATATTGGGCCCCAGGGTAATGAAAACATGGGCCTTTCCTCTTATGGCAATATCTACTTCATAGCATGTTGGTCGCCAGCGACAGGAGCGAATGGGACCAATGATAAGGTCTTCGCTGGAAAGTTGATCAACAAGACCTTTTAAAAAAGATTCATCAGCAAATTGATCTGCCGAATGCACGTCATTTTCAAGGAGAAAATAGAGCATTTCTTCCCATATATTCATCCTGTCAAGATAGGTAACAATTTTTTGATAGACTGACAGTTTCCGTAATTTTTCCACGAGGACATTGCCGACAAGCTCCTTATCCTCTATTCCTTCTGTATGAATCTCAATAATTTGACTTGCTTCCATGAAAAGATGACTATTCAAATCTTCATCTTCCAAAAAATATTTTTCCTTTTTCCCTTTTCCTAGTCTGTATAAAGGCGGTTGCCCTATATAGACAAAACCACCTTCCACAAGCGGCAGCATCTGCCGATAGAAAAAAGTGAGAAGAAGGGTACGGATATGAGCACCATCCACATCCGCATCGGTCATGATGATTACTTTGTGATAGCGTAATTTATCTACATCAAATTCATCTTTTCCTATACCACACCCCAGCGCACCAATAAGATTTTTTATTTCCTCACTGCTCAATATGCGATCAAAACGAGCCTTTTCAACATTCATAATTTTACCGCGCAAAGGAAGGATAGCCTGAACAGATCTATCCCTTCCCTGTTTGGCTGAACCGCCGGCAGAGTCACCCTCTACAATAAAAATTTCTCGTTTACTTGGATCTTTTTCCTGACATTCTGCCAGTTTTCCTGCCATAAGCAGACTGGTAGATCCTTTTTTTCTAGACAGGTCTCGAGCCCTTTTAGCCGCTTCTCTGGCCCGTGACGCCTCGACCACTTTAATGAGAATTTTTTTAGCTTCCTGGGGATTTTGTTCCAGAAATATAGTTAATTTTTCAGAGCAGACAGATTCGACAATGGATTTTACCTCGGAATTTCCCAGTTTTGTTTTGGTCTGTCCTTCAAACTGGGGATCGGGTACACGAACAGATATAACACAGGTAAGACCTTCCCGCATATCTTCTCCGCTCATTTTTTCTTTTAAACTTTTGGGAATAATATCGTCACTGGCATATCTATTTATACATTTTGTGAGAGCGGCACGAAATCCTGCCACATGCGTTCCACCTTCCCGTGTATTTATATTATTTACAAAAGAAAAAAGTCTCTCAGTATACCCATCAAAATATTGAAATGCTAACTCAACCTGAACCATATCTTTTTCGCCAAAAACATAAATCGGTTCTGGCGTAATGGGAGTTCTTTTTCTATTCAGATATTCTACATACGATTTTATACCTCCTTCGGCATAAAAAGAGTCTTCAGCACCTGATCTTTCATCTTTAATATCAATACGAATTTCTTTATTCAGATAGGCCAATTCCCGTAGTCTGTTATTGATAGTTTCATAATCATAGACTGTTGTTTCAGTGAATATTTCAGGATCTGGTTTAAAGGTAATACGTGTACCTGTTGTAGTACTTTCTCCTATTACTTCCAGTTCGCCAACTTTTGTGCCATATTGGTAAGACTGTCTGTAAATTTTTCCATTCCTTTTTATTTCTGCGCTGGCTTTAACGGACAGTGCATTTACAACGGAAACACCAACACCATGCAGTCCACCGGAAACCTTATAAGAAGAATGATCAAATTTTCCCCCCGCATGGAGTGTGGTCATCACCAGTTCCAAGGCTGACATTTTTTCAGTTGGATGCATATCAACGGGTATTCCGCGACCATTATCTTCAACCGATATAGAATTGTCTTCATGTATTTTTACATAGATATTAGTACAATACCCTGCTAAAGCCTCATCTATACTGTTGTCAACAACTTCCCATATAAGATGATGAAGTCCTGACTCGGCTGTATTTCCAATATACATGGATGGTCTTTTGCGAACTGCTTCTAAACCATCCAGAACTTTTATCTGTTCCGCACCGTATGCTTTATTTTCTTCTGTCACTCTGTACCCTTTTGTTCAATTAAAATAAAAATATCCATTCATGAAGTATGAATGGATATTTTTAATAGTAACAATGGTTTATATTTCTATAGCTGCATGGGCATAATGATACTGAGGAAGCCTTCATCAAAATCTGATTTTAAAAGACAAGGACTGTTGTTTGAATTTATATAAGCATCCACTGTTTCACATTCCATGACTTGCAATGTTTCTATAAAAAAACGACAATTAAAACCAAGGGTGAGAGGTTCCCCTGTATATATTATGTTTTGCTCATCCTTGGCATTGCCAATATCAGCATTTTGTGAAGACAATATCATTTTTTCATTTAAAATTTCTAATTGAATGGTGTGATAAATATCTTCTGTAAATAAATTTATCCTTTTTAAGGATTCTAAAAAAGGAACTCTATTTATTTTAATTTTATTTTGCAGTTGTACAGCATCTATAATAGCTCTGTATGGAGGGAATTCTCCTTGTTTTAAGCGAATAACCATTGTGGCATTATCATCTTTCACCACCAATTGTTTTTCTTCAAAAGAAATTTGTACACTGTCTCGATTTTCACAAAACTTTTTAAGTTCTTGAATTCCTTTTTTAGGAATAAGAGTCATCTTGTTAAGGGTAAGATTATCTACATCTGCTGCAACATCTTTTTCCATAATAGAAAGACGATGGCCATCAGATGAAATCATTCTTATATAAGATCTATCATTCTTTTTTTCTTTTTCAAAAAGAACGCTGGTTAATACATAATTATTTTCCTGTTCATTGGCTATTGAATAAATAATTTTGTCAATAATTTCTGAAAATACATGGGCTTCAAAAGATACAAATGTTTCTTCATTAAATGAAGGAAATTCTGGAAATTCATTACTGGGCATTCCTGCAAGATTATATGTGCTCAATCCAGCATGGATAATAACCCAACTATTTTCTGTTTCTTCTATACTTATAGATGAAGAACCAGATTCTCTGACTATTTCAAAAATTTTTTTACTGGGTAGAGTTAAACTACCAGAATGTATTATTTCCGCTGGAATTTTAATTTTTAAACCAACCTCAAGGTCAGTTGCTGTTAAAAATAACATATCATTATCTGTTTCAATAAGGATATTTGAAATAATAGCCAACGTTCCTCTTTTATTGGTTAAATTTTGAAGGGCATTTAATCCTTCAAGAAAAACATTTTTTGAAATATTAAAATTTAGAGCCATATAAAAATAACCTTTATTTTTTATTTGTTTTATTATTGTTATTAATGGGGGTTTATTTGTTTATTTGTATTGTAACTTTTTGATATAAAATAGAAAACAATAAACAAATAAAAGTATATAATATTTTTTTATTGTTAATATAAAGTTTTCAACACATTATAAAACGAGTTTTCCTGTAAGTATTCACTTTCTGCTGTTTAAACTATATTAAAAAGAAAAATAACAATTTGATATATTTAACTTTTTAAGAATAATTCAAACAGGTAAAATATACAATAAAATAATGGAAATTTCCAGTGATTTTTTTTAATAAAAACAGTTTAAGTCAGAGACTTTATGCTATTTTTTCATCATCTTTGGATAAAAAAGTGTTTCCAGGGGCTAGCGTGGGAATTTCACAATGGAATGGAAGTGAATATTGTCATTTTTATAATCATTATGGTCAGGCGCAATCATTTCCCGTAAACATAAAACTTACCCGAGAAACTTTTTATGATCTGGCCTCATTAACTAAAGCTTTAGCTACAGTTCCAGCTTTACTATCATTAATGGAAGAAGGAAAAATATCATGGAATTCAACGTTGTTTGAAATTTTTGGAAATGAAATTAAGGAAGATAAAAAACATATAAATATAAAGCAGTTAATGTCGCATTCTTCTGGTTTACCAGCTCATAAAGAGTATTATAAAAAATTATTAAAAATAAAAGAGAGTGGACAAAAAAAATGGTTATTTACATCGATAATACAAGAAAAATTAATATATTCTCCAGGAACGAATAATGTATATAGTGATCTGGGTTTTATCTTATTGGGATTTATTATAGAAAAAATTTCAGAAAAAAACTTAAAGGAATATATAGAAGAAAAAATATATAAACCTCTTAATATCCAAAAAAGTCTTTTTTATGGCAAGAAAGGTAGTGTAGAGAGACAATTTTATGCAGCAACGGGAATATGCCCATGGACCGGGGAAATGCTGTCAGGGAAGGTCCATGATGACAATTGTCGAGCTTTGGGAGGGGTTGCTGGTCATGCAGGGCTTTTTGGTACTATAGGCGGTGTTGTTCACTGGTGTGAACATCTTCTCTCCCATATAAAAGGAAGAACCAGACATCCTTTTTTTGGGAATGAAATATTAAGACAGGCTATGATAAAAGTGGGTAACTCATCCTGGACATCCGGTTTTGATACACCATCTATAAAGGAATCGAGCAGTGGCAGGTTTTTTTCACCATTAAGTGTTGGTCACCTTGGCTATACCGGCACATCTTTCTGGATTGATCCGCAAAAAGAGCTTATTGTGGTACTTTTAACTAATAGGGTCCATTTAAGTGCTAATAATAATGAATTAATTAGAAAATTCAGACCACTTTTTCATGATACTATTATGCGTTGCCTGCAAAAGGAAAATAATAAAAAACCCCTTGTATCATAAATCTATGATACAAGGGGTTTTTAAGCTAAAAAAATAAAATTTATTAAATTACCACCAACATACAGTCTTATCAGCGGCAAAAATTTTAGCTACGAGTGTATCATAGTCAGGGGATTCCACATTGAGACTGAATTCATCCGCATCACGATCTCTGTTTAGAATTCCAACCAGTGTTTTCACATTATCATTAGGCTCTGAGCGATATACTTGTAAAATTTTCATTGCACATAACTCCTTTAGTTATTCAGCACAGGCAGGTGGCGGCTCATTGGTTTGTTTCGACAGACCGTAAGGAATGATGAAATCAGCGTCTCGCATGGCCTCACCGAGTTCTTCCAGAGAAATTTCATCAATCAGTTTGTCACCCTCTTCGTCCACGCAACTATCAGGAGCAGGGGCACCACAGGAGTAAACCTGGCCTTCCATATCCTTGACCCAGGCAATATTCTCGCTCATGTATGTAGAAAAAGAAGGAAATTCTCCGTTCATGATAACGGGATAGGCATAATGATTTTCCACCGCCAATCCTAGACCGGAGCGAACACCGTCATTATACATACGGTTTGCAATCAGAATATATACTTTTAATGATTCCATTTTCTTATACTCCTTATAAAACGATGTACTTGCCGCACTCGTCAAGCAGGGCGCCATGGAAAGCCTGAGTTCTCATCTGTTTTCCAGATAAACCAGCCGGAATATCTGCGGCTGAATCATATCCTTCACAAGTATAACTGTCGGCACAGATGGCAATATTCTCTTCACCGCATTTATCAGCCAACGCCTTAAATCTGGCGTCCTTGGTGAGATGAACAGATTTATAGGTGAAGAAAATCATGGGTGTTTTCCCTGCTTTTTCAGCAGCGTCAGCAATACCTATTACGTGCCGCATGTTTTGCGGTGAGGTTACAAAAATACCAAGTTTGTTTGGATCTGCAGCCATTGGCTTTATCCTCCGTTAGAGAAAAATACGAAAATGGGAAAAATCAACCTTTTTTAACAAAGAAGCTGATATAGCCAGACTGCTCTTTCTCGCCCAGGTATTCATGTCCTCCACGGGCGCACCATCCTGGAATATCGTTACGTGAACCAGGATCAGTACCGTCGATTTGTAAAATCTGACCAGATGCAATCTTGCCAATCTCTTTTTTAGTACGAAGAAGGGGCATTGGACAACTTAATCCTTTCGTGTCAAGTGTAGCTGCTACTGCCAGTCCGTCTGGGGCAACCTTGATGTCACTCATTTTATTTTCCTCCTAAAAAATATTGTAAGTAGGTATAAAATTTTATTTATACCAGTTATAAAAAATACTTATTCAGACGCGGAATCTAAACCTGAATAATGAATAAATCAACACTTGTGAGCTATACTTTAGCAAAGAATATCTGTCAAGGGCAAAATGAATGACTATTCACGGTATGTGTTTATCTGTAACGCACTGTATTTATATAT